>JAYSZH010000032.1:0-44277 GCA_043738155.1 Polaromonas sp. | reverse complement strand
CGACGTACTGCAGATGGAAGTGGACGAAGCGGTGGACTTCTTCGCCGCCATGCCCAACATCAGCCACCCGCTGCAGCTGCTCAAAGACGTAGGGCTGGGTTATTTGACGCTGGGCCAACCGTCACCCACCCTCAGCGGCGGCGAGGCGCAGCGCATCAAGCTGGTGACGGAACTGAGCAAAGTGCGCGACGACATCACCCGCCGTGGCCAAAAACCCCCGCACACCCTGTATGTGCTGGACGAGCCGACGGTGGGCTTGCACATGGCCGACGTTGAAAAACTCATCCATGTGCTGCACCGCCTGGTCAATGGCGGCCACAGCGTGGTGGTGATCGAGCATGATCTGGACGTCATCGCCGAAGCCGATTGGGTCATCGACCTCGGCCCCGACGGCGGTAAAGCCGGCGGTCAGGTGGTAGCGGCAACGACGCCCGAAGGTGTGGTCAAGCTGAAAACCCACACCGGGGTGGCTTTGAAGGCGGTTTTGGCTCGAAAGTAAGCGCAGAATTAGCTAGAACAGGCCGGGTACAGTTACGGATTCACATAACTTCCCGACTTGCCGCCATGTTTCTCCAACACCCGCACATCGGTCATCGTCATGCCACGGTCGACGGCTTTGCACATGTCGTAGATGGTGAGCAGGGCGACCTGCACGGCGGTCAGGGCTTCCATTTCTACACCGGTTTGACCGACGGTTTCTACTGTGGCGGTACAGATGATCGATCTTAGAGTGTCATTTTTGACATTAGCCGGCGTATTTATTGCCTCATCAGCTATAAAATCAATAGCAACTCTGGTTAACGCCAGAGGATGACACAGCGGGATCAAATCGCTGGTTTTCTTCGCGCCTTGAATACCGGCAATCCGCGCGATGCCCAGCACATCGCCTTTTTTAGTCGTTCCAGCTTCAATCAGGGCGAACGTGGCGGGCAGCATGGTGATACGGCCTTGGGCGACTGCGATGCGGTGGGTGGCGGCTTTGGCTGCTACATCGACCATGTGGGCCTGGCCTTGGGCGTCGAAATGGGTTAATCCTGACGTGTTGCCAGAGGGGTTGAAACCAGACGTGTTTTGTGGGGAATTAATACTCATGAACGCTATCATAAGGCTGTGAAATCAATATTCAAACAACCCTATTTTCAAAAACACAGCCTTGCTATTGCTACCGTGCTGTTTTTAGGTTTAGCTAGCCCGAGTTTATCGCTAGGGCAGGCTGCCACAGCCCAACGCGCTGGCATGACCCCACTCTTGGGCGTAGGCGAGGACGGCGACTTGTCCCTAGGCGCTGAGCGGCGTATGGGCGACGCGATTGCCAAGCAAATCTATCGCGATCCCGACTATTTGGACGACCCGCTGCTCAACGAGTATGTGGATGGCATTTGGCAATCGCTCTTAAAAGCCGCCCGAGCCAAAGGCGAATTGACGCCTGAAATGGACGAACGTTTCGCTTGGCGCGTCATGCTGGCGCGGGATCGCACGGTCAACGCGTTTGCACTGCCAGGCGGTTATTTTGGCGTGCATTTGGGGCTGATTGGACTGGTGGCGAATCAGGATGAGCTGGCGTCTGTGTTAGCACACGAGCTCACCCACGTCACCCAGCGGCACATTTCGCGCTCTATCACCCAGCAGGGGCGGCAAACGCCGGTGATGATTGCGGCGATGATTTTGGGCGCAGTGGCGGCGCGTAACAACCCCGATGCGCTGAATGCCGTCGTTGCCGGCTCACAAGCCGTGGCTATCCAAGGCCAGCTCAACTTTTCGCGTGATATGGAGCGAGAGGCGGATCGCCTCGGGCTGGGGCTGATGCAGCCTGCCGGTTTCGCGCCGCAGGGCTTTGTGGGCATGTTCGAGAAGCTGCAGCAATCAGCCCGCCTCAGCGACAGCGGCAACTTCCCCTACCTGCGCAGCCACCCCATGACGACGGAACGCATGGGTGACATGCAGCAGCGCTTGCTGATTCAGCAGCATATGGCCAAATTTGCCCCGCAAACCGAGCCTAGTCTGCAACACGCCATGATGTCCGCCCGCGCCCGTGTGTTGGCCGATCCAGGCATCGATGTTCTGCGCCAGTGGGCGGCAGAGCCGCAAGCGGCTGGGTTTCTGAACTTGAGCAAAGCGCACCAAGTCGCCAGTTTGTACGCCGCTATTTTGTCGAATATCAAGCTGCGTGATTTTGCTCGTGCAACTGTTCAAAAGGACAGGCTAAATAGTTCTATAGCCAGCGATTCCATTGTTTCTAAAGCTGCAAAATTAATAGAAATTGAGCTCTATTTGGCTGCTAACAATCCAGAAGCCGCCCTCACGCTGCTGCCCATCCAAACGACAGGCCAGCGTTTGAGTCGGCCTGAGTTGTTCGCCCAGTCACAGGTGCAAATTTCCGCAAAAGATGCCAAATTAGCCAGCCAAGCCACGCAAAACCTGCAGACCTGGGTCGCTAAAAACCCAACTGACGCACCCGCTTGGCAGCTTTTAGGTAATGCTTACCGAGCCACTGGCCAAAACTTACGCGCCGTACGGGCTGAAGCTGAAGCGCAGGTGGCTTTGTTGGATTACGCCGCCGCCATAGACCGCTTTAAAGCTGCGCAAGATGTGGTCAGGAGCTGGGGAGCTTCAGCGGGGCGCGACTATGTGGAAGAGTCCATCATCGATGTGCGCACCCGCCAGGTGCAAGAGCTGCTGCGGCAGCAGATAAAAGACGAAAAAGATGCTGCTAAATAAGGCTCTAGCCGGCGTATTTATTGATTAGTTTGCTATTGCTATTATAAATGCATTGGTTCATTGCTATTTTTTGGAAAACAAGCTGTCCACAGCTGTGTTGATCAAATAACTAAATATCGAATAAATCAACGAACCCACCAGCGCGGCGGTAAAACCAGTCACGTTGAAACCATCCAACAGGTACGCAGCGCCCCAAAACATCAAGGCGTTGATGACGAAGAGGAACAAACCAACGGTGATGACAGTGACGGGCAGCGTCAAAATCACCAAAATTGGCTTCACAAAGGTGTTGAGCAAGCCAATCACAAATGCGGCAAGCAGTGCAGACTGGAAGCTTTGCACCGACACGCCGTCGTACACATAAGCCACAAAAAGAAGAGCGACGGCTAGAAGTAGCCATCTGAGTAGAAGTTTCATAGAGCTATGTTACTTGATTTAAACTACTTTTCAGGGCAATTGAACGCTTTGAAAATTTGCGGTATCATGACGTATACTGAATATTTATACATATAATTTCATCATTTTCTTGAGTTTCAACCGTGAAAGCCGTCCTGCACATCACCGACATAGAAGCCGCCATCAACTACTGGCGCAGCAGAAGCCCGTCACCCGATGGCGTGACGCTGTGCCCCGAATTGCGGGCGCTGGCAACGGTCTATGCCTTGATGGTGTTTTATCGCCAGGATACCGCAGCAGCAGAGGGTTTCCCACCCAAAGCGATGTCTGCTTGGTTGGCTTGGTATGAGACCACGCCAGACACACCCTGCATTGCTATTTGCTCCACCAGCCAAGGAGACGAAATGTGCAAAGGTTGTGGCCGCACCTTTGAAGAAGTGCAACACTGGCCAGGCATGTCGCCCATAGAAAAGCGAGACACCTGGCACCGCATCACGCTGGAGAGTACCTCTTGGCGTTTCAATACCTATGCTGAGCGAGCTGCGGAAGGCGCTTCATCACCTAAGTGATCGCAAATGCCGAATTGATGAGTCAGGTCATCTCTAGCCAAAGTATTCATTATAGATATTGCTATATTATTGATAGCTTTTATCGTTTTTCATCATTTGTTGATCTCAAAGTGTCAGTACTTTTATGAAGCCTGGCGGCATTTGTTTCGGATTCAGATTTTGAACGTTCAGTTTCTTTTTGTTTCATTTAATACAAATTGAAACATATAGGGTGACCGCCTAACAATCATCTCTTAAAAATTACTTAAATACTTACAAAGCTACACATTCACCAATGTGAGAAAACCCGTTTCGCTATCTTTTCTGTAGCTAATTTTGGGTGGATTTGACACTTTTAATGCTCAAAAAAATGGGTATTGCTCATTGTGACAAATGTCAACAAAATAAGTACAAACAGCATTAATTTTGGAAGTATGTGACTTAAAAAGTACACAAATCTTCTTTTTCTGCGGTTTTGAAGCTAGAAATGTTACAAATTCAATACCTCCGAGGAGAGCTGCAATGACACATCGCATTCAGAAACCGACAAATCGTATCCACAGCGCATTACTGGCGTCTTTGATGCTGTCAGGCGCTTATCTAGCACCTAGTGCCGTGCTGGTGATGGGGGTGCTGCACGCAACAGCAGCCTCAGCCAGTGGCAATGATGACGGCCCTCCGGGCACTCCAGGGACACGTGGGCATACTGGTGATACAGGAGCCACAGGACCTGCAGGATCTGCAGGACCAACAGGTGCAACAGGGCCGATGGGTCCAACAGGACCAACAGGTGCAACAGGGCCGATGGGTCCAGCAGGTGCAACAGGGCCGCGAGGTGCAACCGGAGCAACTGGAGCGACGGGAGCAACTGGCGCTCAAGGTGCAGCAGGAACCAGCGGAACGAACGGAACCAGCGGAACGAACGGAACCAATGGAACGAACGGAACCAATGGAACGAACGGAGCTACTGGTGCTCAAGGAATTCAGGGTGTGGCTGGGGTGAACGGAGCCAACGGTGGCACTGGCGCAAACGGAGCCAATGGTGGCACTGGCGCAAACGGAACCAATGGTGCTGATGGTTTGAAGGGGGACAAGGGCGACAAAGGAGACAAGGGTGATTCAGCGCCGAATTCAGCCACCTTGTCACAGCTGGCCGATGTTGACCGCAAAGCAGCTCAACTTACAGCTATCGCCATGGCAACGGCCTTTATGCCGCTGCCAACGACAGGCGAATGCGGCTTGGTTTATGTAGGCGCGGGGGTTGCCAAATCGGGCAGCGAGAACGGCTTTGCCATCGGCTTGGCAACGCGCATCACAGAGCGCTTGTCCATCAAGGTTGGCGGTGGCGTATCAGGCTCGACCAAAGCGGGCGGTTTTGGTATCGGTTACGCCCTGGGTGGCGGATCAGGCGGGTTTGAGCCTTGCGTGGGTAGAAAATGAACTTATTAGCGGGCGGCAGAGCGTAACCGACCCGTTAATTTGTAAACGCAAGGGTATGTCCTGATTTTTTGCTTTGTTTGTTTGTAGACAATTAGTTAACACTTAGTTCATTGATTGAACAAAGTGCAAAACTATTGAACCACGACAAAAAAAGGCAAACATGGTATTTTCAAAATTAAAAATGGTGGCTTCAGTCGCTTGCATTGCTTTTTGCAGCACTAGCTTGGCGCAAGAGCAAATCGCAGTCGGTGTGTCCATGCCAGAATTCAGCAACATGCGCTGGGTGAACGACGGCTTGTCCATCATGCGGGAGCTGAACAAGGTCAACCTGGCGTCTGATTTGCAATACGCCAGCGGTGGTGCAGACATGCAAATTGCGCAAATTGAAGGCATGATCAAAAAAGGCGCGAAAGTGCTCGTTATTGCCGCTGTCGACGGCAAAAAGTTGACCGAGGTTTTGAAAAAAGCCGGCGAGAAGAAAATCAAGGTCATATCCTATGACCGCTTGATTCGTGACAGTGCCAATGTGGACTACTACGCCACGTTTGACAATTTTGATGTCGGCGTGAAACAAGGCGCGGACATCGTGAAACGCTTGGAGCTCGCCGCCGGCAAAGGCCCGTTTCGCATTGAGTTGTTTGCCGGCTCGCCAGACGATAACAACGCCTTTTTCTTTTACGACGGTGCGATGTCTGTGCTCAAGCCGTATATCGATAAAAAACAACTGGTCATTGAATCTGGCCAAGAGGGCATGAACAACGTCTCCACCAAAGGCTGGAACGGCGCCATCGCCAAAGCGCGTTTGAGTGTTTTGCTGCCAAAGTATTATTCAAAGCTGCGCTTGGATGCTGTGCTGGCCCCCAATGACGGCATTGCCGCCGAGTTGATCACTGGTTTTGCCAAAGCGGGCTATGGGCAAGCTGGCAACCCCATGCCAGTGATTACAGGTCAAGACGCAGATATACCCGCCACCAAATCGGTGCTGCGCGGCCAGCAGTCGTCCACCATTTTCAAAGACACCCGCGAACTGGCCCGCGTCACCGCCCAAATGGCAGAAGCCTTGATTCAAGGCAAAGCGCCCACAGTGAATGACAACAAAACGTACAACAACGGGGTCAAAGTCGTGCCATCATTCTTGCTAAAACCCGTATTGGTTGACGCTGCCAATATCAAGCAAGTACTGGTTAGCTCGGGGTTTTACAGGGCGGAGCAGATCCAGTAATTTTCTGATTAAAATATGCCTCTAGCCAGCGTATTTATTGCCTAAATAGCTATTAAAAGTATAGTAATTTTAACTATTTTAAAATTAATTTACAACCAGCGCACACACTCCACATCCACCATGTTCGCGCCATCGCTCATCATCAGCGCACCTTCTTGAATCGTCGCCTGCAGCTGCATGCTGCGGGTGGCGAGTTTGGCAAGTTCTTGCGATTGCAGGGTCGGCACACGCCAGACCTGCAGGTTTTTAGCGCGGCTGACCTTGTTTTCCATGGCTTTCCACCAGATCTCGGCGGCGTGGTTGAAGCAATAGACCATCATGGAGTCCGACTTGCCACAGGCGCGCAAAATCGGCTTTTCTTCAGGTGCACCCACTTCAATCCACAACCGGGTCGCTTGGGTGAAGTCGCGCAGCCAGACGTCCGGCTCGTCTGGGTTCGACAATCCCGCGCCAAACGCCAGCGTGCCGTCGCCGCCGCAGACAGTTTGCAGCTGGTGTGCTTGCAAAGCCATAGCAACGAGACGGATCATCATGCGCTCATCCGTCTCGCTGGGGTGGCGGGCGAGGGTGAACTGGTGGTCAGCGTAGTAGTTGTGGTCAATGTCCGCAATCGACAAGCTGGCCTTAAAAATGGTGGATTTGATGGCCAAAATTAAGCTCTTTTCGCCAATTCAGCCGCTTTACCCACATAGCTGCCCGGTGTCATGGCCAGCAGGCGGGTTTTTTCGGCTTCGGGGATTTCCAAGGCCTTGATCAGCGTGTGCAAATCTTCCTTGGTCACGGTGTTGCCACGGGTGGCGGCTTTGAGTTTTTCGTAGGCTTCGGGCACGCTGTAGCGGCGCATCACGGTCTGGATCGGCTCGGCCAGCACTTCCCATGCACTGTCCAGATCATCGGCTAGCGCTTGTTCATTGAGTTCGAGTTTGTTCAAACCGGTCATCAGCGAGCTGTAGGCCAGCGCTGCATAACCCAGCGCCACGCCCATGTTGCGCAGCACGGTGGAGTCGGTCAAATCGCGCTGCCAGCGGGAGATAGGTAGCTTCTCAGACAGGTGGCGCAAGAGCGCATTCGCCAGACCCAGATTGCCTTCGGCGTTCTCGAAATCAATCGGGTTGACCTTGTGCGGCATGGTTGACGAGCCAATCTCGCCGGCTTTCAGGCGCTGTTTGAAGTAGCCCAGGCTCACATAACCCCAGACGTCGCGGCTCCAGTCGATCAAAATCGTGTTGGCGCGGGCGACCGCATCGTACAGCTCGGCCATGTAGTCGTGCGGCTCGATCTGGATGCTGTAGGGTTGGAAGGTCAAACCCAAGCCGAAGGCACCCGTGGAGCCAGCCGTAGGTTCAGGGCGTTCGACCACGCCTTGGCTAAAAGCTTCCCAGTCAAAATCAGGCCAAGCCGACAAATGCGCGTTGTAGTTGCCCACCGCGCCGTTCATTTTGGCCATCAAATGGACCTTGGCGATGTTCTCGCGCGCTTTGACGAGGCGCACCAGCACATTGGCTACTTCCTTGCCCACGGTGGTAGGGCTGGCGGTTTGGCCGTGGGTGCGGCTCAGCATCGGCACATGGGCAAAGTTGTGCGCCATCTCGCGCAGCTTGGCGATGATGCCATCCACGGCAGGTAATATGACTGCGTCGCGTGCGCCTTTGAGCTGCAGGGCATGGCTGGTATTGTTGATGTCCTCAGAGGTGCAGGCAAAGTGGATGAAACCGCGCATGGCATGCAGCTCGGGCAGAGCGTCAAACTGGCCTTTAACCCATGACTTATTTTCTCCAGCGCCGGCAAAATAGCCCGCCAGCCAGTATTCCACCGCTTTCACGTCGTGGTTGGTGATTTTTTCAATGTCTTTGATGGCTTGGGCGTCGGCTTCAGAGAAGTTAGCCATGATGCCGACCAAGTGAGCGCGCGCCTCCAAGCTGAGCGGCTTGAATTCAGCAAAGCCGGCGTCGCTCAAAGCGACAAACCAGGTGATTTCTACCTGCACGCGGCGCTGCATGTAGCCAAATTCGCTCATCAGGGGGCGAAGATTAGCCAGTTTTTTGGCGTAGCGACCGTCTAAGGGAGAGATGGCGGTGAGTTCAGAGAGGACGGAAATCGATGAAGTGGGGGAAGTAAGGGAATTGGTAGACGGGTTCATCCCCCAATTGTAGGTGCTGAGCGGCTCTGAAATACGGGAAATCCCTGACAAAAAAACAACACCTGTTCTGGGTCAAGAAAATATGCGGAGCCGCACTATAGAATGAAGACCATAAAGACTATATATTGAACTGAATGTTAAAACTGATTGGTGCAACCACCAGCCCCTATGTGCGTAAAGTACGCATCGTGATGGCTGAAAAGAAACTTGAGTACACGTTTGTAGAAGAAAACGTGTGGTCTGCGGACACGACCATCAACCACGCCAACCCGCTGGGCAAAGTGCCATGCTTGATTTTGGATGCGGGCGAGGCACTGTTTGACTCACGCGTCATCGTCGAATATCTCGATATTTTGTCCCCTGTGGGCAAGCTGATTCCTGCCTCTGGCCGCGAGCGCGCCGAGGTCAAAACTTGGGAAGCCTTGGCCGATGGCCTGCTGGACGCCGCCATCTTGGCACGCCTAGAAGCCACTTGGGCTGGTCGCACAGAAGAGCAGCGCAGCCAAGCATGGATAGATCGCCAAATGGGCAAAATACACGACAGTTTGAAAGCCATGAGCACGGGCTTGGGTGACAAGCCCTTCTGTTCCGGCATCCACCTCACCCTGTCCGACATCGCCGTTGGCAGCGCGTTGGGCTACCTTGATTTCCGCTTCCCCAAGATCGATTGGCGCGACACGCATCCCAATCTGGCTAAATTGCAAGAAAAGCTGATGCAAAAGCAGAGCTTTATGGATACTGTTCCGGTTTGACCCAAATTTGTCGTTCCTAGACAAAATCACTTCCCGTCAAGACGCTAAAGCCCGCGTCAAAGCCCTACCGCAGCCTGTCGTGTTCACCAACGGCGTGTTTGATGTCCTGCACGCAGGCCACGTTACCTACCTCGCGCAAGCGAGGGCTTTGGGTGGCAGCTTGGTCGTTGCATTGAACACCGACGCCTCCGCCAAACGCCTGGGCAAAGGCCCAGACAGGCCGCTCAACAACGAAGCTGACCGGGCGACGCTGATAGCTGCCCTCGAATCCGTCAGCCTCGTCACGTGGTTCGATGAAGACACCCCGCTGGAAATCATCAACGAGCTGCGCCCAGATGTCATCGTCAAAGGCGGCGATTACGACATGGCCAAGTTGAAAGAAGCGCAGTTGGTAGAAAGCTACGGCGGCAAAGCGCTGGCGTTGCCGTTTGTGGCGGGGTATTCGACGACAGCGTTGGTGGCTAAAATTCGTTCAAATTCGTAGAATATTGAGTTTAGAGGGGTAAATATGCCTCTAGCCGGCGTATTTATTGCTTTATTAGCTATAAATTATATAGCAAAAACCGCATCCCAAAGCTCTAACATCGCGTCCATTTCCACCTGCATTTCAGCACCCGACACTTGCGTAGGCGCTTCGTCCAGGCGGGCTACGTGTTGGGCGTGGCGCAGGTTGCGGTAGGCGGTGGCTGCGGCTTCGCCTATGCCGGCTGGGAGCAAGCCGACGGCTTCAGCGCGTTGCATCAGGGCGATGTTGCCTAGGTTGGGTTGCAGTTCGGGGTGGACGGCGCTGTGGGCTAAAACGAGGTATTGCACAGCGAATTCGGCGTCTAGCATGCCGCCGGGGCTGTGTTTCACGTCGAATAAATCAGCTTTGACAACATGCGCAGCGCGGACTTTGTCGCGCATGGCGATGATTTCTTGCTTCAAAGCGGGTAAATCGCGCGGGGCAGAGATGACGTTTTGGCGGACTTGGTCGAACTTGGCGCGTAAGGGTTCGTAGCCCGCGACGAATCGGGCGCGGGTCATGGCTTGGTGTTCCCAAGTCCATGCGGTGTTGCTGCCGCGCTTTTCTTGGTAGTCTGAGAATGCCGCAAAGCTAGTCACCAACAGGCCGGAATTGCCGTTGGGGCGCAGGGCGGTGTCGATTTCGAACAAATCGCCTTCTGAGGTCTTGGTGTCCAACCAGGTGATGAGTTTGCGCACAAATGAGCTGTATATTTCACCAGCATTTTCATCGATGTCTTCGTAAATGAAGACGATGTCCAAGTCGCTGCCGTAGCCCAGCTCTTTGCCACCCAATTTGCCATAGCCGATGATGGCGATTTGGGGGTAATCCAAGTGTTTGTTTTTGTGCCGCTCCCAACACCAAGCCACGGTGACGCGCAGCACGGTGTCTGCCAGCGCGCTCAGGTCATCAGCCACTTGCTCAACAGTGAGTTGACCTTCAATATCACGTGCCAGGGTGCGAAACAGCTCTGCGTGGTGGGCACGGCGCAGCAGGTTTAGCAGGGTTTCTACATCGTCTTCGCCCGTGGATTTCAACGATTTGATACGTAGCGCCAGTTCGGCTTCAAATTCTGGCGGGTTAAAACGCTCGGTCAACCACGCGTCACCCGCCAGTTCGTCCATCACGCCGGGGTGTTGCAGCAAATACTTGGCTGGCCAGCGGGCGCTGCCTAGGAGTTTGAGCAGGCGTTCGTGCACCACGGGGCGCTCCCACAGCAATGCCAGGTAGCTTTCGCGACGTAGGAGTGGCTCTAAAAAATCAGCACTACGCAGGGCGGCAAGCTCGGTGACGCGACCGCTTTGCAGCCAGGTGTTGGTGCGTTCTACAAGGCGCATCAGGCGACCTCGGGCGTCTTCGCGCAGACTCAGCACGCGCGGGTGCTCGGCAAGCTCGGTAACGCGTTTGTCAAAGGCTGCATTTGGGTGGTTTTCAGCAGAGGTTGACGCTAAGGACGGTGTTGATGAACTTGAAGATGAACTTGAAGGGGAGGGGCAAACCTTGCATTCCTGCGTGCCGCAGTCTTTTAAATTTGAGCTGGTTTGCTGAAAACCGCCTAAAAGTTTGTCAAACTCATTTGCCACCAGTTCGCGGTGGGCATCTAAATCGGTCAAAAACGCGCAGCTGTCGCTGTCGCACTCTTTGTAGCCCATGCTTTGCGCAATCCACTGCAAATCAGCGTCTTGCGTGGGCATGGCGTGGGTTTGCTGGTCGTCTAGGTATTGAATGCGGTGCTCCACACGGCGTAAAAATTCATAGGCTTTGGACAAGGCATCAGCGGTGGTTTGCGGCATCAAGCCGGCGTGAGCAACGCGCTGCAGGGCGTCCAACGTGGGGCGTCTGCGCAGTTCAGGGTATTGGCCGCCGCGCACCACTTGCAGCAGTTGCACGGTAAATTCAATCTCGCGGATACCGCCACGCGAGAGTTTGACATCATTCGCCCGCTCAGGCCGGCCAGCGCTGCGGCGGGCAGATTCTTGACGAATCTGGCGGTGCAGCGTGCGCAACGACTCAAAAACGTTGTAATCCAGGTATTTTCTGAATACAAATGGCAAGACAACATCGCGTAACGCTTTGGCGGAGCTGTTGCCGGAATCGTGACGAATACTGCTTTGCGGTGCAACAACTCGGCTTTTTAGCCACGCAAAACGCTCCCACTCACGACCTTGAACTTGCAAATATTGCTCTAACCCAGACAAAGAAATTGCCGCAGGCCCAGAATTGCCATGCGGACGCAGCGCTAAATCGACCCGAAAGACGAAGCCATGCTCTGTGGTTGCACCCACCAAGTCGTAGACGATTTTGACTGCTTTGGCAAAATACTCATGGTGCGAGATTTTGTTGCGACCCTCAGTGTTGCCAATCGTTTCACCGTCCTGGTCGTACACGTAGATCAAGTCAATATCGCTTGAAACATTGAGCTCACGCGCACCCAGCTTGCCCATGCCAACAACCCACATCTGCGCGTTGACTGGCTGTCCGTGCAAAGCATCAAGCTCTTCGTAAGCGGTTTTTAAAGCTATTTCAAGGGCCAATTCTGCCAAATCAGTCACCGCATGGGTAACCACGCGCAGGGCGGCATGCTGCTCGCAATCCAATTGGATGAGCCTGTGCATGACCAATTGCCGCAAAATGCGCAACGCCGCGCTGGTATCTAGGCCTTGCTGTCGCAGGGCATCAAAGGTACTTTGCATCGCAGCGCGCTGCGGCTCACCTGGCGCTAGTTCGGCTAAATAATCCGTGTAACGCCTGTCAATGCGCTGAAAGAACCGTGAATAATGGGCAAACCTAAGTAAGTTCGACATATTAAGAAAACATATTAGGAACTATGACCAAAGCGAGCAGTCATAATTGTGGACTGCCATGTATGAATCAATCTGATCAAGTTTCCCTGAAATTTTGGAAAATCTCCGCCGCGCTGAGCAAGCTGCTGCTGGGCTTGGCTGTGGCTGCGTGGTTGATGTTCGGGCTGGCTTGGATGGCATTGCATTGGATGATTGTGCCTCGTATTGGCGAACTTCGCCCGCGGCTGGAAATTGAGGCCAGCAAAGTGCTGGGTGTTCCCGTCAAAATTGGTGAAATTTCAGCCAAGTCGGTCGGCATTATTCCCTCGTTCGAGCTCAAAGACATTGCTTTGTTGGACTCTACGGGTCGCGAAGCCTTGAAGTTGCCGCGTATTTTGGCGTCAGTGTCGCCAGCATCTTTGCTGCGATTGAACGTAGAACAAATTTTGATCGAATCGCCAGAATTGAACATTCGACGCGATGCACAGGGCAAATTAACCATTGCAGGTTTGGATTTTTCTAAAGACGACAGAAACACGGGTGGCGGTGCAGATTGGTTTTTTTCGCAGCCAGAGTTCGCTATTCGCAATGGCGTGGTGCATTGGGTGGATGAAATGCCCAACGGCGCTTTGGGCGTGCCGCCGCCGCTGACGCTAAGTCAAGTCGATTTTGTGTCGCGCAACCCGTTGAACAAGCATGAGCTGCGGTTAGATGCTACGCCGCCAGCTGTTTGGGGGGATAGGTTTTCAGTGCGTGGGCTGTTTACGCAATCGCTGTTGTCCGGGGATAAAGGCAATGTCAAAGCATGGTCGGGTCAAATTTATACAGATTTTGCCAAAATTGATGTGTCAGAAATCAGCCGCTACATCAAGCTAGATGGCCAGTCGGGACGTGGTGTCGGCGTTTTAAAAGCTTGGACGGCTATTGCCAAAGGCGAGTGGGTCAGCACCACGGCAGATGTCGCGCTGGCACAAGTGGACGCAACGCTGGGTAAAGGCTTAGAGCCACTGGCTTTGCAGTCCATGTCTGGCCGGTTGATCGGGCGCAAGCTTGAACAAGGTTTTGAAGCATCCACACAAAATTTGCAATTTCAAACGCAAGACGGTTTGCGCTGGCCTGGCGGCAACATGCTCTTTTCACAAACAAATCCCACGACGCCAAAGAGCTCGGGGGCTACAAATGTTGGTGTAAGTACCTTTGATGCGACACAAAGCGTCAACGACTTTAAGGCGGACAAGCTGGATTTGGCAGTCATCAGCTTGATCGCCAATAAAATCCCTCTGGGTGCTTCAACCCATGAGTTGCTGACCAGTTTGGCGCCACAAGGTGTCATTGAGTCGATATCTGCACATTGGCGGGGTTATCCAGATGAGCCACAAGACCTAAAAGCTAAAGGTGTAGTCAAGGGGATGCAAATTTCATCCAAATCCAGCGGTCAAAAAGTGGGCGAGGGCGTTGATAAGCATGAATCAGTCGGGCGACCCGGTTTTCGCGGCGCAAGTATTGATTTTGATATGAACTCTGCGGGCGGTAAGGCAAAAATTACGATCGACAAAGGTGCGATTGATCTACCTGGTATGTTGGGTGATGCGATGATACCTATTGACCAGTTAAGTACAGATATCGTATGGCGTACGACACAGACGACATCAAAAGGAAAAGCTGATGCCAAAATAGATGTGTCTGTGAGCAATCTGAGTTTTAAAAATGCAGATGCGCAAGGCACGGCACAATTGAGCTGGAAAACCAGCGATCCGGCTACAGCAACCAACAGAAGTAAATTTCCAGGTGTGCTGGATTTAAATGCGAAATTGATCAATGTTGAGTTAGCTAAAGTTTCGCGCTATTTGCCGTTGGGTGTTCCCATACAGGCGCGTGAATATGTGCGCGATTTGCTGATTGATGGCAAGGCAAGTGAGGTCAATTTCAAAATTAAAGGCGAGGTTTGGGATATACCAGCCGCAAAAGCAAATCAAGGTGATTTCAAAATCACTGCAAAATTCAACAATGCGCGCGTCGCCTATGTGCCCAAGCGCTTGCAAGACCCTGCTGATTTGCCATGGCCTGAACTCAGTAAAGTAGCAGGTGAAATGGTGCTAGACAGGACCAGCTTGAGTGTGAAAAGTACGAGCGCTGAGGTGGCAGGCTTGCCAGGGATTGCGATTGTGCAGGCTAATGTTGCCATTCCAGATTTGACGTTTACAGTCGTCAATGTGAGTGCGCAGGGCAAAAGCACCATGGTTGACATGCTGGGTTTTGTCAATAAGTCGCCTTTGCACGGCATCACGAGTCAATCGCTGAGCAAGGCAACATCGACTGGCTCGGGCGATTTTAAAATTGATATGTCGTTACCAATTGGGGACTTGAACAAGACGCGCGTCAAAGGCGATATTGTTTTCTTGGGAAACGATGTTCAGATGACCACTCAAACCCCTTTGATAGGTCAAGCCAAAGGGTTGTTGCGCTTTTCTGAAAAAGGATTTTTGATCAAAGACGCGCAAGCGCTGATGTTTGGTGATGCCGTTCGTTTTGAAGGTGGCAATTTGAATGCAAGCGATCCAGCGCTGGGTCCCACAGGTAAAGGCGTTGTCATCCGTGGTCAAGGCGTCGCTAGTGCGCTGGGTTTACAACGCGCTAGCGAATTAAGTTTTATCCCACAGTTGGCTAAAAGCGCATCTGGCAGTACGGCTTATTCGGCACAGTTACGTTTTGCGCACGATCAAACTGAGGTTTCTGTTCAAACCAATTTACAAGGTTTGGCTTTGACTTTACCTGCGCCATTCAACAAGCCTGCGCAAAGTATTTGGCCGTTGAAATTTGAAAATACCCTGGTTGAAGCATCAACCATCCCCGAGCGCGATGGCAAGGTTCGGCTAAAAGACAACATCAGCCTGAGTATTGAAAAAATAGCAAACTTCAAACTCTTGCGCGATATCAACGGCAATGTGCCAAAAGTTATACGCGGATCCATGAGTGTGGGTTTAGATGCAGGTGAGGAAACGCCGGAGCCAAGCAACGCTGTTGCGGCTAATATTAATGTTGATCGCTTGGACGTTGATGAATGGTCTAAGTTCTTTTCTTCTTTACAAAACAGCAGCGTTGGTACAGCATCAAAAGCAGGTGTGCAAGCAGCTTCAAACCAGCATGTCTTTGATGATTTAATTCCTTCAACAATGGCCGTTCGGGCGAAGGAATTGATCGTCGAGGGTCGAAAATTTGAAAATGTCGTCATCGGCGGATCACGGGAAGGCTCAATTTGGCGCGCAAATATGGAGGCCAAGCAACTGAGCGGATATGTGGAATACAGGCAGCCTACAGCAACGCTCTCAACCGGACGCATTTATGCGCGATTAGCGCGATTGGTGATTGGCGACGCACAAGTTAATGATGTGGAAAAATTATTGGATGAGCAACCAGTAAGTATTCCTGCACTAGATTTGGTTGTTGAAGATTTTGAATTGAGAGGTCGAAAGTTTGGCAAAGTTGAAATTGACGCTGTCAATCGTTTGTCAAATACTAGCGGTACTGCTGACGGTACACGCGTTTGGCGTTTGAATCATTTGAACGTGACAACACCAGAAGCGAGATTGACAGCAAATGGCTTTTGGGCTCATCGTGAGGCTTTGCGCACTGATGTCATTGGCAAAGGTGATGTGAGCTTACTCAATATACTTGAACGACGAACGACTGGCATAGACTTTAAACTAGATATATCTGATACAGGGAAATTGCTTGAGCGTTTCGGATTTGAAGGCCTAGTACGTAACGGCAAAGGGAAACTGGATGGGCAGTTAACCTGGCGTGGCTCGCCATTGGCGATGAATTACCCAACATTGGCAGGTCAATTCAATATCAATGTGGAGAATGGCCAATTTTTGAAAGTAGAACCTGGTGCAGCAAAACTATTGAGCGTATTGAGCATGCAATCCATTGCCAAGCGGTTGAGCTTAGATTTTAGAGATGTATTCAGTGAGGGGTTTGTATTTGATTTCCTGCGTGGCGATGTGGCTGTCGATCGGGGGCTGGCCACGACCAACAACATGCAAATCAGCGGTGTCAATGCGGTGATCTTGATGGACGGAAAATCTGATATTGCAGCTGGCACGCAAGATATAAGGGTGGTTTATGCGCCCGAGGTGAATGCCGGCGTAGCATCGATACTGGTTGCTTCCGCTATCAACCCCGCTATTGGGTTAGGTACATTTTTAGCACAATTGTTTCTTCGGCAGCCTTTGATTGAGGCTGTGACAAAGGAATTTAAAGTTTCTGGAACCTGGGCTGATCCCGTGGTGACAGAAGTAAAAAGAACCCCAAGACCAGACGTTAAAAAATAAGGAACTGATTCATGAAAGTTGCCGCAATTCAAATGGTCGCTGGCAGCGACTTGGATGTTAATCTGGCGAATGCTGCCGTATTGCTAAGACATGCTGCGGGACAAGGTGCAGAACTTGCTGCCCTGCCGGAGTATTTTTGCATGATCGGTAGCAAAGATACGGATAAATTGGCTATTTCAGAGCAGTCAGGTGCAGGGAAAATCCAACATTTTTTTGCTACGATGGCGCGCGAACTGAATCTGTGGATCGTAGGCGGAACCATACCCATGGCTACTGACGATCCTTTGCATGTCCGAAATAGTGTTTTGGTTTACTCCCCAGATGGCGGGTTAGCAGCGCGGTACGACAAAATTCATTTGTTTCGTTTTGATAATGGCATGGAGCGCTACGATGAATCGCATGTTTTAGAGCGCGGTGATCAACCAACCTGTTTTGAGTTGCCCTCAAAAGATGGACATACTTGGCGCATCGGTCTAAGCGTTTGCTATGACATGCGTTTTCCTGAGCTTTACCGCATGCAAGAAGTTGATGCGTGGCTGGTGCCCAGTGCCTTTACTTACACAACCGGTCAAGCACATTGGGAGATTTTGCTACGTGCCAGAGCTATAGAAAACTTGGCTTATGTGATCGCACCAGCTCAAGGCGGAACGCATCCATCTGGTAGGCGCACTTGGGGGCATACGATGGTGATTGAACCCTGGGGTACGGTGTTATCGGTTTTGCCAGAGGGTGAAGGTGTCGTGATGGCCGATTTGGATATTGAAAAACTAAAGCACACTCGACAGCAACTACCTGCGTTGCAACACCGTGTATTGTGAATTTTTTCAACATGCGTGAGATCACTCTGACTCGTCATTTTTGTCCGTTTGTTTTTGTATCCGATCTCGAATCTCGCCTTTTGAACGCCCTGAAAACATAGTCCACCACACGATACCAATCAATATCAGTAGCGCTAGCAAGGCTTCAAGTATCAATAAAGTCATGATTTTTCCAAGGAAAATTTTGCAAAAGTTGTTTAAAAATATTCTTCTTTATGTCTTGATTGTAGGCTTCTTAGCCTCGTGCGCGACGCCCCTGACTCCAAGTCATAACGCGGTTGCGCCAACGGGGGCTGTTGTGGATGCAAATGTGTTACCAGCACCGATATTGCAAGCCAAAAGCCGTTGGGTTCCTGTTTGGTGGCAAGAATTGCCAGGCTGGCAAGATAACGATGCCACGCAACATGAGGCATGGAACGCTTGGCTAAAAAGTTGTCAAAATGCAGCAACAGCCAACGCATATTTGTGTCCAGAAATTCGACGCTTAAGCATTGCCAGCAGTACTGAGCAAAAATATTGGATGATGCAGACCTTGCAACCCTATCGCGTCGAAAGTTTGCAAGGTCCAACCGAGGGCTTGCTGACTTCATATTTCGAACCCGTTTTAGAGGCATCTCGTAAATTGCGCCCTGGTTTTACAGTACCTTTGTATCGCTCACCTGTAAATACGAATAGCAAAACACCTTGGTATACACGACAAGAGATGGATACTCTGCCGCAAGTAAAAGCGCAATTGCGCGGTTTGGAAATTGCCTATGTCCCAGATCCTATTGATGCCTTGATTTTGCATATCCAAGGCTCAGGTCGCGTCAATATGCTGGAGGCCGATGGCTCAAAACGAACTGTGCGCTTGGCTTATGCCAGCACCAATGAGCAGCCCTACAAAAGCGTTGGGCGTTGGCTGCTTGACCAAGGTGGCACGCGTGATGTGTCGTGGCTTGGCATCAAAAGCTGGCTGGCACGAAACCCACATCGTTTGAATGAGCTGCTGTGGAGCAACCCTCGCGTTGTGTTCTTCCGTGAAGAAGCTATGCCAGATGCGCAATCAGGGCCCAAAGGTGCGCAGGGTGTGCCACTCACACCCGGTCGCTCTATCGCTGTTGATCGTGGCAGTATTCCTTATGGTACGCCAGTATGGTTATCTAGCAATGGGTCGGAGGGTGTCGCACAGCGTTTCCAAAAATTGGTTTTGGCGCAAGACACAGGTAGCGCCATCACGGGTGCGGTGCGTGCTGACTACTTTATGGGTTGGGGTGCCGAAGCAGGGGACTCAGCAGGACGTATCAAACAACCATTGCAAATGTGGGTGCTGTGGCCAAAATCACCGCGTTAATTTTTTGATTAAATGATCCAGAGGTAATTCACTGCTGGCTTTCACCTCACCCAAGGAGAAGCTGGTGTGCAGATCTTTCACATTCGGCAGGTTGATCAATTGCTTTAGTGCAAAGTTCGAAAAATTGTCTAAATCTTGGGCCACCACTTGCAATTCAAATGTGCCTGTGCCGCTTATGTAATGGCAGCTCACCACTTGTGGTAATTTTTTGATGGCTTCTTCTAGCTCACGCGTTACATCGCCACGATTTCGCTCGGCATCAAGCCTCACAAACGCTAAAACACCCAAACCTATTTTGTGGCGGTCGATTTCTGCGCGATAGCCTTTGATGAAACCACTTTCTTCAAGCGCTCGCACGCGTCGCCAGCAGGGCGCTGCTGACAGGCCTACGCGTGACGCCAATTCAGCGTTGGTGAGTCGGCCATCTGCTTGAAGTTCTTTCAATATCAAGACATCAAACTTATCGAGTGTTTCCATATTTTTATATTTTAAGCAAGATTTATCCATGTAACAGCTAATTTCAAGCAAAAATAGCAAACACTTACCCGCTCATCAAGCATACACTTTGTGTCATATAAATAACAATGAGAGACCGATAGCATGAATGCACCCCTGCCTGAACATATTCGCAAAGCGCTAGAAACCGTCACATTGGACGATAAGTATTCGCTAGATTACGGTAGTGCGTTTATGAGCGGGGTGCAAGCTTTGGTGAAGTTGCCCATGTTGCAGCGCGTGCGTGACCAATTGCAAGGTAAAAATACAGCAGGCTTTGTCAGTGGTTACCGCGGTTCGCCGCTAGGTGGCTATGACCAAGCTTTGTGGAAAGCCGCGCCGTACTTAAATGCGCAAAACATCGTCTTCCAACCCGGTGTCAATGAAGAGTTGGCAGCTACTGCGCTGTGGGGGACACAGCAACTCGGTTTTTCGCCACCTGGGACAAACAAGTTTGATGGCGTCTTTGGCATTTGGTACGGTAAAGGGCCCGGTGTGGACCGGTGCTCTGATGTTTTCAAACATGCCAATATGGCGGGTACGACCGAGTTTGGAGGGGTGATTGCCGTCGCAGGGGACGACCATATCTCCAAAAGCTCAACAGCTGCGCATCAAAGCGACCATATTTTTAAAGCCTGCGGCTTGCCGGTATTCTTTCCAGCCAATGTGCAAGAAATCCTTGATTTAGGCATTCACGCCTTTGCCATGAGCCGCTTCTCTGGCGTGTGGGCGGGTATGAAAACGATCCAGGAAATTGTCGAATCCAGCGCCACCGCAATGATCGACCCCGAGCGCGTGAAAATCATCATGCCTACTGATTTTGAGATGCCAGTAGGTGGTTTGCACATTCGCTGGCCGGATGCGGCATTAGAGCAAGAGGCGCGTTTGTTTGACTACAAATGGTATGCTGCTTTGGCCTACATCCGCGCCAACCGCTTGAACTACAACGCCATTGAGGGCGAAAACGACCGCTTCGGTTTGATCGCCAGTGGCAAAGCCTACAACGACACCCGCCAAGCGCTGCTGGACTTGGGGCTGGATGACGCCACTTGTCGTCGTATTGGCATTCGCTTGCACAAAGTCGGTGTGGTCTGGCCATTAGAAGCGCAATTGACGCGTGAATTTGCCACGGGTTTGCAAGAAATTTTAGTTGTCGAAGAAAAGCGTCAAGTCATTGAATACCAACTCAAAGAAGAGTTGTACAACTGGCGGGATGATGTTCGTCCAACGGTGTTGGGTAAATTCAACGAGATGGAAGGTGGTGAGTGGTCCACACCTAGCCCCAGCGCGAACACCTTGCTGCGTGCGAATGCTGATTTGTCCCCCGCTATCATCGCCAAAGCGATTGCAGGACGACTCCAAAAACTGGGCATGGATGGCGGCGATGGCAGTGACATTCGCAAAGGAATCGATGCGCAATTGACGATTTTAGAAGCCAAAGAACGCGCCATGAAGGTGCAAACCATTCAGCAGCTCAGCGATTCTGAGCGTCAACCTTGGTTTTGTTCGGGTTGCCCGCACAACACCTCAACCAAAGTGCCCGAAGGCTCTCGCGCCATGGCGGGGATTGGTTGCCATTTCATGAGCATTTGGATGGATAGGTCCACTGTCGGCTTCACCCAAATGGGCGGTGAGGGCGTGCCTTGGGTGGGGCAGCAGCCATTCACCACGGATCAGCACATTTTTGCTAATTTGGGAGACGGTACATACTTTCACAGCGGGTTGCTTGCCGTTCGGCAGTCCATCGCCGCAGGTGTCAACATCACCTACAAAATTTTGTACAACGATGCTGTGGCGATGACGGGTGGTCAGCCAGTAGGAGAGCGTCCTGAAGGCCACTCGGTTGTGCAAATTGCGCAATCCATGCAAGCTGAGGGTGCTGTAAAAATCGTCGTCGTGACAGATGAGCCTGAAAAGTATGAAGGTGTCCGCTTGGTGGAGGGCGTGACAGTTCATCACCGCGATGAGCTAGACACGATCCAAAAGCAATTCCGGGAAATCAAGGGAACAACAGTCATTATTTATGACCAAACATGTGCCACTGAAAAACGCCGCCGTCGCAAGCGTGGCACCATGGTGGATGTGGCCAAGCGCGTCGTCATCAACGAGCTGGTGTGTGAGGGTTGTGGCGATTGTGGTGTGCAAAGCAATTGCTTGAGCGTTGAACCGCTAGAGACTGACTTTGGCCGCAAACGCACCATCAACCAAAGCAGCTGCAACAAAGACTACTCTTGTGTCAAAGGCTTTTGCCCGAGTTTTGTCACCGTGGAAGGTGGGCAACTAAAGAAGAAAAGCAAAACTACGAACGCAACGCCAAATCCATTCACGATGACGGCCTTACCCAAGCCGGTTATTTTGGAGACACCGAATGCCTACGGCATCGTCGTTAACGGCGTGGGGGGAACAGGCGTTATCACCATTGGTCAATTGTTGGGTTTTGCAGCACACATGGAAGGCAAAGGGATTGTCACCCAAGACGCTGGCGGCTTGGCGCAGAAGGGCGGCGCGACCTGGAGCCATGTGCTGATTGCCGACCATCAAGACGACATTCGTACCACCCGTGTGGGCATGGCGGGCGCAGATTTGATTATCGGCTGCGACCCGATTGTTTCTGCCAACAAAGAAACCATCCTGCGTATGCGCGCAGGGCGCACACACGTTGCACTGAATGCGCACAGCACGCCGACGGCAGCTTTTGTGAAAAATGCCAATTGGCAGAATCCGTCACAAGGCTGTGTTGATAGCATCACCGCCATCGTCGGGACAGTTGGTTCAAATAGTGGTCAAATCGGCGGCGTTAGCGCCTTCAATGCTGATGCTTTGGCAACGGTGATGATGGGCGACAGCATTTACACCAACCCTATCATGTTGGGCTATGCTTGGCAAAAAGGCTGGGTGCCGCTGCAAAAAACATCGCTCATGCGGGCGATTGAGCTCAACGCTGTGGCGGTGGATAACAACAAAACTGCTTTTGAGTGGGGCTGCCGCGCTGCACACAATTGGACTGAAGTTGAGCTGTTATTGCAAGCGAGCAACAACGCAGTGAGCGTGATTGATTTCAAAAGACGCGATCCATTAGAAGAAGTCATCGCCAAACGCGTCGCATTTTTAACCGCTTACCAAAATGCGGGCTACGCTGCTAACTATGTTGATTTTGTTGAAAAAATTCACAGCAAGGAGCAGGCTTTAAACGGCGATGTCATCGCCAAAACATTACCATTGACCGAAGCGGTTGCCCGCAACCTCTTCAAACTCATGGCCTACAAAGATGAGTATGAAGTTGCACGCTTACACAGCGACGGCACGTTCGAGAAAAAAGTAGCCGGTATGTTTGAAGGCGATTACAAGCTCAATTATCACCTCGCCCCCCCTTTAATCGCCAAGAAAAATGACCGTGGTGAGCTGCAAAAGCAGCAGTTTGGCCCTTGGATGCTGACCAGTTTTAAACTGCTCGCCAAGCTAAAGGTTTTGCGCGGTACTGCCTTTGATATCTTTGGTAAAACAGCAGAGCGGCGTATGGAGCGTGCACTTGTGGCCGATTACCGCAAAAGCATGGAGGCCGTCATACACAAACTAAGCGCAGAGAATACGCAAACTCTCTTGCCGATAGCGCTTGATATCGCCCGTATACCGGACAGCATCAAAGGCTTTGGCCATGTGAAGGAGAAAAATGCAGCCACAGCACGATTGAAGTGGGATGCGTTGATGAAACAAGTTTAAGTTATAAATAATAACTGATTATCAAGACTAAAATCGACATCTAGCCGGCGTATTTATTGCTTAATTAGCTATTAAAAATATAGCAAAATTACAAATAGATCAGTAATTTTTTATGAAAATCATGTTGAAACACCATGCTGAAGCTCAGTTTTGCAGCGCAGGAGCATATGAGCTGCTAGCTGATCTTTGGGCTGGTGCGCGAGTAGTGCTTCGTAGCGAATAGCCGCTTCCTGCCAGTTTTTCTCAGTGTAGGCCTGATGCGCTAATTTTGTCAGCCTGCATTGCTCAACGACTTCTGCGCTGGCTTCCAAGTCGGAATTTGCCTGGTTAGCGTCAATCACGCCGAACAATTCATAAATATGCAAAGCACCGCGACGACCTTTGACGGTCACTTCGTCAATCGGACGAAGTGACAAACGCTCACCTACTTCGCGGTAAATAGATTGGCTCACGCAAATCTGTGTGCCGTAGTCTTTGTTGATGCCCTCTAAGCGCGAGGTTAAATTCACAGCATCGCCCATCACCGTGTAGCTCATGCGGTGTTTCGAGCCAATATTACCCACCATCACGGAGTCGCAATGGATGCCCACCCGTATTTGCAGCGGTGCTAAGCCTTCGGCAACCCATTTTTCGTTGAGTTTTGCCATGCGTTGGCTGATACGAATGGCTGCGGCGCAGGCGTGCCAAGCATGGTCATTCAGCTCCACCGGCGCACCCCAAAAGGCCATGGCCGCATCGCCGATGAATTTATCAATCGTGCCATGTTCTTTGTTAACAGCCAGTGTGACCACTTCTAAATAGGCGGAGATACGGCTTAATAATTCTTGTGATGGGCTGCTTTCAGCCAAGGTCGAAAAAGCTTCTACGTCGCAAAACATGATGGTCAAAAAACGGCTTTTTCCACCTAGTTGCAATTGCTGTTCTGAGTCGATCAAATGCTTAACCAGACCCACTGGAACGAAAGCTGCGAATGAGCGAACGGCATGATCCAGCGTATCGACGGCGCGACTGAGTGATGCAATTTCTCGAATAGGCGACTCAATCACCTCGGGCTTAGCTACTTCAACCAATTCGCGTACATCGTTGACCCTTTTCTCCAATCGCTCTAACGGTTTGGCAATGAGTCTAGATAAAAAGTAAATGAATAGGATTTGCAAAATAATGGCTAAGGTACCAAAAACGAGCAGGCGTTTGTTGTTTTCCTTGAGCGGGCCTGAGAAATCATCCAGCGGCGCGACGATTAAAATTTGCCAGCGCTTGCTGCTGTCAGACGCAAAACTGCTGAAACTGGCTGCGTACTCTTCTTTGGTGGTGGGATGCACAAAGGTAAAGTTGTCTTTGTCGGCTACCTTAGATTGCTGCACCATAGCCAGCGCTGGTAGGTCGCTGTCCAGCGCGCCGACATGTTTGAGGTCGATTTTTCCAGCGACGCGCTTGGCTTGCTCTTTGAGGTTGGAGTTTGCAATGACCTTGTCGTGGTCGTCGATGATCAAACTCATCGCACTTTTGCTGACGATCCGTTCAGCTAGAAATTTCGATAGATTGTCCAGCGTGATATCTGCCGCTACGACACCAATCATTTTCCCATCTGCATAAAAAGGCGCTGCAATGGTGATGCCCGGCAAGCCTGAAGCTGAAAAAATATAGGGTGCCGTGATTGTCACTCTTTTGTTGATGGAGGCTGCTCTGTACCAATCACGTTGACGCGGGTCGTAAGTGGCAGGTACTTGCGTCGCAGCAATGGCCAGATCTTGTTTGTTTTTAAACGTAAACACATCAAAAACAGAGTTACCAACGACTTTGGGATCTCCGCGATCAATCCAGCGGTATGCCAGGTTTGATTCTGCCGGTACGGACTGGTTTTGTATGATCATGCCTGGGCTGGTGCGTATCACCATGCGAAACGTGCCATCTTCAAAACCGACGTAGACACTGCTGGTTGTTTCACTGTGCGAAAGAATGTCTTTCAAATAGTCCCAAGAATTGGCATCACGGAAAAACTGCTGCTGGGTGCTGCCCAGTGTGGCCGCTGTTCCCACCATGGTTTCTATGGGTCTGAGCAAGTTTTGTATGTTGGTTGTGGCCTCAAAACGGAAGCGCCCCATCAAGTCTTTGGCGTTGATGCGCGTCATCGAGTCGTTTGTGGTGTACGTAAACCACAGCATGGCTGTGAAAATAGGTACAACCAATATGACGAACAGTAAAACGATGCTGGGGCGCAGGCGGATGTTTGAATACTTTTGCATGGAACTAGAAGTGACACTAACACCGATAAAACTTAGAAGGTGGTAAAAACTTATTTAATCTTGCATAAAAAAGAGAAAGCTAACATGAGGCGAATATTAAGTAGTGCTTTAGTATACATGCGCATTTTGGTGTGCCTTAGGTGAACCACATCGCTCCCGTAAAATAGCTTTTTTGCCTATTTCTATTTCTATTTATAAGCTTCCCCATGACCGACATTTTGCAACCTGGCCTTCAATCCCTTTCCAAATCGTTCGAACCTGCAGCTATTGAAGCTCAGTGGGGGCCAGAGTGGGAGAAGCGGCATTACGCGGATGCGGGTTTTCGCGGTACACAGCAGGCCAAAGAGGGGGCACCCGCTTTTGCCATCCAGCTGCCGCCGCCCAATGTGACGGGCACGCTGCACATGGGCCATGCCTTCAACCAGACCATCATGGACTCGCTGACCCGTTACCACCGTATGAGCGGATTCAATACCGCTTGGATTCCCGGTACGGACCATGCGGGTATTGCCACCCAAGTGGTTGTGGAGCGTCAACTGCAGGCGCAGGGCATCAGTCGCCACGACATGGGCGCGACGCCTTTTGAGTCGCGCAAAAACTTTGTGTCCAAAGTGTGGGAATGGAAAGAGCAAAGCGGCAACACCATCACCACCCAAATGCGCCGCATGGGTGCGAGTGTGGACTGGAGCCGTGAATACTTCACGATGGATACGAAGTTGTCCAAAACCGTGACCGAAACCTTTGTCCGCTTGTATGAGCAAGGTTTGATTTACCGTGGCAAACGCCTGGTGAACTGGGATCCGGTGCTGAAATCGGCGGTGAGTGACCTGGAAGTTGAAAACGAAGAGCGTAACAGCTTCATGTGGCACATCGAGTACCCGTTCAGCGACGGTCCGCAAACTTTAGGCGATGGCACAACCGTTCGCGGCTTGCACATCGCCACCACGCGACCTGAGACCATGTTGGCCGACGGTGCGCTATGCGTCCACCCAGAAGACGAGCGCTACAAACATTTGGTGGGTAAATTTGTTGATTTGCCCTTGTGTGACCGCAAAATCCCGGTGATTGCTGACGACTTTGTGGACCGTGAATTCGGCAGCGGGTGCGTCAAAATCACCGGTGCGCATGACTTTAACGACTACGCCTGTAGCCAGCGCCACAACCTGCCGCTGATCACCATTTTCACACTGGATGCCAAGATCAACGAAAACGGCCCTGTTGCCTACCAAGGCCTAGACCGCTACGATTGCCGCAAAGCGGTTTTAAAAGATTTGGAGGAGCAAGGTTTCCTGCAAAAAGCTGTGCCGCATAAAAACATGGTGCCGATTTGCACCCGTACTGGCCAAGTGATTGAACCGATGCTGACGGATCAGTGGTTCGTGGCGATGACAAAAACACCTGAAAATAATGCTGTAGACGGTGTATCTATTGCCCAAGGTGCTATTGATGCAGTAGCGTCTGGCGAAGTGAAATTCGTCCCTGAACAGTGGGTCAACACCTATGACCAGTGGATGAAAAATATCCAAGATTGGTGCATCTCGCGCCAATTGTGGTGGGGTCATCAAATCCCAGCCTGGTATGACGAAGACGGCAAAGTCTATGTGGCCAGAGATGAAGCCGAGGCGCAAGCGCAAGCACCGGGTAAGACACTCAGCCGGGATGAGGACGTGCTGGATACCTGGTATTCATCCGCGCTGGTGCCATTCAGCACCATGGGCTGGCCAGAGCAGACCGAAGACATGGACTTGTATCTGCCATCCAGCGTGCTGGTCACCGGCTACGACATCATCTTCTTCTGGGTTGCCCGCATGATCATGATGACCAAGCATTTCACGGGCAAAGTGCCTTTCAAGCATGTCTACATCCACGGCCTGGTGCGTGATGCGCAGGGCAAGAAGATGAGCAAGTCGGAAGGCAATGTGCTGGATCCGGTCGATTTGATCGACGGTATCACCTTGGCGCCGTTACTCGACAAACGCACTACAGGTCTGCGCAAACCCGAAACCGCGCCTACGGTTCGTAAAAACACTGAAAAAGAGTTTCCGGATGGTATTCCAGCCTTTGGCGCAGATGCGTTACGTTTTACCTTTGCCTCGTTGGCATCGCTGGGTCGGAACATCAGCTTTGACAGCAAACGCTGCGAGGGCTACCGCAACTTCTGCAACAAGCTGTGGAACGCCACCCGCTTTGTATTGATGAATTGCGAAGGACAAGATTGTGGTTTGCGTGAGCACACCAAAGCCGAATGCGAAGTGGGCGGTTCTGCGCACGGGTATCTGAACTTCAGCCAAGCCGACCGTTGGATTGTCTCGGCTCTGCAGCGGGTTGAGGCTGACGTTGCCAAAGGTTTTGAAGATTACCGTTTGGATAACGTCGCCAACAGCATTTACCAGTTTGTATGGGACGAGTTTTGCGATTGGTATTTGGAGATCGCCAAAGTGCAAATCCAGACTGGTGACGAATCACAGCAACGCGCCACACGCCGTACTTTGATTCGCACGCTGGAGACGATTCAACGCTTGGCGCACCCTGTGATTCCGTTCATTACCGAAGAGTTGTGGCAAAAAGTTGCACCTGTTGCTGGAAGAGCGGGTGAAAGTGTCAGTATTGCTGCGTACCCTGTGAGCCAGCCAAATCGTATAGATACTGCTGCCGAGGCGCACGTCGCCAAACTTAAAGGCTTGGTCGATAGTTGCCGTACCTTGCGCAGTGAGATGAACGTGCCGCCATCGACCAAGCTGCCGATGTTTGCCCTGCCGGCTAACGCAGTTGAAGCGGCATTCATGCGCGATGTTGCGCCGGTGTTGAAATCACTTGCCAAACTCAGTGAAGTCAAAGTGTTTGACGATGAAACCACTTGGCAATCTGCAGCGCAAGCTTCACCTGTGTCTGTGGTGGGTGATTTGCGCATGTGCCTGCACATGGAAATTGACGCTGCTGCCGAGAAACTGCGTATTGGTAAAGAAGTGACGCGCCTGCAAGGCGAAATCGCCCGCGTGAACGGCAAACTCAGCAACGAAGCCTTCGTCGCCAAAGCGCCACCAGCGGTGATTGAGTTGGAGCGCAAACGGGTTGCTGACAATACCGCTACGTTGCTGAAACTACAAGATCAATTAACAAGATTGGCGTAAACAAGATTACTTCCGTCATTCCCGCGCAGGCGGGAATCCATGGTGATCGGCTATCGTCTTCTTAGAATATGCACAAACTCTTTAACCTGTTCGGTTTCAAGAGTTTGCTGCTCCACCAAGTCATTGCCGGTTTGTTTACAAAAGGCTTGAAAGTCTCGTAGCGAGCCGGTGTCCGTGGCAACCACGCGCAGCAGCTGACCACTGGTCATGCTGGCGAGGGATTTTTTGGCTTTTAGAATCGGCAGCGGACAGTTCAGCCCGCGCGTGTCTAGTTCAACATCAATACTTAAGTCGCTCATCGTATTTTTTTTGAGTCTTTAAGCTTTAGCGGTGCGCAGCATGATGGAAAATTCTTGCAATGCAGCAATGCCGCTGGCCTCAGCGCGGTGACACCACGCGGCCAATTCGGCCGTCAAATGCTCACGCGACATGCTGGTGTTCAGCCAAAGCTGGCGCAACTCTTCACGCATGGCGACCATTTTGTCCAAAATCGGGTGCTCAGCACGCGCTTGCTGAATGTGCGGCAAGGCAGCTGCGGGCACTTTGTCGGCGTCGCGGTGCAGCCAGCGTTTGGCAGCGAGTAGTGTCGTCATGTCGGCTCGTTTGGCTTTCAATACAGCGAGTTCGGCTTTACAGGCAAGGCGCATCTGTTTGGCGTAGTTGGCCATCACTTCGTAGCGGTTGGCTATCAAAGCTTCTAGCGTGTTTTCAGTCGCCAGCGCCTCGAACGTGCCGCGTCGCAGTTTTGGTGGTGTCTTTTTAACTTTGGCCAAACCCAAAGCCTGCATAACGCTGATATAGACCCAGCCCATGTCAAATTCATACTTTTTGACGGAAAACTTGGCAGAAGTGGGGTAGGTATGATGGTTGTTGTGCAGCTCTTCGCCACCAATCAAAATGCCCCATGGCGTGATGTTGGTGCTGGCGTCTGGCGCTTCAAAATTACGGTAACCCCAGTAGTGGCCAATGCCGTTGATGATGCCGGCGGCAGTCACTGGAATCCACAGCATCTGCACCGCCCAAGCTGTCAAACCTAAAGCGCCAAATAGCGCCAAGTTGATGATCAGCATCAACGCCACGCCTTGCCATGAAAAACGGGTGTAAATATTGCGTTCAACCCAGTCGTTCGGCGTGCCGTGGCCAAATTTCGCCAGAGTTTCTAAATTTTTGGATTCTGCGCGGTACAACTCTGCACCTTTCCAAAACACAGTTTCGATACCGTGGGCGTGCGGACTGTGCGGGTCGTCTTTGGTTTCGCACTTGGCGTGGTGTTTGCGGTGGATGGCTACCCATTCTTTGGTGACTTGTCCGGTGGTTAACCACAGCCAAAAACGGAAAAAATGCGCGACTGAAGCATGCAAATCCATCGCGCGGTGCGCTTGGTGGCGATGCAGGTAGATGGTGACACTGGCAATAGTGATGTGTGTGACCACCAAAGTGTAAATGACGACTTGCCACCAAGCTAGGTTCCACGCGCCGTGACCTAGCCAATCAACGACCGCATTCAAAACTGCCCCATCGGGTAAAAACATCTTAATTCCTAAATTTTGCTGCAATAACGGGTAATGACTTTTAAACCGATAACCAAGAATGAAATGTATGCCAAGTCAGGCTAAAAATACTTGAAATTACATTAAAAACATTTAAATTTATCTAAAATGCAGAAAAAGCTTACTTCTTCTGCCAAATCGCTGCAAAAAAGCCATCAGTATGATGGATATGTGGCCACAAACGCAGGTATTCAAGCCCGGTGCTGCCGTCTAAACCCGTGCCTGTGCACAAAAAAGCAGCATTTTCAACTTTCAATTGCGTCAATACATCGCCCACTTGCAGCATCTCAAAATCTGGGTTGGCGTTCGAGAACTGCTGCGCTATCGCCTCGTTTTCGTCCTTTAACAAGCTGCAGGTCGCATAAACCAAGCGCCCGCCTGATTTCACCAAGCGTGCGGCGCTTTGCAAAATGGCAGCCTGCAGTGTCGCCATCTCTTCAATGGTTTTGGGCGTTTGTCGCCATTTCAGGGCTGGGTTGCGGCGCAGCGTGCCCAAACCTGAGCAGGGTGCATCCACCAAGACGCGGTCCATCTTGCCTGCCAAGCGCTTGATACGCTCATCGCGCTCGTGCGCAATGGCAGCTGGATGCACGTTTGACAGCGAGCTGCGAGCCAATCGCGGCTTCAAGCCTTCCAAACGGTGCGCAGACGTGTCAAAAGCATACAAACGCCCTGTGTTGCGCATAGAGGCACCCATAGCCAGCGTTTTTCCGCCTGCACCCGCACAAAAGTCGGCAACCATTTCGCCGCGTTTTGCGTCCACCAACAGTGCCAGTAGCTGCGAGCCTTCGTCTTGTACCTCAATCGCACCGCGTTTGTAAACGCTCAAATTGCGCAATTGCGCTTTGTCAGACACACGCAGCCCCCAAGGGGAAAAAGGTGTCGGCTCGGACGAGATGGCGACTTTGGCGAGTTCCTTGGCTACATCATCACGCTTTTCATTCAGCATGTTGACGCGTAAATCCAAGCCTGGGTTCACATTGAGCGATTCAACATATTGCCAAAAACCAGCGCCTTTTTTATCGGCCAATTGCTCTTTGAGCGGCTCTACCAGCCATTCGGGCAGATTGTGGCGATGGCGGTCTAGCAATTCGTCGGTTTTGACAGCGTCGATTTTTTTGATCCAAGCCAGTTCCTGCTCGCTGATTGCGCCCTCCAAGAAAGCACGCGGCGCGGCAAAGCCCAAGATTGCCAAACGACGCTCTTTGCCACCGCTGCCAGAGGGGGCAAAGTGGTCATAGCGCAGCTTGTTACGCAGCACGCTGTAAACGGTGTCGGTCAAAGTGGCACGTTCGCGTGGACCAAAACCGCGGTTATCACGGAAAAATTTGGCGACGATGGCATCGGTGGGGTGGTCGAATTTGAGGGTCAACCGAACGAGTTCGGTGCAGGCTTCTAGGATGATTTGTGGGTGCATAGCCCCTATTTTCCCATGCTTGGAGCTGGATTGGCTCGATAACTCTTATATAGTTATCAAATGACGCATGCTGACACTGACCATCTACCAGACTATTTGCCCCCAATTATTACGACCAAGCCGGGTCTTTACCGCCATTACAAGGGCGGCGAATACGAGGTTATCGACACAGTGCGCCATTCCGAGGACCTGCAACCGATGACGCTGTACCGCGCCCTGTATGGCGAGCACGGCCTGTGGGTGCGACCAGCGGCCATGTTCAACGAAACAGTTGTCATTGACGGCGTTTTACAACCAAGGTTCACTTATTTGGGTGAGGTGAAGTGATTATAAATTCTAATCAATTTAGAGGCAGAAAATAGACCTATAGCCGGCGTATTTATTGCCTAATTAGCTATAAAAAATATAGCAAAAATAGCAAAAATAGCGAATTAAGCGATGATGCAAATGTGGTGGTTTACATCGCGTAGTGGTTCGCTGCCGCTGGGCTGGCAGGATTGATCGCTGGCAAGCGTCGCTCTGCGCCTTGAACTGTTTGTAGGGTTTGAATCGGCAAAATCGCAGGCGCAACAACCATCGTAGACGTGGCGGCAGCCATCAACGGCATCTCGATAGGCATGGACAGTGGTTTGCGTGGCATATCCAAGGTGATGTCGGGGTGGTGCGTCAGTGCTGCGAAGTTAAGGAGGGGGTGATTCACAGCAGACCAGCGTTCAAACGCGGTTTTCACGTTGAACGACATCACGCGGTGCGGTAAATTGTTGGCATGCGCCAGCGGCACAAAGCCCTGGCCAGGCACAACATCTTCAAACAGCATGCGCTGGTACATGCGATCCACCGGTGCGCGACCCGCAATCACCATCCATTCCACACCAATTTGCTGGCAATACATGTAGAAAGCTTTGAACAAGGCCGTGGTCACCAAGCGGCCGCCCACTTGATTGGTCACACCCAAGCGTGTCGCTTCCGCCATCGGCAGCTCTTTCAGCCATTGGGGTAAGTTGATGGATTGCTCCAAGCACAGCGGTTTGTAAGCATTGGTTTGAATCCGCATGGTGCCCACAGGCGAGCCATCTTCTTTCGACTCAGCCAACAGCACGACCGTGCCTTTTTCAAAATCTGCCGCTTCGGGTTTCACCAAAGATTTGGCAAAGTCAGGCAAATGGCGGTCGTAGGCGGCTTGGCGAATCAATACTGCTTTGTTCAATTCAGCCTGCGTGCGCACGATTTTGAGCGTGAAGGGCAGTGCTTCTTCGGTTTTGGTTTTGCTTGAAACGGCTGGTCGCGCTTGGACAAGTGCTGATGTTGCGAGGGTAGCATTTGATGGATACATTTTGAATTACCTGTTGCAAATTTAAAGGTGTCCAAAGAATGAATCTAATGAACGTCAATAAATTATGTAACGGGGTCTCGATAAGCTCCTAAGCCGTACGTCAATCTAAACAACAACAAAGGCAACGGAATTGTAAGAATTGGTAAAAACGATAGCAAAGATGGCATATTTACTAAAGTTCAGCTTAAGCATGAACAGATGCGTCTAAATATATTCGGCATCTCTGAATACTAAAGTTGCAAAAAATGAGATGCATCCAAACGCAGGAAAGGTAATATTACCCAATTAGTGCAAAGTTCCTCTCCCTTGATGAATTGCTATTAGTACGATAGCAATTCACACAAGTAATTAGTCAATCATGTTGGATTAATCACGCAGGGCCGTAAACGCGCTATCAGCTGCAAGATTTGATCAGTTTTGCAATTGTTTGCGGATATATCAAATGCTCTTGAGAGAGAACTTTAGTGGCCAAAGTATCTGCTGTATCGGTGCTCAAAATTGGAACCACGGCTTGCTCCAAAATAGGGCCAACATCGAGTTCGGCCGTTACCTGGTGCACGGTTGCGCCGGCAAACTTACAGCCTGCATCAATAGCGCGCTGGTGCGTGTGCAAACCTGTAAACGCGGGAAGCAAGGACGGGTGAATGTTGATCAGTCGGCCCGCATAGTGCGTTACAAAAGTTGGCGTCAAAATACGCATAAATCCTGCCAGAACGACCAGCGTGGGGTTGTGCGCATCGATGTGCTGCATCAGCGCTTGGTCAAATGCCTCACGTGAACTAAATGTGTTGTGGTCAATGCTGGCGGTGTCAATACCCTGTTTTTTCGCCCACAACAAACCAGCCGCATCGGCGCGGTTGCTGATCACCGCCGCCACACGGGCGTTCAAAACGGTCTCCCATTGCTGAGTTTTGGCTGTTTTAACGATGGCGGCCATGTTAGAACCGCCGCCAGAGATCAAAATCACGATATTCTTCATGGTCTTCTTTAATTTATTGGAATTATCGCTTTGGAAAACATCATTGACGCTACAGGTGCACAAATAGACATACACACAGTCACCAAAAATTTACCAGATTTAACCACCATTCAAGCCCGCGTCTTGGGCACCTTGATGGAAAAAGCCCGCACTGTGCCCGACAGCTACCCACTGACGCTGAATTCTTTGCTTTTAGGTTGCAATCAAAAAAGCAGCCGTTTTCCTAGCATGGAATTGACCGAAGCCGACGTATTTAATGCCTTAACAGCTATGAAAAATATAGCAAATTCTATTGGACAACCCCTCGTTCGGGAGGTCAGCGGCAGCAGAAGTACGCGCTTTGAGCATAATTTTCAGCGCGCTGTGGGCGTGCCTGAGCAATCTGCCGTTATTTTGGGTTTGCTGATGTTGCGTGGCCCGCAAACAGCAGGCGAGCTGCGCATCAATTCAGAGCGCTGGTATAAATTTGCTGATATTTCATCCGTAGAGGGGTTTTTAGAAGAACTGCAAGACCGATCCTCGGAGAAAGGCGGGCCGCTGGTGCAAAAACTGCCCCGTGCCCCAGGAACGCGCGAGCAGCGTTGGACGCACTTGATGTGCGGTCCGGTCGATTTGGCGTTGTTGGCGACCGAGAATGAGGCGCAAGAGTTGGCTACGAACGAGGGATCGGTGATTCACCAGCGTATCAGCGCCTTGGAGCATGAAGTCGCACATTTGCGGCAGATTGTTGAAAACCTGAGCAAAGAGTTGGGTCTGTCTCAGCCATGACAGTTGTAAAAGCACGGTCGTGCTAGATTCGTTGGTAAGTTGAAAAAGCAGCTAAGCAATTAGCGTTAATCTGGAGAAAGTAAGCATGGATTTAGCCTTCACCCCTGAAGAACAACAGTTTCGCGAAGACATCCGCTCCTGGGTGGGGGCAAATTTGCCTAAAGATATCTCGCATAAAGTTCATAACGACCTGAACTTGACCCGTGACGACATGCAAAACTGGGCAAAAATACTGGGCAAAAAAGGTTGGCTGGGTCATGGCTGGCCAAAAGAATTTGGCGGCCCTGGCTGGAACGCGGTACAAAAACACTTGTTTGAAGAGGAATGCGCGCGTGCAGGTGCACCTCGCGTTGTTCCCTTTGGCCCTGTCATGGTGGCACCCGTCATCATGGCGTTTGGCAACGAGAAGCAGCAAAAGCAACATTTGCCGGGTATTGCCAGTGGCGAGGTGTGGTGGAGCCAGGGTTACAGTGAACCCGGCTCGGGCTCAGATTTGGCCTCGGTCAAATGCAAAGCTGAAAAAGTGGGTGATAAGTACATCGTCAACGGTCAAAAAACCTGGACAACGCTGGGTCAGTACGGTGAGTGGATTTTCTGTTTGGTACGCACCAGCAATGAAGGTAAACCACAAACTGGCATCAGTTTTTTGCTGATTGATATGAAAAGCAAAGGCGTTACCGTTCGGCCGATTGTTTTGTTGGATGGTGATGCCGAGGTGAATGAAGTTTGGTTTGACAATGTTGAAGTACCCGCTGAAAACCTGATTGGCGAAGAAAACAAAGGTTGGACTTACGCCAAGCATTTGCTCAGCCATGAGCGCACCAATATTGCCGATGTGAACCGTACAAAGCGCGAACTGGAGCGCTTGAAGCGCATAGCCAAGGCAGAAGGCGTCTGGGACGATGTCAGGTTCCGCGACGAAATCGCCAAGCTTGAAGTGGATGTCGTGGCGCTGGAGATGATGGTGTTGCGGGTCTTGAGCGCTGAAAAATCGGGCAAAAACTCGCTTGATGTGGCGGGTTTGCTGAAAATTCGCGGCAGCGAAATTCAGCAGCGCTATACGGAGCTGATGATGCTAGCCGCTGGTCCCTTCGCCTTGCCGCTGGTTCGTGAGGCCATGGAAGCTGGTTGGCAAGGTGATCACGTTGGCGCTGCGCACTGTGCACCGTTGGCGAGCACTTACTTCAATATGCGGAAAACCACGATTTATGGTGGTTCTAACGAAGTGCAACGCAACATCGTGTCGCAAACTGTTTTAGGCTAAATCAGGTAAAACATCTGCTTATCTAGGTCACTCAAGCTCTTTAGGAAAAAACATGAATTTCGATTTCACAGACGACCAAGAACAATTGCGAGATGCGGTCCGCAAATGGGTAGACAAAGCCTACACTTTTGAGCGCCGCCGTAGTATTGAAAATAGCGGTGGTTTTTCAAAAGAAGCATTCGATGAAATCGCCGAATTGGGTCTTGGCGGGTTGTACATCGCAGAAGAAGATGGCGGTCTGGGCATGGGGCCTGTAGAAGGCATGGTGGTGATGGAGGAACTGGGGCGGGGCATCGTGCTTGAGCCATTTGCGCAAACATTGATTGCCAGTGGCTTGTTGTCAGGCTATGCGTCGGCAGCTATCAAAGCGGATTGGTTGCCAAAAATTGCAGCAGGTGAGGCGTTGGTTGTACTGGCTTACCAAGAGCGTGCAGCGCGGTATAACTTGGATCTATGTGCTTCTACGGCATCAAAAATGGCTGTAGCCGGCGATAAATATGCTTTATCAGCTATAAAAAGCATAGTGCCTGTGGGTGATAAAGCAGATGCATTTTTGGTTCCAGCGATGCTAGATGGCAAGATGGCGATGTTTTTAGTGGAGCGCACAGCGGCCGGTGTCACAACTACTGGCTATGGCACACAAAACGGTGGCCGTGCTGCGGAATTGAGATTGACAAATGCGCCAGCGCAGTTGGTCACCTTGGACGGTTTAACGGCTTTGGAGCATGGCGTGGACATCGGAATCGCCGCAACTTGTGCCGAAGCTGTGGGCGCTATGGACAAAACCGTCGCCATCACCGCCGAGTACATGAACACCCGAAAGCAGTTTGGTGTGGTTATCAGCAGCTTCCAAGCGCTGCGCCACCGCATGGCCGATGTGAAGATGCAGCTGGAATTGGCGCGCTCCATGAGCTATTACGCAGCGCTGAAACTCAATGCCCCCGCAGCAGAACGCCGCGCTGCGATGGCACGCGCTAAGTACCAATTGGGCAATTCCATGCGTTTTGTGGGCCAGCAAGCTGTGCAACTACACGGCGGTATTGGTGTGACGGACGAGTACATTGTCAGCCATTACTTCAAGCACTTGACGCAGCTAGAGATGACATTTGGCGACACCTTGCACCAGTTGGGTGAGGTATCCAACCGCATGCAAAACACGGCTGGCGTGTTTGCTTAAATCTTAGTGAGTAAAGTCATCAGCAACAAGCTTTAACGGACAAAGCGTGTCGGCTTATTCAGGGGCTCAGGCTCTGCAAATGCGTCAAAATCTATCAGGTTGCTTTTAGGATCGTCTTTTGTTGATGCAGCTTTACTTGTTGTAGCGCTTTGCTTGTTCTTAGACTCTGGAACCAGCGTTGTCACTGATCTCAACTTGGGTGGTGTGTCAGCCAAAACCAAGTTGATCAATTCAACCGAAGATGTGATGGGTTGCTCATGAGAGACTTCGCGGGGTTTTTTCTTGGCAAGCAGCACGCGCTCGTCAAACCGTGGATCATCAAAATGCGGAGGCATCCGGCTGCTAATTTGCTTGTTCGTTGCGGCAACTGATTTTCCAGTTTTTAAATCAGATTTTTGTGTCGACCCGTCAAATGGGTTAGATTCATTGCTGTTGTTGTGCGCTACCAGTGATGCCAAAGGGCTGGACGACAAAGAGGCGACTTGCACGTTTTCATCTTCAACGACTTCTGTAAATATTTCGTCAACTGCTGCTTTTGTTGTGGTCCCCGCATCTACTTCGGTTTCCGTTTCAAAGCTTGGTTCTGGCTTGTCTTGAGCTGCAATTTCAGTTTCGTAAAAATTGGAATGCAAAAATTGAGTTTGCTCATGATCAGCAGCTGCATCATCTGTCACAGAATCATTCAACCATCCGTAGCCAGCACGCGAAGCTCTACGAACCCGCAGCCACAACCAAGCGATACAAGCAAGCGCTAAAGCCAGTAAACCGATGAGGCCATACACCATCAGGTTGGAGAATTCGCTTTTTCCCGCTAGTTTTTGATTCATCAGCGAGGGTGTAGTCACTGGCGGTGCTGACACTGCTGGTGCTTTGATTTGAGCTGAGGCTAATATATCTGTAGCTGAAGTTTCAACTGCCTTGATATCAGCTGGGATGCCATTGATCGCGCGCCAAACCGCAGTTGCTTGAGCCAGTGCTTGAATTTCCTCAGGTGTTCGCATGCCTGTCGGTGCGACCAAGGCAGTAGACAGCTTGAGGAGAACTTGATGTTCGTCCGTCAACTCAAATGTTTCCATTTTCAGCCTTGATTGCCCCACAGCATCGGCAACCATGTCAGTTGTCATCTTTGCGCCAGCCGTTGAAACAGCAGTGGCAGGTGCAATAGGTTTTAATTTTTTTGACGCTAAAGGTGCTTGTGCGATCTGCGTGTCTGGCTTTTGTTGTGATGTTTTTGCCTTTGCTTGAGAGCGCTTCACGCTCCAGTTAGAAACAGGTGCTTGTGCGATAGCCGCACTAGGCTTAGCCGCCGCATTCGCAAAGCTTGCTGTATTTGCCGTTGGCAGAGCCGGTGCCGTTTCAGCCTGGATGCTACCAACGGGCGTATCTGCCACAAAATCCGTCAAAAAATCATATTGCCGTGACACTTTTGTGCCGCAATTGCTGCGCAGGATGACTTTAGCCCAAGGCTCGTTGACAGCGGTTGCAGAGCGAACACGCACAGTCGCGTCCAAACCATTGGCTGCTGGTGTCACATCTAGGCGAACGCGTCCCACATCAAATTTGGTGTCTGCTTGAAAAACTTCAGCGCTAAAGCAATTGCTAGCTTCTTCTGCGGGTGCGTCTAAACGCACTTGCACACTTAAATCGAGGGGACGACCGAAAACGGCAGAGCCTTTTGCAGAACCGAGTTGCACTGCGTCAACCGTCAATGCGGTGAAGAGCAGCGATGCTGTGAAGAGATAACGATTGAGGTGGCGCATATTCCCTAGACCGTGTTACTCGTAAAAACTTGCGGCGTGATTGGCAAAAATGATTGCATTTGATTCACTTCACAAGTCGCCTGTGTTATGTTTCAGCTATGTATCCAAGTGTATTTAATGTTACTTTTTTACCCATTATGGGTACTTTTGAGTAGAAAGTAAACATTATCTAAAAACAATTAAACAGGAATATTACCCAATTCCAAAAACTGCTGGCAAAGTTATGGGCAAAGTATGCGATTTTTGGCGCCAGTGGACGACTTTGTTGCTTTGTGTCTGCATATTTGAAAGTGTCAGTCCACAACTTATCGCCAAGCGCGTGTTTGGCTGCAGTTGGTTGATTAAAGTTTGCAGCAATGCCGTGTTACGGTAAGGTGTTTCAATAAAAAGTTGGGTCTGCCCAGTTTTCAGTGCCAATTGCTCGAGTTCTTTGATGCGCTTGGCGAGCAAGATGGAGTCTGACGGCAAATAGCCGACAAAGGCAAAATTTTGTCCATTAAGCCCACTCGCCGCCAACGCCAACATCAAGGATACAGGGCCTACCAGCGGTACAACAACAACGCCCAAATCATGTGCGGCACGCACGACGGACGAGCCAGGGTCTGCAATCGCAGGCATGCCAGCCTCGCTGACCAGGCCCACGTCAAACCCTAACAGTGCCGCTGCCAGCAACGGCTTGGCATCAAAACTCGCGCCAAGACTGCCTGGGTGGTCGCCTTTTTTATGCACTTCACGGGGAAGTTCTTGGATGTTGATGGCTTGCAAAGGCTGAAGCAGCGGGCAAATCTCATCAACACGTTTTAAGTAGGCTCGGGTTGATTTTGCGTTTTCGCAGACCCAATGCTGTAGTTTGGCGGCAATTTGTAGCGTTCCTTGCGGTAGTACGTCGCTCAATGGTGTCAAAGTGTCGCAGCCAAAATCCAACGGTGCTGGCACCAAATACAGCTTGCCTTTGGTGCTATTTGAGAAGGAAGTCATAACAACTTCACGCCAGCAGCGCGCAACATGTTACAGGTACGAATCAAAGGCAAGCCCACCAATGCCGTCGGGTCGTCGCTATCAATGGACGACAGCAATGCAATCCCCAAACCTTCGCTTTTGGCGCTGCCTGCGCAGTCGTAAGGTGTTTCGGCCAAAAGGTACGCTGTTATTTCATCGTCCGTTAAATCGCGAAAAACCACGTGCACAGACGCGCAATCTTGTTCAACAAACCCTGTAGCATGGCAAACCACAGCCACGGCGGTGTGAAAAAGCACGGTTTTGCCGCGCATTTGGCGCAATTGCACGGTGGCGCGTTCAAAATTACCGGGTTTGCCGAGTGCCAATCCCTCTAAATCAGCCACTTGGTCAGAGCCAATCACCACAGATTCTGGGGATTTTAGGGCGACAGCGTTGGCTTTGGCCAAAGCGAGGCGCTGGGCGAGTTGCAAAGGCGATTCACCGCTGAGCGCTGTTTCGTCCACGTCTGGCGATTGGACGCCAAAAGGAATACGCAGGCGATTCATCAATTCGCGGCGGTAGATTGAGGTTGACCCCAAAATGACTTGACGATTGCTGGCGGGTGAATTTGTCACAGAAATGTTCATAGCACCGTATTTTCGCACTCGTTGGTACACTTGAGAGCAATAAAAACAAAGTGAGTGACAGTATGAATGCATCAAAGAAAGATTTGAGCTTGAATTTCCGTGCAGACCGCCTCGATGTGGCGGGTTTGGCGCAGGTGAATGGCTACCTGAAAGGACAAGATTCGCTATTAAAATATGAGCGCTTAAGGCAGGAATCGTGCCGGCTAGAGGATAATTTAACCCCGTCAGAGAGTGTTGTTTGGCGGGCGGATGGTGAGCTGGTTGAAAGCGCGGGCGAACTTGCCAAGGTTAAGCCTCGGGTTTGGTTGCATTTGACCGCCCAAACGCATTTGCCACAAACCTGCCAGCGTTGCCTGGGCGAGGTTTCCACGCTTTTAGAAGTCGATCGCTCTTACCGATTTGTGGCGGATGAGGCGACTGCAGAAGCCGAAGATGACGAATGCGATGAAGATTTGCTGGCCATCAGCCGTGAATTTAACTTGTCTGAGCTGATTGAGGATGAGCTTTTGATGGCCTTGCCGCAAGTGCCGTTGCACGATGTTTGCCCTGTGACGCCAAAAATGTCTGCGTCTGATGCTGATTTTGAAGGCGATGCCGAAGCTGTCGGGGCAGGCAAACCCAACCCATTCGCGGTATTGGCCTCTTTAAAAGGCAAGGTAGGGGGTAAAAAGTAGCAATTTCGCTAGGAATGCGCTATAATCGTGGGCTTCGCTGTGCTTAAAGTGTGCAGCTAGAGTCACATCCATGTGGCACATTTTTAATATTCATCGTTAGTATTTACAGTTTAGGAGCCACATCATGGCCGTTCAACAAAACAAAAAATCACCGTCTAAGCGCGGCATGCACCGTTCACACAATGCATTGGTTGTGCCGGGCATCGCTGTCGAGCCAACAACTGGCGAAACACACCTGCGTCACCACATCAGTCCTAACGGTTTTTACCGTGGTCGCCAAGTGTTGAAAAACAAGTCTGACACGGCTGCTGAATAAATTCCTGCTTCAGTTGACGTTGGTTAATAGCGGTCGGGTGAGCTAATTTTTAAATGATTACGCTCGCGTGATGGTTAAATTAGCTGTTGACTGCATGGGTGGTGACCACGGTCCCATCGTTACTTTGGCGGCCTGCCGCCAGTTTCTCGATAAACACGAAGATGCCGAACTCTTGATGGTCGGCCTACCCGCTGCACTGGCGGGTTTTTCGCATGTGCGTGCCACGATTGTGCCGGCCAGCGAGGTTGTCGGCATGGACGATCCGCTGGAAATCGCACTGCGCAAGAAAAAAGACTCTTCCATGCGCGTCGCCATCAACCAAGTCAAAGACGGCACAGCGCAAGCCGCCGTTTCTGCTGGAAATACGGGTGCGTTGATGGCTATTTCCCGCTTTGTTCTCAAAACACTAGACGGCATTGACCGCCCCGCCATTTCAGGCTTGGTGCCCAACGCCAAAGGCGATGCCACCATGGTGCTCGACTTGGGGGCCAATGTGGACTGCACAGCAGAGCATTTGCTGCAATTTGCAGTCATGGGATCGGCTTTGGTGTCGGTTTTGCGAAATAACGACAACCCTACGGTTGGTTTGTTGAATATTGGTGAAGAAGACATCAAAGGCAGCGAAGTCATCAAACAAGCGGGTGAATTGCTACGTGCCGCCGCTGCAGCTGGTGATTTAAATTTCTACGGCAATGTAGAAGGCAACGATATTTTCAAAGGCACGGTCGATATTGTGGTGTGCGACGGCTTTGTCGGCAACGTCGCTTTGAAGACAACTGAAGGTGCTGCCTCTATGTTTGGCAGCTTTCTAAAGGCAGAGTTTTCTCGCAATATTTTTACCAGAATGGCTGCTATCTGCGCTTATCCGGTTCTAAAAGCGTTTAAATTTCGCTTTGACCACAGACGCCACAATGGCGCTGCGCTGCTCGGGTTACGCGGTTTGGTGTTCAAAAGCCATGGTTCTGCGGACGTGATGGCGTTTGAAAATGCCCTCAGCCGCGCGTATGAAGCGGCCAAGCATGATTTGGTTGACCGCGTCAAAGCCCGTATCGCGCATGCTGCCCCGTTGTTAAACCGTAGCCAAACAGCAGCCTAGCCCTAAGTCTCGCCCACTGCTGCTTACACTGCGACTTAGTTAGGCCTCTCTAAAAGCGCTGTTAAACTCAGCTAATTAGACAACATTTGGCAAATCTATTGCCCAGAATCTTTTGACGACTCAGCCCTCTCAGACAAATAGTCAGCCAAACAAACCAGCGCGCTTTGCTCGCATCACTGGCACAGGTAGCTTTTTGCCGCCCAAACGCGTGACCAACGCTGATTTGGTCACCCAATTAGCAGCCACAGGCGTAGAAACCAGCGACGACTGGATCGTTGAACGCACCGGTATTCGCGCACGGCATTTTTCAGAACAAGGCGTTTTGACCAGTGAACTCGCCGTTGCTGCCGCTAAAAGCGCCATGCAAGCGGCGGGTCTGCAGGCCAGTGACATTGATTTGATCATCGTCGCCACCTCCACGCCAGACATGGTTTTCCCGTCAACCGCCTGCATTGTGCAAAACAAGCTGGGCATCGCTGGCTGCGCGGCGTTTGACATCCAGGCGGTTTGCACCGGTTTTGTCTATGCGCTGTCGGTCGCCAACGCGATGGTTCAATCTGGCGCGGCAAACAAAGCCATCGTTATTGGTGCAGAGACCTTTTCTCGTATTTTGGACTTCAAAGACCGCACCACCTGTGTGTTGTTTGGCGACGGCGCTGGCGCTGTCGTCTTAGAGGCGTCCGACACACCGGGCATTTTGGCAACCGATTTGCACGCCGACGGCAAACACGTGGGCATTTTGTGCGTGCCTGGCAATGTGGGTGGCGGCGCCGTGGAAGGCTCTGCGTTTTTGCAGATGGACGGGCAAGCTGTGTTCAAACTCGCCGTTGGCGTTTTGGCCGATACCGCCCGCGCCACGCTGGCCAAAGCCGGTAAAACCGAAGCCGATATTGACTGGCTGATTCCGCACCAAGCCAATATCCGCATCATGACCAGCACGGCGAAAAAACTCAAATTGCCCATGGAAAAGGTGGTTGTCACTGTCGATCAACATGGCAACACATCCGCAGCATCGATTCCACTGGCGCTGGACGCCGCTGTGCGCTCAGGGCAAGTCAAAAAAGGTCAAACGCTGATGTTAGAGGCCGTTGGTGGCGGATTTACTTGGGGTTCTGCACTGCTTGAGTTTTGATGATTGTTTTCTAATATTGCTATATTTTTAATAGCTACTTAGTTAATAAATACGCCGGCTAACGTCATATTTAGGGTTTAAAAACCGCTATATTATTCATGGCAAATTAATTTTTAATACGTATCAGTAAGGTAGTTTCATGAAACCATTTGCATTCGTCTTCCCGGGTCAGGGCTCGCAATCCGTCGGCATGTTGGACGCTTGGGGTGACCACCCTATCGTGGCTCAAACGCTGCAAGAAGCGTCTGACGCTCTGGGTGAAGACGTCGCTGCCCTCATCAAAAACGGCCCGAAAGAAGCGCTGGCATTGACGACGAACACCCAGCCCGTCATGCTGGTTTCCGCCGTAGCGGCGTACCGCGTTTGGCTGGCTGAGACGGGGCTGACACCATCCGTCGTTGCAGGGCATTCATTGGGCGAATACTCCGCTTTGGTCGCTTCTGGCGTTTTGACGCTCACCCAAGCTGCGCCGCTGGTGCGCTTACGTGCCCAAGCCATGCAAGACGCCGTGCCTGTGGGGCAGGGTGCGATGGCGGCGATTTTGGGCTTAGATGCTGCAAAAATCATAGCTGTCTGTGCAGAGATTACCTCGGCTAATGGGCTAAATGGTTCCGTTCAAGCAGCTAACTTCAACGACCCCGGCC
>JAYSZH010000031.1:0-5379 GCA_043738155.1 Polaromonas sp. | reverse complement strand
AGCTTGAAGATGCAGCGCACAGCTTGAACAGCTATTTGCGCAAAACCGAGCTGGAGCCGCAGCGTTTGGCAGAGTTGGACGAACGCATGGCGCTGTGGTTGTCGCTGTCCCGACGCTACAAGCGTACGCCGGAAGAGCTTCCTGCTTTGTTAGCGTCGTGGATGCAAGAATTGACCCGGTTGGATGCGTCGACAGACTTGGCCGCTTTAGATGCGGCTGAGCAAAAGTCCGCCAAAGCCTTTCAAGCAGAAGCTACGGCTATTTCCAAAAAGCGCCGCACCGCAGCGCCCAAGCTGGCAGCGGCCATTACCACGGCGATGCAAGGTTTGGGCATGCAAGGCGGCGCGTTTGAGGTGGCTTTGACGGTGCTGGATGCACCGGCTGAAGCGGGGCTAGAAGATGTGGGTTTTTTGGTTGCTGGCCACGCTGGCAGCACGCCGCGCCCAGTGGGTAAAGTTGCTTCGGGTGGCGAATTGTCACGGATTGCTTTGGCGATTTCGGTCGTCACCAGCCAGTTGGGCACGGCGCAAACCTTGATTTTTGACGAGGTTGACGCGGGTGTGGGCGGCGCGGTGGCTGAAACCGTGGGCAGGTTGATGAAACAGCTGGGCGTGGACAGGCAAGTGCTGGCGGTAACGCATTTGCCGCAAGTGGCAGCCTGTGCAGACCAGCACCTGGTCGTCGCCAAACGCTTGCAGGGACAAAACACCGAAAGCAGCGTGACCGAAGTGGTCGATGCAGAGCGCGTCAACGAGATCGCCCGCATGTTGGGCGGTGCGCAGGTGACAGAAGCAACGATTTTACATGCTACAGAAATGATAGCTATACAGGCAATAAATACGCCGGCTAGAGGTATATTTAGCCCTATTTTAGCGGTTTTAGATGGAAAATCCGCTAAAAACAAGGCTCTTGCATGAAAGTATTCACATGAAGGTATCAGGATGAGCTTAGAGCTGGTTCTAATCACAGGCATGTCTGGCTCAGGCAAATCTGTGGCGCTGCATGCCTTGGAAGACGCTGGGTTTTACTGCGTTGACAACTTGCCGCCCGAGCTGCTGCTGCCGTTTATCGATTTAGAAGAGCAGCACGGCGTCAAACAGGTGGCGATCGCGATGGATATTCGCAGCTCAATCTCGCTACCCATGGTGCCTAAGTTGTTGTCAGCGTTGAAAAATCGCCAGATTAACGTGAAATCACTGTTTTTGGATGCTACCACTGACACCTTGATTCGGCGGTTTTCAGAAACGCGCAGAAAACACCCCCTGTCAAACCAAGCCGCTATAGAAACCGCTACAGATGTCGGTTCTAAAGACAACTTTCAGCACATTTTGCTAGAGGCCATCGAGCTAGAGCGCGACATGCTGGCCGATTTGCGCGAAGGCGCGCATATCATCGACACCAGCATGATCCGCCCTGCGCAGCTCTTGGCCTATGTCAAAGACTTGATCTCTGCGCCTGCTAGCAGCATGACGCTGGTGTTTGAATCCTTCGCCTTCAAACGCGGCATTCCCATGGATGCAGACTACGTTTTCGACGTCCGCATGCTACCCAACCCCCACTACGAACCCGAGCTGCGTCAACTGACCGGTCGCGACGCACCCGTTGCGACGTTTCTGCAAAACCAGACAGAAGTGCAAGACATGAAAGCTGACATCACCCAATTCGTCAGCAAATGGCTAACCGCCCTAGCCCGCGACCACCGCAGCTACGTCACCATCGCCATTGGCTGCACGGGCGGGCAGCATAGATCGGTTTACTTGGTGGAGCAGTTGGCGGCGGTTTTTGCGAATGAAGCTTCACGTCAGTTTGTGACGTTAAAACGGCACAGAGAGTTACTGATTTAGCAATTTGCGAATAGGGGCAGGCAAACCCAACTTGGGCCAGGCCTCTGCTGCAACCCAATTCCCTTTGATTTTCAATTCAGCAGATTTTGCTTTTTCAGCAATTTGTAGTCGCACAGGGTGAATATGCAAATCTTTGTGTGTCAACACATGCTTAAACACCTCGCACTCTTGCAAAAGCGAAACGTTAGCAGGCAAAATTGTGGCGGTTAGGGCTTCAAAGCTATCAAAAACGGGCAAACAATACAACCCAGCCCACACACCGGGCGTGGGGCGTTGCTCCAAAAAGACCGAGCCATCCGGCTGAGTCGCCCATAGAAGCCAAAGCGATTGGCTGCTGCGTTTCAAGGTTTTGGTTTTGACGGGGAAGGCTTCTGGATTTCCCCCTTTTTTAGCCACACACAGTTTTTCTACAGGGCACAGCAAGCAATTGGGGCTGCGGGTGGTGCATAGGGTTGCGCCCAGGTCCATGACGCCTTGGGTGTAGTGGGGCATGGCGGTCCACAAATCATCTTTTTCTTCTGGGTTCGGCAAAACTTGGATGGCGAGCGCCCACAAGGCTTTTTCGTTAGCGGATTTGGCCAAATCAGCGTCAAAACCCAGCAAGCGCGTCAGCACCCTTTTAACGTTGCCATCCAAAATCGCGACCCGCTCGCTGAAACACAGCGAGGCAACGGCTGCAGCTGTTGAGGGGCCAATGCCGGGCAAAGTTTGCAGCACTTCTGCCGTTTGGGGGAAGGCACCGCCGTGCAACGCAACCACGTCTTGCGCGCAGCGGTGCATATTGCGGGCGCGGCTGTAGTAGCCTAAGCCACTCCACAGCGCCAGCACATCGTCCAAACTGGCAGCGGCCAAGCTTGCCACTGTAGGGTGGGCAGCTAGAAAACGTGCGAAATAGTCTTTGACGGTAACCACTTGCGTTTGCTGCAGCATGATTTCAGACAGCCAAACTTTGTACGGGTCACGCGTGTTTTGCCACGGCAAATCGTGCCGACCGTGCGTTTTTTGCCAGGCAATCAGTGCAGGTGCAAATTCTTTTATGGCTTTTGACATGTTGAACAGTAAAACGTTGAGCGTTGCCCTTGTACGATTTTCTTGATCAAGGTTTTGCAATCCAAACACGGTAGCCCTGCACGGTCATACACTTTGGCTTCTAGCTGAAAATAGCCAGATTCACCCTTGGCGCTTGAAAAATCTTGCAAGGTACTGCCGCCTTTAGCAATGGCTCGAGCCAAGACTTCTTGAATCGCTGAATGTAATTTGGTAGCTCGGGGCAGGCTGATGTTGGCAGCACGCGTGGTCGGGCGAATACCTGCCATAAACAGCGCTTCAGACGCGTAAATATTGCCGACACCGACGACCAAGTCGCCACCCAAAAGAACCTGTTTGATCGCCGTTTGGCGTTTTTTAAGCCCTTGATGGAAGGTTTTAAGGTCAAAAGCGTCCGTTAAAGGCTCGACGCCCAGCTTGCCCAGCAGCTTTTGTGCGTTGGGCGATTGCTCAGCCGGTGCAAAAACGACAGCGCCAAAGCGGCGCGGGTCGTTCAAGCGCAACACGCCTTGCGTGGTGACCAAATCAAAATGGTCGTGCTTGCCAGCTGCAACGACTTCAACGCCAAATACGGTGCTTGAGGTGAAACTCAAGCTGCCAGACATGCCTAAATGCATCAACAGCAAGCCTTTGCTAACTTCACCACCCTGCAAATCCAGCAACAAATATTTACCCCGCCGGCGCACCTGGTGCACCGTCATGCCTAGCAACTCGTCGGGCTCGCACTGCAGCGGCCAGCGCAGCGGTTTACCCACGCGCACAGCCAAAATGCGTGCGCCAGCGATGCTGGAGGCAAAGCTCAGCCGCGTCACTTCAACTTCGGGTAATTCAGGCATCCGGGTGATAAATTGAGTAAATATGTAGTTAACGAGTAGTTAAGCAGACTAAATGGATATAGGCAGCTAGCATCGCATGAATTATCATGCTGTCATGAAACAACATCGATTTTTGAGGCTAATTTTTAAACCTACAGCCATCGCGGTTTTAAGTTTACTGGGTTTGCTCGCTTCGGTTTCGCCTGCGTTTGGGCAATCTGCTGCAACCAATTTACCACTTGCAGCAAGCGAACCTGTCGTCAACTCCAAGATGGACGCGGAAACTTTCTACAAAATTCTATTGGCCGAGCTGAATTTGCTTGATGAGGAGCCTCGAATCAGCTTTGCGCTGATGTTGGACAGCGCCCGTAAAACAAAAAGCCCTGAACTGTTTGAGCGCGCTATCACTATTGCGTTGCAAGCCCGCTCGGGTGAGTCGGCCTTGTCAGCGGCTAGGGCATGGCTGGTGGTCATACCGACATCTATCGATGCGGCACGGTACATGGTTCAAATTTCGGTCAGCATGAATCGATCAGAACTACCCGCAGGCAAGGCAGACACTGCTATTGCCATGGAAGTTTCTAAACTTGCGTTGACTAAAAACCCCAACGATGAAGATGCCGTGCAGTTGGCAATTGCTTTGATGGCGACCAAAGAGCCGATGGCAGAGCAACTCGTCAAGCAGTACCTTGGCCGTACCAATGCAAAAACTGGCGAGCCGCCCAAACCCGAGATTCGCCTGGCTTACGCACGCACACTGGTGTCTCAATCGCGCTTTACAGAAGCTTTGGCGCAGGTGCAAAAGCTCAGTGTTGATGCTCCCACATATGCACCTAGTTGGCTGGTTTTGGGCACACTGCAGTATCAATTGAGCCAAGATGCAACGAATAAAAACAATGCAAACATTTCGGCCGCGGCAGCACAGGCGTCATTGAATAAATTTATTCAATTGACTGACCCTTTGCCAGCGGCGCAACGCAGCGCCAGCCAATCACGTGCTTATACTTTGCTGGCAAACATGGCAAAAGACAACAAGCAATACCAACAAGCCTATGACACATTAAGCAAAGCCATCGCCAACAGCAATGAAGCGGACAAAGCCGATTTGCAATATGACTTGGCCATGATGGCCGAAAAATTAGAGCGTTTGGATGAAATGGAACGTATCTTGCGCCAAGTGATAGAAGCAAAACCTGACGAACCCCAGGCCTACAACGCGCTAGGTTACTCACTGGCGGATCGCAACCAGCGTCTGCCAGAAGCGAAAGTGTTGATCCAAACGGCGGTTAAATTGGCGCCCGAAGACCCCTTTATTGCGGACAGCCTAGCCTGGGTGGAGTTCAAATTAGGCAATTTAACGGAAGCGCAACGTATTTTGGAAGCAGCGTACAAAACCAAACCAGATGCTGAGATAGCCGCGCATTTGGGTGAGGTGCTGTGGAAGCAAGGCCTTAAAGACCGAGCGATAGTTGTATGGCAAGAAGGCGTCAAAATCAATAAAAACAACGATACTCTGATGGAAACATTGAAGCGCTTCGGCGTGAAATTATGATGGGTTTAGGATGGTTTTTGCGTTTTTTTGGGTTGATTTTTGCTATAAATTTAATAGCTGGATGTGCACTTAATACGCCGGCCAACGGCATATTTGAGGGTAAAAATTCGATATCGGATCA
>JAYSZH010000030.1:0-5396 GCA_043738155.1 Polaromonas sp. | reverse complement strand
TTGCACCGATTGGCCACGCCGACGGTCGACGATAACCGCATCTCGTATGGCTGCATCAACCTGCCTGTGGCGTTCTATGAGCGCGTTGTGAAGCCGCTATTCGCAACACAGAATCTGGTTGTCTACGTGCTGCCAGATGTCAAACCGGTGGGGCAACTGTTCGGCATTGCGCAGCGCTGAGCCGGCGGCGAAAGGTTCCTACTGGCGCCAGTATTACGGCGCTCGCCCCTAAACTCCTGTTATGAAACGGTGCTGTCCATCATGGTGGCGACACACAAGCGCCAAGGGCTGTGTAATGTGGCTGCAAGGTAGAAAATGACTGAGGAAATTCAGTCTGCACAGCCCATGACTTTAACTTCTAGCCCTATTTACTTCAACTGCACCGACCCGCTCACCGTCACCGTCACTGTGCTTTTACCCGCTTCAACCGGTACAGACTCATCGGCAGATGCCATTTTCACAGACATGGACGCCACTCGCGGGCGTGGCATGTAGCCTTGATCGCCCGCATTTACTGTTACTTCGCGCACAATATAGTTACCCATACCAAAGCTTTTCGCGATGTCACCAGCTTTGGCGCGAAAGCGTTCGATGGCTGAGTTTTGGGCTTCCGCTTCTACCTTGGCACGCTGCTCGCGGCTCAAGCTGAATGCGACATTGGCGATGGTCAAGGTTTGAATTTTGCCGGCTGCAGCGCTGATTTTGGCAAAATCGCGCCCCTCCAACACCAGCTCAGTCGTGCCCTGCCAGCCGTTGATTTTGCCGTCTTTGCTGTAGCGCGGGTAGAGGCTGAAGTTGCCGGTGCGCGCGTCTAGCTGGCCGGTTTGAGACGCTTTTTTAGCCTCGGTCAACGCGGTGTCAAGCGCCGTCTTCAACTGCGTTTGCACGGCGTTGGCATCTGCCGCTTCACGTGTGGTACTCATGCTGATGGTCAAAATATCCTGCTGTACTTCAACGGCGGCATTGGCGCTGAGTTGCACAATATTTTGCGGCTCTCTGTTGCGCAAACCATCTTGTGTATTCTGCGCAAATATGTGTGTAGCCGGTGCAATTATTATCTGAATTGCTATAAATTTTATAGCTAAATTATGGGATACTGAAAAGCATTTTGGAGGTGTATTAAAGAGGGTTGGTTGTATCATCAGTTTTGCTGCCGCAATTGCTTGCGCAATTCTCTAAGTTCTTCTTTGGAGAGGTATTTCTCGTTCATTTTGGGCACTGCGACCTCCACAGGTGCAAGGCCAGAATTGCGTTCAGTTTTATCATTTTTCACGACCGGCGCTGTCACACCATTGCCGCTCACTGTGCTGCTGATATTACCGTTTCCGTTGTCCTTGTCGTTACCGCTGCCGGTACCATTTTTTTTGGTTAGCGCTTGCGCCAGCTCAATACGCTCCGTGTTCCTGGTATGAAAGTCCATCAACTTCTCTTGAATCCAAATCGGATTTAACCAATGAGGCAGACGAATTTCAGCATAGCTGGATAGCGGCAAGCATGCCGCCAAACATAAACCAAGCTGAAGGCCTAATGGAAGGTGAGTGCTACGAATTTTCATAAAATTTATAACACCAACTGTACTGGATAGGTGCACGAAACTGCTGCGTGTTGTAAATAAACTATACGCACAATTTCGCAAGAGTTGTAAGAATTTGTCAAACAGAGACCATAAAAGCTTGCAGACTGCGTTCTAGGCTGCAAAATACACTTTTGTAAATGTAACTGCAATTTTTAATTTTCGGGCAACATATATTTCAGGCAACCTATGAACCAAACCACCACACAAACCACACGCATATTGGTCGTTGATGACGACACCCGCATTCGAGACTTGCTGCGCAGGTACCTGACGCAAGAGGGCTTTGATGTGATTTTGGCGGAAGACGGCAAGGCACTTGACCGTTTTATGCAACGCGATGCGATTGATCTGATCGTCCTGGATTTGATGATGCCAGGGGAGGACGGCTTGTCTATTTGCCGCCGTTTGCGCTCTGCCAACAACCGCATTCCTATCATCATGTTGACCGCCAAGAGCGAGGATGTAGACCGTATTGTGGGCTTGGAAGTGGGTGCGGACGATTATTTGAGCAAACCCTTCAACCCACGTGAATTATTGGCACGCATTCACGCCGTGTTGCGTCGTCGCCCGGCGCATGAAGCACCCGGTGCACCCTCCAGCGACGACACCCCTGTGCGCTTTGGTGATTACCTGTTCGACATGGCCGCTCGCAGCTTGACGAAGAATGGGGAAGATTTGCCGCTCACGACAGGTGAATTTGCCATGCTGAAAACACTGGTTCGCCATCCGCGCATCCCGATGTCACGCGACAAATTGGCACAACTGGCACGTGGTCGCGAATTTGAAGCCTTTGACCGCAGCCTAGACGTGCAGATCTCGCGCTTGCGTAAACTTATTGAAGTCGACCCTGCCAAGCCACGCCATATTCAAACGGTTTGGGGTGTAGGCTATGTTTTTGTGCCAGATACCGAGCAATCCGCCGCATCACACTGAAGTCTTGCTGCAGATTGGGCTTAAACTTAGGTCAACCCCTAGGTTAAAGCCATGAAACTACGCCATTTATTTCAAATCAGCCTGTTCTGGCGCACCTTTGTGCTGCTGGTATTGCTGATTATGGCTTCGTCGCTGGTTTGGTATATCAGTTTTAAAACCCTTGAATCTGAGTCACGTGCCCAGCTTTCGGCACGTCAAATCAGCTCTGCGGTTAACTTGACACGCAGCTCTCTCGTGCACGCGGATGCCATTTATCGCACGGCTTTGATTAAAAATATTTCAGACCAGGAAGGTTTGTACATTCGTCCGCGCGAGCCCGAGGACAAAATATCGACATACGCTATAGACAACTTCAGGGGTATTTTGGAGCGAGAACTGCGCGTCAGGCTGGGTAATGACACTATTGTTTCCGACCAAGTGAATGGCATCCCAGGTTTGTGGGTGAGTTTCTCTATTCAAGGCGATAAATATTGGCTGCAAACAGACCTTGTTCGTATTGAACCTGTCAACAGCGAAGCTTGGTTGTATTGGGTAGCGCTGGCCATTGCCATGTCACTTATCGGCTCAGTCATTATTGGCGGCTTGCTAAATCGCCCCCTCAAACAGTTGTCGCAGGCGGCAAACCACGTGCGTTTGGGGCACTTTGACCGTGTCAAACTTGATGAAAACGTCTTTACCACTGAAATCCACCAGGTAAACCGCGGCTTTAACAAAATGACAGCGCAATTGTCCAAAGTCGAAATCGACAGAACCGTGATGCTGGCGGGCATATCACACGATCTGCGAACACCCTTGGCACGGTTGCGCCTGGAGACGGAGTTGAGCGTCTCGGACAGTGATGCCCGTTTTGAAATGAGCCAAGACATTGAGCAGATCAACTCTATTCTTGGCAAATTTTTAGACTATGCCCGCCCGCATGTGTCGCAGCTACAAGTGATCAACCTGGCCAGAGTCGTCTCCGCCGCTGCCCAAGGCGTCAACCTTAGTGCCAAAGATGCGCAAGATATCACCGTGTCGTACCATGTTGCGCATGATTTACAAGTCATGGCCGATGCCGTGGAACTACAGCGTGTGCTGACCAATTTGCTTGAAAATGCACGCCGTTACGGCAAATCCACCATCTACCCGGCTCAAATGCTGGGTTTGGAACATGCCCAGCCCGTGGCGGAACTGGCATCGGACTCAGAGCTTGACGAAGCCTGGTCACCCACACGTTTCTTTGAGGAGCCTGTCGAAATTGCAAAAGTAGACATAGACGCCCACATAGACGGCGATTGGGTGGTACTCACCGTGCGCGACCACGGCGCAGGCGTACCGCCTGAAGCGCTGGCGCATCTCAACATACCTTTCTTCAGAGCCAATGAAGCGCGAAGCAATGTAACTGGCACGGGTCTGGGTTTGGCCATCGTAGAAAAAGCGGTTCAAGGCATGCAAGGCAAGCTGAGCTTGTCCAATTGGGGTGCACCAAATGTTCAACACAATGATGACGCATCAGCTCACGTCAAGAGACAAGTCGATCAAGATGGTGGCTTTATGGTTGAAATTAGCTTGATGCGCCCCGCGCACAAATTGGCGGCTCAAAAAGCGCTCAGCGATGCAAGGGATTGACTTTAAGCCTCATTGCCAGCTGCCGAAAATTTGCGCTAATTGTCAGTTTGCAACAGCACCACAGCCCGCGCTTCCATACTTTTCAACTCACCCACTGGCCCCATCTTTTCAGCCGTTTTGGCCTTGACATTCACCTGTGAAACGGTGACGCCCAGTGCATCGGCAATGCGTTCTCGCATGTCGTTGATGTATGGCGCAAGCTTGGGCGCTTGGGCAATCACTGTGCTGTCAATGTTGATGATGCTGTAGCCCTTGGCTTCAATCTGTTTCCCCGTCAATTGCAGCAATACCCACGAATCTGCATCTTTGAAGTCAGCGCTGGTATCCGGAAAATGCCGCCCAATGTCGCCCAAACCCGCCGCGCCTAAGAGCGCATCAGTTATCGCATGCAGCAGCACATCTGCATCTGAATGCCCCAGCAAACCGGTGGTGTGCGGAATCTCCACCCCACCAATGACCAGTCTGCGCCCAGCTGCCAGCGCATGCACATCCCAGCCTTCACCAATACGAATGTTCATAACTAAACCCGTCATTCCCGCAATAAGCCAGTCATTCCCGCGAAGGCGGGAATCCATAGATCACTAGTTTACCCCTGTCCGTGCCCTTTAGCCGCCAAAGCACGCTGCTTGTCCTTTTTACTTGGGCGCTTGCCCTTGACACCACCGTTTTTCGGGTGATTCGGCGATTTCAGGCTTTCATCCGAATTTGCATCCCCCGTTGCTGTCGTTTTTACTGGCGGCAACACGATTTCAGGCTCAAACCCTTCAATCTGCTCACGGATCAAATTCAATCCTTGGCGTTTTTCAATCAACCTGAAATGCGCTTCGTTCTCCGCACTCACAAAGCTGATCGCCACCCCACTCTCACCCGCGCGACCGGTACGGCCAATGCGGTGGATGTAGTCCACGCTGGAGCGCGGCAAGTCGTAATTCACAACACAGGCTAGGTTGGCGATGTCGATACCGCGTGCGGCCACGTCGGTCGCCACCACCACTTGCCACTTCTTCGCCTTGAAGTCCGCCAGCGTCTGCGTGCGATTCCCTTGACTCAGCTCGCCATGGAAAGGCACGGCATTCATCCCTGCGTTGTAAAGTTTGGTGGCTACCAATTCTGCAGCATACTTGGTCGCCACAAACACCAGCACCTGCTCCCAATCGCTCTCTTCGACCAATTTTTTCAACAACTGGGTGCGGCGTTTCGGGTCGACCTGAATGGCCCGCTGCAAAATAATCGGTGCCGTTGACGGCGTTGATTCCACCGCAATGCGAACCGGGTCGCG
>JAYSZH010000029.1:0-2203 GCA_043738155.1 Polaromonas sp. | reverse complement strand
GCGCATGGCGCTGGTCAATTTTTCACGCCCAAGAGGGTGTGGTTTGTGTTCGCGCTTCCAACGGGTGATGATGACGGCCGCCGCCAGTGACAGCACGGCGTTCAGCAGAAACACCCATGCGCTGCCCACGCTGGCGATCAAAGCGCCAGCAACCAGCGGACCCAGAATGCGCGATGCATTCATAGACACACCGTTCAGCGCCAGTGCGGCAGGCAGCTGCGGGCGCGGCACCAGCTCGGGCACGATGGCGGAAAACACCGGCCAGCGCATGGCCAAACCAATGCCGTTGGCAAAGACAAGAGCCAAAAGCAGCGGTGGCGAAATCCAGCCTAAAAAGACGGTGATACTCAGCAAACTGGCCACCACAGCGATCCAAATTTGCGTCATTAAAAAGTATCGCTTGCGATCCAAAATATCTGCCAAAGCTCCACTGGGAATACCCAACAAAAATACCGGCAAACTCGCAGCCGTTTGCACCAGCGCGATCCATAGCGGGGTGGTGGTGAGCGAGGTCATCATCCACGCTGCGGCCACATCGCTCATCCACATGCACACATTCGCCATCAGCCACGTGGTCCACAACATGCGAAATATGGGGTGGCGAAACGGCGCCAACGGCGAGAGATCGTCGTCTGGGTTGGGCTTGTGGGGGGGTGATCCGGGGTAGGTTTCAGGCATTTTTATTTGAAGTGGTCAAACGACCCATAATTATTTGGCACGGGCTGGCCTCGTGCATCGACAAGTTTAAGACCTAATTCAGTTTCAATCTGTCCAATGCGAGTCACCGGTGTGTTACTGGCTAAAGCGGCGGCTTGCACGGCATGGCGCTTGCTCGCAGGGGCGGTGAAAGCGAGCTCGTAGTCGTCACCACCTGAAAGCACGTATTGAAGCTGTTTTTGAGAGGCTAAATTGATATTAGCCAGCGTATTTATTGATTTATTAGCTATTAATTTTATAGCTAGTAAATTAATAGCAATTGAAGTGTCAATGGCTGCGCCTACCTGCGATTGTTTGAGAATGTGCTCCAAATCGCCCAGTAAACCGTCGCTCAAATCAATCGCGCTGCTGGCAATACCGCGCAAGGCCATGCCAAGGGCTACGCGCGGGGTTGGCGTTTGCAGCCGTGCTTGGGCAGATAAAAAAGCATCTTTAGGAAGCGTGAAATTGCCACGAAGAGCTTCCAGAGCCAACCGCGCATCACCTAGCGTGCCGCTCACATAAATATCGTCCCCGGCTTGCGCACCGCTGCGCAGCAAAGCTTGTTGCTCAGGCACTTCGCCAAACACGGTGATGCAAATGTTCAACGGCCCTTGGGTGGTGTCGCCGCCTATGAGCGCGCAGTTGTGTTCTGCCGCCAAAGCCATTAAACCGCGCGAGAAGGGCGCAAGCCACGCTTCGTCTGCTTTGGGCAGCGACAGCGCTAAAGTGAACGCTAATGGCTTCGCTCCGCAAGCTGCCAAGTCACTTAAATTCACGGCAAGTGCTTTGTGGCCTAACGTGAACGGGTCAACATCTGCGAAGAAATGCCTGCCCTCAACCAGCATATCGCTGGAAATGGCCAATTGCATACCCGCTGTGGGTTGCAGCAAAGCACAGTCATCGCCTATGCCAAGTGCAACAGCGCCATTAGGATCCATCGCCCGTGCGGGTGCTTTGAAGTAGCGCTCAATCAGGTCAAATTCACCCATCACTTCACCGTATATTTCACTATTCAATTGAGCCATTTGATGACTCATTGTGTATGTTTTTTGGCTCTTTTGCAGGCCACAAAAAACTCAACGGTTCATGGTTCAAACGCTGCCACACGGCGCTGCGAATGCGTTGTCGCTCACCCACGCTGACGTTGTGCGCGCGCAGTGCCAAACGAAAGGCACAATAGTAACTGACGCCAACATTCAGCGGCCCGATGACGAAAATACCGGCAATGGCCCAAAGTAGTGCCTCGCGCAATTCGGGCACATGCAATACGTCCCAGCCGTACGATGCACCTGCAGCGGCGATTTGCCCTGTGGACAGTGTCACATGGCGCAGTTCTAGCCCAAAGCCTAAAAAGCTGGAAATGGCGGGTATCAAACCCAACATCATCCCCAAAGAGACGCTGGCCGCAAAACCCGAAATGTTTTTGCGCATGAACAGCGCCCAACGGTCAGCCCGCGCCGAGCCAATGGCCGCCGTGATGCGTGGGTTATACCGCATGGCCGAG
>JAYSZH010000028.1:0-2215 GCA_043738155.1 Polaromonas sp. | reverse complement strand
TTGCCTTTCACGGCCAAAGCGATGCTGACGCAGTACACGGGCAGGCCGTGGATGAAGTTGGTGGTGCCGTCCAGCGGGTCGATGATCCATACAAACTCGGAGTCTTGTGCACCAAATTCAGTGCCAGACTCCTCCGCCCAAATACCATGGCCTGGGTAGGCTGTGAGAAGCGTCTCGATGATGGTTTTTTCACAAGCCACGTCGACCTCGGTCACAAAGTCGTTGACTTGCTTGCTGGAGACGCGCACCGACTCGATATCCAGCGCAGCGCGGTTGATGAGGGAGCCAGCAGCACGGGCAGCCTTGACGGCCACGTTGATCATGGGGTGTAGATTGGGCGACATAAGTTGTAGTGAAGAGCTTAAAAAAACCGCAGCGATGGCGGATTATGCGTACTTTGCAAGCAAAAATACAATAGAGCTATTTTAACCGCCTAATTAGGCTCCCGATTCCCAGGTGAAATCCCCCATGAAAACCCGCTTCATCCTCATCAACACCAGCCACGCCGGCAACGTAGGCGCTGCCGCTCGCGCCATGAAAACCATGGGGTTCACCGACATGGTGCTGGTCGCACCGCGCTGGGCGAATGTGCTGCGGCGGGAGGAGACGATTCAGCGTGCCAGCGGCGCCTTGGACGTGTTGAACAACGCCCGCATCGTGGAAACGTTGGACGAAGCGCTGGACGGCATGACCCACCTGTGCGCCACGGCGATGACCCCGCGCGACTTTGGCCCGCCGACGCGTGGGCCGCGTGAGCACTTTGAATTGCTATTAAAAGATGAGCAGTTTAGGCAACAAATACGCCGGCTAGAGTCTGATTTGCCCCCTAAAAACGATGAATTGGCAGAAAGTGCCTCTGGCATGGGCTTTCTGTTCGGTTCTGAACGCTTTGGCATGGCCAACGAGGACGTTTACCGCTGCAACGTGGCACTGAGCATCCCGACGAATCCGCAGTTTGGCTCTCTCAATCTGGGTGCGGCGATCCAGTTGATTGCGTATGAATGGCGTATGACCTTGGGTGGTTTTGCGGATGAAGGGGTGAGGGCTTCGACAGGCTCAGTCCGAACGGAGGGGGAAGGGCGAACCGAGATCAGAGAGCTCGCCGACGCCGCACAAGTCACCGGCATGCTGCAACATTGGGAGAAATCCCTCGCTGATATCAGCTTTTTAGACCCTGCCGCGCCCAAGAAGCTGATGCCACGGCTGAACCAACTGTTCAACCGTGCGGCGCTTAGCCCCGAGGAGATTCACATCCTGCGCGGCATTGCCAAAGCGATGTCTGAAGTGGCCAAAAAGTCGTAAAAACTTTTTTGTGCCAGAAATCGCACCAAAACAAGGTTTGAAATAACTGTTTAAACTAAGCTTATGTTTTCAAGAATCCGCTCCGACATTCAATGCATCCTTGACCGCGACCCCGCCGCCCGCACGCGCTGGGACGTGATCACCAGCTACCCCGGCTTTCACGCCGTGGTGTTGCACCGTTTTGCGCATGGCTGTTGGAATATGGGGTTTAAGTGGCTGGCTCGTTTCATTTCAAACATTTCCCGCATGCTGACGGGCATTGAAATTCACCCTGCCGCCATCGTGGGCGAGCGGGTGTTTTTTGACCATGCCATGGGCGTCGTCGTGGGTGAAACGGCTGAAATCGGCGATGGTTGCACGATTTATCAAGGTGTCACCTTGGGTGGAACCTCGCTGTACAAAGGTGCCAAACGCCACCCCACGCTGGGAAAAAACGTGGTGGTCAGCGCGGGAGCCAAGGTTTTAGGCGGCTTCACGGTGGGTGACAACGCCAAAATCGGCAGCAACGCCGTGGTCATCAAGCCTGTGCCCGCAGGTGCGACGGCGGTGGGCATTCCGGCACGAATCATCTTGAGTAAAGAAGGCGAAAGTGCCGATGTGGCCACGTCAGACCCCAAATTCAGCGCTTACGGCATCACCAACGAAGACGACCCTGTCAGCCAAGCCCTGCGTGGCTTGGTCAGCAGCGCCACCACGCACGACCACCAAATCGCGCTGCTGTGGCAAGCTTTAGAGCAACTCGTTCGTACCGGTAAAGTGGGGGATTGCGTGCCGAGCGATGCCTCGCTCAAAGAATGCTTTGAGGCGGAGAAGTTGAATCAGTTGATTGGGAAATAAAAAATCCCCCCTAGCCCCCCTTTTCTAAAGTGGGGGACAAATCCCAATTCGGATTCAGGCTTTTGGCGCTGGAATC
>JAYSZH010000027.1:0-15354 GCA_043738155.1 Polaromonas sp. | reverse complement strand
CGACTCAATGATGGAGATGGATCATCGTGTTGGACAAATATTGGACGCGATTGATGCGCTGGGAATTCGAGAGGAAACTCTTTTTATTTTCGCAAGCGACAACGGTCCAGAGTTTCGCAGACCTTGGCGCGGAACTGCGGGCCCTTGGAGTGGAACCTATCACACCGCTATGGAAGGTGGGCTGCGTGTGCCGCTGATTGTGCGCTGGCCAGGCAAAACTCCTGTGGGTCAGGTTAGCGATGAGATCGTTCATGTTACAGATCTATTTTCAACACTAATATGTACTGCTGAAGCATCAGTTCCTACAGATAGACCTATTGATGGTGTTAATCAAGTTGCTTTATGGACAGGGAAGAGTGAAAAATCAGCCCGCGAGGGCTTCCTGTTTTATATTAAAAATGAACTACGAGCTGTGAAATGGCGACACTGGAAGCTGCATTTCGTATTTGAGAGTGAGCCAAATCACGGTACCAAACACCTTGAAACACCATGGCTGTTTAACATCAAACGTGACCCGAAAGAGGAGACAGACGCTGCCATGGAGGATGGCTGGGTTCGTGGGCCAATGCGAAAAATGATGATGGTGTTTGACCAATCTTTGCGTGAGCACAAGCCAATACCGCCGGGAGTTGCGGACGAATATGTTCCTAATGCTTCCGATTCAAAATGAATGTAGTGAATGAAAACTAATGGCGTAAGTGCTGTCGTTTAGCTGAATCAACGAATGGCTTTTGCCGGCTGCATGGCACGTCTGTACCACTGGTGGAACTCTTGCATGCCGTCTTCCATCGGGCTTTGGTAGGGGCCGACTTCGTTGTCGCCGCGCTGAATCAAGGCTTTGCGACCCGCGTCCATGCGCAGGGCGATTTCGTCGTCTTCGATGCAGGTTTCCATGTAAGCAGCGCGTTGGGCATCGACGAAATCGCGTTCAAATTCGGCGATTTCTTCGGGATAGAAAAACTCGACCATGTTGATGGTTTTTTGCGGTGAAACGGGGTGCAGGGTGGAAACCGTTAAAACATGCGGGTACCACTCGATCATGATGTGCGGGTAGTAGGTGAGCCAAATCGCGCCAAATTTGGGTGGATTTCCCGCAAAATTGTCCTTTTGGTAGTTCAGCAAAACATTCTGCCAGCGCTCATAAATCGCGCTGCCAGCGTGTCCCAAGCGGTTCGCCACGCCCACGGTTTGCACCGAATAGTCGGGTTTGAACTCCCACTGCAGGTCACCTGTGGTCACAAAATTGCCCAGTCCGGGGTGGAAGGGGCCCACGTGGTAGTCCTCCAAATACACCTCGATAAAGGTTTTCCAGTTGTAGTTGCACTCGTGCATTTCAACATGGTCTAGCTTGTAGCCACTGAAGTCGAGGTCGGCGCGGGGCCCGAGTTGCGCCATGTCGGCGGCGACGTTGCGGCCACTGCTACCGAAGGGGCTTTTATCAGCGAAGGGGCTTTGTGAATCCACTTCAAACAGCAAGCCATTCCACTCTTGCAGCTTGTAGTTGTGCAGGTGCAAAGCGGGGTCGCAGTCAAAATGCGGCGCTGCGATGAGTTGACCCATGGGTTGTCCCATGTTTTGACCGCTGGTGTCATACGTCCAGTTGTGCAACGGGCAAACCAAGTTGCCCAATCCGCCGGAAGCGTTGCTGGCGATGCTGCCTTTGCCCTGCAAAATCAAGGCTTGGCGATGCCGGCAGACGTTGGAGACCAGCTCGATGCCGTTTTTTCCATGGATCAAGGCGCGACCGGCATTTTCTTGCGGCAGGGTATAAAAGTCGCCAGGATTCGGGGCTGCTAGGCGGTGGCCAACGTAGCGCGGGCCGTTTTGAAACAGGGTTTGCTGCTCAAGCTTGAAAAGCGCTTCGTCAAAATAGCTGGTGACGGAGAGTTGGGAAAACTGTGAATTCTCAGGTGACATGTTTTGATTTTACCTGTGCCCTGAGTTGCAAAATATTCCGTTCGCCCTGAGCTTGTCGAAGGGTTGCAGAAGGACTTCGACAGGCTCAGTCCGAACGGTAAGCGAAGTACTCGCCTAAGCAGTTTGACTTTTCCGCAAACGCTCTTGGCTGTTTGACAAATGCAAGCGCATCGCGGCGCGGGCGGCGTCGGGCTTTTGGCTGCGAATGGCGGCCAAAATGTTTTGGTGTTCACTGTGCACACGCTGCAGGTAGCTGGCGCGGTCTTCACGCGCACGCGCTGCGGTGTTCACGCGGGTGCGGGGGATGATGTTTTCGCCCATATAGGTCATCAAATCGGCAAAATGGCGGTTGCCCGTGGCTTTGGCGATTTCTAGGTGAAATTGAAAGTCGCTGGGCGCAGCGTCAGAGTCGTGCTTGGTCGAGTCTTCAAAAGCGTCCAGCGCCTGCTGCATGGCCAGCAAATCGGCTGAGGTGCGGCGCAGTGCAGCCAAGCCGGCGGATTCGGTTTCTAAGCTGATACGCAGCTCTAAAACTGAGATCACGTCGTTCACCGTGGCGAAATCTGCCGCGCTGAGGTGGAAGGTTTTTGGGTCAACTGGCTCCAGCGCAAAGGTGCCTATACCGTGGCGTGTGGCGACCAGGTTGGACGCTTGTAATTTGGACAAAGCCTCGCGCACAACGGTACGGCTGACGTCAAAGCGCGTCATGATGGCGGCTTCTGTGGGCAGCTTGTCGCCCGGTTTGATGTCGCCCGCGCGAATGCTGGCACCCAGGGACTCAACGATTTCAGTCACCAAGCCACGCGGGCGGCGCAGTGGGGCAGGTGCATTTGCAACAACAGTGTTTACGAGCATAATTTAAAAGCTTAGGGGTTTACCTAGGGGGGCATCTATTAATACTTGACAGCTTACAAGGGAACAAATACATTAGTTGTTGTCTGACAACTAACAACTGATAAGTTGGAAGTCATCTGACTGTATCAAATTTATCAGAAATGTCCAATCACTTCGTCTTTTAAAGCGTTTAAAGTATTTTCATGACTATTCTTTCGCACAATCGACTGTTATTAACAGGCGCAGCCGGCGGGCTGGGCCAAGCGCTGCGGCCACGGCTCAAGGCCAATTGCAAGATTCTGCGCAGCGCAGACCGCGTGGCCTTTGGCTTGGCGGGCGAACAAGAAGAGCTGGTTTTGGCTGATTTGGCCGATGCCAGCGCGGTGATGGGCATGATGCAAGGCGTGGACGCCGTGGTGCATTTGGGCGGCGTATCTACCGAAGCAGCCTTTGAGCCGATTTTGCAGGGCAATATCTTGGGCGTTTACAACTTGTATGAGGCAGCCCGCAAGCAGGGTGTCAAGCGCATCGTGTTTGCCAGCTCCAACCATGTGACGGGTTTTTACAAACAGTCTGAAACCATCAACGCCTCGCACCCGCCGCGCCCCGACAGTTTGTACGGCGTGAGCAAGGCGTTTGGCGAAGATTTGTCACGTTTTTACTTTGACCGCTATGGCATTGAAACTGCTTGTGTGCGCATCGGCTCGTCTTTCCCCGAGCCGAAAGACCGCCGCATGTTGGCAACGTGGTTGAGTTTTGACGATTTGCACCGCTTGATCACCGCGTGCTTGACCACGCCGGTGCTGGGGCACAGCATTATTTTTGGCATGTCAAACAACGCGGTGACGTGGTGGGACAACTCGCAAGCGAATCATATCGGCTACAAAGCGCAGGACAGCTCAGACGTGTTCAAAGATGCCGTGTACGCCCGCACGCAAGCTCCAGATTTGACATCGCCTGTAGCGCAATTTCAAGGTGGTGGCTTTGTGCAAGCTGGGCCATTTTAGTAATTTAGAGTCTTCACAGCACGCCATGCAAGTCTTCAAACCCCTGACAACAAGCCGCGACCGCGTGGGTGAATGCCCAGTGTGGTCAGCCGCCGAGCAGGCACTGTATTGGGTGGACATAGAGGGAAAGCACATCCACCGTTACGATTGGCAGAGCAAAACGCAGCAAACGTGGACAACGGATGAGCGCGTGGGCTGTATTGCGTTGATGAAAAAAGCAGGCTGTGTTGTTGCCGCGATGGAAACCGGGATTTTTGAGCTTCAGCTATTGGCAAATCAGCAAACAAAAGCACATCTGCTAGCCGCTGTCGAACATCCGCAGCCTAATATGCGCTTTAACGATGGGCGCTGCGATAGCCAAGGCCGATTTTGGGTCAGTACCATGTGCATGGACATGGCAGCTGCCAAGCAGGTGGGCGCGGTGTATTGCTTTGATAAGAATGGCCTAGGCACACCCAAAGTTGAAGGCTTGATCACGCCGAATGGCATGGCATTCAGCCCAGATGGAGCGACCTACTATTTGTCAGACTCACATCCAACGGTGCAGAAAATCTGGGCGTTTGATTTCAACAGCGCAGATGCCTCAATAGCCGATGGTCTTGAATTTGTCGACATGACGGCCTATCCTGGCCGACCTGATGGTGCGGCGGTAGACACGGATGGCAACTATTGGATTTGCGCCAACGATGCCGGAAAAATTCACCAATTCAGCCCAACCGGTGAATTGATAACGTCGTTAAACGTGCCCGTTTCAAAGCCGTCCATGTGCGCTTTTGGTGGGCCAGAATTGAATATTCTTTTTGTCACGTCGATACAACCCGCTGTTGCTGTAGGCAACGAAGCAGGGTTGAGTGGTGCTGTTTTTAGTGTTGAGCTAAATGTAAAAGGCCAAATAGAGCCTTGTTTCTCTGAGCCTTATTTCTCTGCTTCCTTTTCTTAATCTTTCAATTCATCAATGTAGGAGTCATCATGAAATTTACAAAAACTATGGTCAGTGCAGCATCAATTGCTACGCTGTTACTTGCGGGTGTTACAAGCAGCCAAGCAACAGAATTCAAATCCGCCGACACACACAATGCGGACGATTACCCCACTGTTGTCGCCGTCAAACATATGGGCGAATTGTTGAATAAAGCCTCTGGCGGCAAGCACAGCATCAAAGTGTTCAACAAACAAGCGCTAGGCACAGAAAAAGAAACGATCGACCAAGTAAAAATTGGCGCGCTTGACTTCACGCGCGTGAATGTCGGCCCGATGAACAATATTTGCATCAAAACACAAGTGCCAACCATGCCGTTTTTGTTCCGCTCTGTGGAACACATGCGCAAGAGTTTGGATGGCCCAGTGGGCGATGAAATCCTGAAAGACTGCGAACAGCATGGCTTTATCGGTTTGGCTTTTTATGACAGTGGTGCTCGCTCGTTGTATTCCAAAAAACCGATCAAAACGGTGGCTGATGTCAAAGGCATGAAAATCCGCGTGCAGCAATCTGACTTGTGGGTTTCTCTCATATCAGCCATGGGCGCCAATGCAACACCTATGCCATATGGCGAGGTGTACACCGCCTTGAAAACCGGCATCATCGACGCGGCTGAAAACAACATCCCGTCGTTCGACACCGCCAAACACGCAGAAGCGGTGAAGTTCTACAGCCGCACTGAGCACTCCATGGCACCCGAAATTTTGGTCATGAGCAAAATAAGCTACGACAAATTGCCTAAGGCTGAGCAAGACATGGTGCGCAAGGCAGCCAAAGACTCTGTGATTTTTATGCGTCAGAAGTGGGATGAGCAGGAGGCTAAATCTTTGGCTAAAGTCAAAGCCGAAGGCGCGCAATTTGTGGATGTTGACAAAGCATCGTTCCAAGCGGTGATGGGTCCTGTCTACGATAAATTCATGACAACCCCTGACCTCAAGCGTTTGGTTAAAACTGTGCAGGACACGAAGTAATAGACATGACAATGCAAGCTCAAGCGTTAGGATTCACCGGTAAGTACACAGATATTTACACGCGATTTTGCGCACAATTGTCCAAGCTCAGTTTGATGCTGGCAGTTGTGCTGCTATTGGTTGTCATTGTCAGCGTGCAGTGGCAAGTCATTGGTCGTTATGTGTTCAACAGCTCGCCCACATGGGCGGAAGCCTTGGCCATGTTGCTGGTGATGTATGTCACCGCACTGGGCGTGGCGGTTGGTGTGCGTGATGCGGGGCATATTGGCTTGGAGTCGATAGTGTCTTTGTTGCCCGAATCTTGGCGCTTGAAGCTGGAGGTTGTCATTCACCTGTTGGTGGCAACTTTTGGTGTGTTGATGGCCTACAGTGGTTGGGTATGGGCCACGTTGAAATGGAATGAGAAAAAACCGATGCTGAGCGTGCCTGAGTCGGTTGACTACATTCCCTTGGTCATTGCCGGGGTGCTTATTGTGCTGTTTTCAGCAGAGCACATCATCGCTTTGGTACGTGGACAAGAGGTGCTGCCATCATGGAATTGATTGTTTTAAGCATCACGTTCACGCTGTTTTTGTTGATAGGTGTGCCAGTCGCATTTGCGATTGGTTTGTCTTCTGTTGCCACCATTCTTTACGCGGGCTTACCCATTTTGGTGGTGTTCCAAAAAATGGTGGGCGGCATGCAGGTATTTTCCTTTCTGGCCATCCCGTTTTTCATCTTTGCGGGTGAGTTGATGTTGTACGGTGGCATTGCCGACCGCATTGTGCGCTTTGCCAACAGCTTGGTGGGGCATGTGCGCGGTGGCTTGGGTATGAGCAATGTTGTTGGCTGCACCTTGTTTGGCGGCGTCGCGGGTTCGCCCCTAGCAGATGTGTCTGCCATGGGCTCGGTGATGATTCCGTTGATGAAAAAAGAAGGCTACGATGCAGACTATGCAGTCAACGTGACCACGCATGCCTCATTGGTGGGCGCATTGATGCCTACTTCTCACAATATCATTATTTTGGTGCTGTCGATGGCAGGTATTGCTTCGGTCAGCGTGTTTGGCATGATTTTGGCTTGCTTGATACCAGCGCTGATACTCACGATGAGCAATCTGGCAGCGGCTTATTTGGTGGCGGTTAAACGCGGCTATCCAACGCGGGGAGATTTTGCGGGATGGGGCGAGGTCGCTAGAGCATTCGCAGCTGCGCTGCCAGGCTTGATGATCATCGTTATTATTCTGACGGGTATTTTGTCTGGCGTGTTTACAGCGACAGAATCAGCCGCGACAGCGGTTTTGTGGGCATTGATTGTGACTGGGTTGGTTTATCGGAGTTTGAGTTTTAAGAATTTCTTAAAAGCATGCGCCAAAGCCTGTAAAACCACAGGTGTGGTGTTGCTGCTCATAGGTATATCTGCCGCGTTTGGCTACTTCATAGCGCTTTATGAAGTGCCACAGTTGACGGGTGATTGGATGAAGTCCTTGACGGATTCACCGTGGCTGATATTTTTACTGGTGAATGTGTTGCTTTTTATTTTGGGCACGTTTTTGGATATGGCTGCGACGATTTTGATTTGTACGCCTATTTTTCTACCTATTTGCATGCAATTTGGCATGAGCCCTATGACGTTTGGTGTGATGATGCTCATTAATTGCGCACTGGGATTAAATACACCACCTGTAGGTGTGACTCAATTTGTGGGCTGCGCTATAGGTGGCATATCGGTGGGGCAAGTGATGCGCACCATTTGGCCGTTTTATGGGGCGCTGATTGCCACTTTGTTTTTGGTGACCTATGTGCCCGCATTTTCATTGTGGCTGCCTAGTCTGATGGCAAAATAATCAAAATAAGTACTTTTCGTCATCAAACCTGCAGGGTGGCAGGTATCACCTAAAATGCAAGGTTAAGACTTATTTGAGTCTTAACCTTTTCTTTTGCTTATATTTTGATGATCACCTTCTTCTCATAACCATGGCAACCAAATCTTTATTGCCAGAAACCGGCGCAAAAGCAACAAAAGCTTCAAAGACAGCTGCGCCGACCAGCTATGAAGCGGCTTTGCAAGAGCTGGAGCAATTGGCTGCGCAGCTTGAATCAGGTCAGTTGCCGCTGGATCAGCTCATGTCAGGTTATCAGCGTGGCGCTGAATTGCTGATGTTTTGCAGAAGCAAGCTAGAGGCGATTGAGCAGCAAATCAGTGTGATTGATGGCGACCAGTTGAAGCCCTGGGTGCAAGAATGAGCCATTCTGCAAACCATCGAGCGGCTGAGCACGAAGCTTGGATGAGCGCTCAACTTCTGCGTGTTGAGCAGGCTTTGTCAGACTGGGTAGCCCCTAATTTGCCTGCTCATTCAAGCGCATCTGAAGATTTAGCGCCTGTTTTGAGCCAAGCCATGCGGTATGCGGTGTTGGATGGCGGTAAGCGTTTGCGTCCACTTTTGGTTTTAGCCGCAGCAGAAGCTGTTGCAACAACGGATGATAAATCCACCCAAGCAGCGCTTCGTGCCGCATGCGCGGTCGAGTTGATCCATGCTTACTCATTGGTTCATGACGACATGCCGTGCATGGATAACGATATTTTACGTCGTGGCAAACCCACTGTGCATGTGAAATTCGGCCAGGCGCAGGCGCTTTTGGCCGGCGATGCTTTGCAAGCTCTCGCTTTTGAGTTGTTAACACCAGCCCCTGATGTCGTGGAAACAGCAGTGCAGGCGACGCTGTGTCGGATTTTGGCACTGTCTGCTGGCTGCCACGGCATGGCTGGTGGCCAGGCGATTGATCTAGCCAGCGTTGGTAAGCGGCTCGCTGTTGATGAGCTGCACACCATGCATCGTCTTAAAACCGGTGCTTTGTTGCAAGCCAGTGTGATGATGGGGGCAGCATGTGGCACCGTTTCACCCTCAGCTCAGAGAGCTTTGCAAGAATACGGTGCGGCTATCGGTTTAGCGTTTCAAGTTGTGGATGATGTGCTGGATGTGACCGCTGATACCGCAACGCTGGGTAAAACAGCTGGCAAAGATGCCGAGCAAGATAAACCTACCTTTGTGTCTTTGATGGGCTTGGGCGCATCAAAAGCGTATGCGGATACGCTGTTGCAGCAAGCACTGGCGGCGCTTGAGCAAACGGGGTTGAGTAATACGCGTGCGCTTCAGTCATTGGCGCATATGGTCGTCAATAGAGCTGCTTAATACTTTTCAATACGTTTAATATTTACCAATAAATACTCAATATATGACTGTAGCCGGCGTATTTAATGCCTAAGCTGCTATTATATTTATAGCAAATGAACTTTCCATTGCCTACATCATATCCGTTGTTAGAGACGATTAACGACCCTGCAGACCTGCGCAAACTGCCGCGTGAGCAGCTTAAGGCGGTTGCCGGCGAGCTGCGCACTTACCTGTTGGACAGCGTTTCCAAAACGGGCGGTCACCTCAGCTCTAATTTGGGCACGGTTGAGCTCACGGTCGCTTTGCATTACGTCTTCAACACGCCTGACGACCGTTTGGTTTGGGATGTGGGGCACCAAACTTATCCGCACAAAATTTTGACAGGGCGGCGTGGCCGCATGGACACCCTGCGTATGATGGGCGGTTTGTCGGGCTTTCCCATGCGCAAAGAGAGTGAGTACGACACCTTTGGTACAGCCCACTCCAGCACCAGTATTTCTGCTGCTTTGGGCATGGCTCTGGCTGCAAAAATCAAAGGTGAACACCGTTATTCTGTCGCCATTATTGGCGATGGCGCGATGACGGCAGGCATGGCTTTTGAGGCGTTGAACAACGCTGGCATTGCTGATTGCAACTTGCTCGTCATATTGAACGACAACGATATGAGTATCAGCCCGCCTGTAGGCGCTTTGAACCGCTATTTAGCGCAGCTCATGAGCGGCCAGTTTTACGCCGCAGCAAAAAATGCAGGTAAACAAGTTCTGAAAGTGGCGCCGCCTTTGTTTGAACTGGCCAAGCGATTAGAAGAGCATGCCAAAGGCATGGTCGTGCCAGCGACTTTGTTTGAGAAGTTTGGCTTCAATTACATTGGCCCGATCGATGGGCATGATTTAGAGTCGCTCATTCCAACTTTAGAAAATATCAAGCACCTCACCGGCCCACAGTTTTTGCACGTGGTGACGAAAAAAGGCCAGGGCTACAAGTTGGCAGAGGCTGATCCTGTGGCCTACCATGGCCCGGGCAAATTTGACCCCAGCATTGGCCTGCAAAAGGCTACTACGCCCGCCAAAACAACCTTTACGCACGTGTTTGGTCAATGGCTGTGTGACATGGCCGAAAAAGACAAGCGCTTGGTCGGCATCACGCCTGCCATGCGCGAAGGCTCGGGCATGGTCGAGTTTGAAAAACGATTTCCAGCGCGCTATTTTGATGTGGGTATTGCTGAGCAGCATGCCGTCACCTTTGCGGCAGGTTTGGCGTGTGAGGGTTTGAAGCCAGTTGTGGCCATTTACTCAACATTTTTGCAGCGCGCGTATGACCAGTTGATTCATGACGTTGCTTTGCAAAACTTACCTGTGGTGTTTGCATTAGACCGCGCAGGCTTGGTAGGTGCAGACGGGGCAACGCATGCGGGTGCTTACGATATCCCGTTTTTACGCTGCATTCCTAATATGAGCATTGCTTGCCCTGCCGATGAAAATGAGTGCCGTCAATTACTGACCACAGCCTTTGAGCAAAACCACCCCGTCGCTGTGCGCTATCCGCGCGGCGCAGGAGCGGGTGTTGCGGTTGATACGTCTTTGACGGCCTTACCGTATGCCAAAGCAGAAATCAGACGCCAAGGTAAAAAAGTCGCCATCTTAGCGTTTGGCACGATGTTACAACCTGCTTTAGCAGTGGCAGAAAAAATCGATGCCACAGCTGTGAACATGCGTTGGGTGAAACCATTGGATTTGGACATGCTCAAGCAAATTGCAACGACACATGATGCACTGGTCACCGTTGAAGAAGGTGCGTTGATGGGCGGTGCCGGCAGTGCCGTGGGTGAAGCCCTGCAAAGCATGGGGCTATTGAAGCCCTTGCTTCAACTGGGTTTGCCCGATGTTTTCATTGAGCATGGCGAGCCCGCCAAGCTGCTGTCCATGCAGGGCTTAGATGCTGCAGGTATTGAGGCGTCGATCAACGTGTTTAGCAAACACGATTAACGATTTAATTTTTGACAACGCGGTTCTTAAGTCTAAGAACATTCGGCTGTTCAAGGGAAAACCCGCACCAAAGTTACCATGAAGTTTCCTACAATCGGAGGTGATCACTACTGGTCTTCGTTCGCTCATAAGGTGTTCGGATTACTTAACTTAACCTCTCGGAGTAAATTACATGGATCGTCGTTCCCTAATTAAAAATGCTGGTATCGCTGGCGTTCTAGCTGCTGGTGTTGCACCTGCGGTTGTCAATGCGCAAGCAGCAGTGCGCTGGCGTCTGTCATCTAGCTTTCCTAAAGCACTGGACACTATTTTTGGCGCAGCAAATGAATTTGCCAAGCAAGTCAAAGCGATGTCTGGCGGAAAGTTTGAAATTTCAGTACACGCTGGCGGTGAAATTACACCTCCGTTTGGTGTTGTTGACGCAGTTCAGCAAGGCTCAGTTGAAATGTGCCACACGGCACCTTATTACTTTCACGGAAAGAATGAGGCTTTCGCTCTTGGTTGTGCTATTCCATTTGGCTTGAACAGCCGTCAAATGACTGCTTGGATGTATGAAGGCAACGGCTTGAAGCTGATGCGTGAGTTTTATGCCAAGTACGACATGATCAACTTCCCGGGTGGAAACACGGGCGCACAAATGGGTGGCTGGTATCGTAAAGAAATCAAATCTGCAGCTGACCTGAAGGGCATGAAAATGCGTATCGGTGGTTTTGCAGGACGTGTTTTTGAACGCATGGGTGGTGTTCCTGCCAATATTCCCGGTGGCGAAATTTATACAGCGCTAGAAAAAGGAACGATTGATGCTGCAGAGTGGGTTGGTCCTTATGATGACCAAAAGCTTGGTTTCAATAAAGTAGCGCCTCATTACTACTATCCAGGTTGGTGGGAAGGTGGTCCACAGTTAGACTTCTTCATCAATCAAAAGGCTTTTAATGCATTGTCCGCAGAAAACAAAGCGATTGTTGAAGCTGCAGCGACCTATGCGCACGTTGACATGCAAGCAAAATATGATGGCAGAAACCCAGTTGCTTTAAAGCAACTGGTAGGCGCTGGTGCAAAATTGCATCGTTTCCCTAAAGATATTATGGATTTGGCGTTCAAAGAATCCATGGCTTTGTATGAAGAGCTGAATACAAAGAATCCAGAGTGGAAGAAAATTTACGCTGATTATTCTAAATTCCGTGCGGATGCAAACACTTGGTTCCGTTTCACCGAAGCAGGTTTTGACGATTTCATGCAACAGCAAAAACTTTAATTAAGTTTTAGTGTAAAAAGCCCCGCGTGCGGGGCTTTTTTTTGCCAGATATCTTTACAAAGAATTAGCGGTAACTAAGCTTGGTGCTTATTTTTTCAAACTCCTCTAATACTGCTGGTGTAGAAGCATAAAACGAAGCAAATTTTCCGCCGTGCGTTCTCGCATACAGTCTGGGAGCAATCAACCAATCAAAACCACGCAGCCGAATTAGTTTCACATAGGCTAAGTCCGAGATAGGCATTTCTTTGTTCCATATCCAGCTTTGTTTTAAGTGTGTTCCGCTTACTGAGGTCACACTACGAAACACGTAGAAAACTGTGATGAACATCAAAACCAGTGCAGCAAATAGCCACAACTGACTGTTGGTGACAGAAGTCCCTAGTTTGCCATTACTCCACAGCACATAAGCCCACCAGGCCACACCTTCAACCAAAAGCAAAGCCAACACACGGAAGGCTACCGAAAAAGCTTTACCACTGACGACCTGACCTGGTGCAAGATCTAATTCAAGTGGTAAAGGCCAACCTTTAGCATCCATTCTTAAAAGTTACTTTTGAGAAGAAGCTTTGAACAAATCTTCCATTCTCTTTTGTTCGTCGGCATCACTCATCGCAGGCTTGGATTCGCTCGGTGCTTGAATTTCAATTTTGACTTTATCGACATCAACAACTATCTCTTTATCCAAAAACATCGTCACGGACTGAGGTACGAAAATAACAACAAACACCAAGATCACTTGCATGATCACCCAAGGAATCGCGCCCATGTAGATGTCATTTGATTTGACAGGCACGGGAATCCGTTTGTCTTTAAACAGCGTATCTGCAATGCCTCGCAAATAGAACAGTGCAAAACCAAAGGGTGGATGCATGAAACTTGTTTGTAAGTTAACGCAAAGTAGCACGCCAAACCAAACCAAATCGATACCTAGCTTTTCGGCGACAGGTGCCAGCATAGGCACAATAATGAAAGCGATTTCAAAGAAGTCCAAAAAGAAAGCCAAGAAAAACACAAAGATATTGACGACAATCAAAAAGCCAACTTGCCCACCAGGCAGGCCTGTTAGCAAGTGCTCGACCCACACAGCACCGTCTACACCTTGAAATACTTGGCTAAAGACACGTGAACCAATAAGAATGAACACCACCATGGCTGTTAGACGCATAGTACCTTGCATCGCTTCCCAGATAAGCGCTTTTGTAAGACGTTTTGACATGGCTGCCAAAAGCATTGCTCCAACGACGCCCATCGCTCCAGCTTCAGTAGGAGTGGCAATTGCAACTTTCTGCCCAGGCAAGCCCCCCATTGAACCCAACACAGTAAAAATTAAAACAGCAGATGGAACAATGCCGCGTAATGCCTTCTTCCACAGCGCCCAGCCGTCTAAAGTACGCTCGTTGCGCGGGATTGCAGGCAAGTAGTCTGGCTTGATCCGTGAAAGAGCGAAGGTATAGATAATAAACATTCCCACTTGCAGCAATGATGGACCCCAGGCACCTTTGTACATATCGCCAACTGGTTTGCCCAATTGGTCAGCCAATACCACCAAAACCAAAGATGGTGGCACAAGTTGCGTGATGGTTCCTGAAGCGGCCAACACGCCTGTGGCATAACGCATGTTGTAGTTGTACTTCATCATCACGGGCAGTGAAATCAATGCCATCGCTATCACTTGTCCTGCAACAGTACCCGTAATCGCGCCAAGCACGAAACCGACGATGATGACGGAATAACCAACACCACCGCGTTTGGTGCCGAATAATTGCCCCATCGAGTCCAGCATGTCTTCAGCCAAGCCGCATTTTTCTAAAATGGTGCCCATGAAGGTGAAAAATGGAATCGCTAAGAGCAGCTCATTGTTCAAGATAGAGAACAATGAAATAGGCAAATTGCCCATGAATGCGGCTGGAAACCAACCCATTTGGATAGCGTACAAGCCGCTGGCTAAGCCCAAAGCAGCTAGCGAAAAGGCGACCGGGAAACCGATCAGCATGATGACGATAAGCCCCGCAAACATGACGGGTGCGAAATTGACCATTTCCATTTTTTAAGTCCTAAAATTTGATTGCATTAAGTTTGATTGCTGTTCGTGTCTGTATTTTGTGTAAATACAGCAGCGCTTATTGCAACGGCTTTTCGTAATGGGTATCCATTTGGTAGTGACCTGTGAGGTAGGCTACCCGCTTGATGATTTCAGACCAACCTTGAAACCACATAAGTGCGAAACCAAGCGGCAAGGCCAAAATTGCAGGCCAGCGTATCAAGCCACCGGCATTTTGCGACATTTCACCAGTTGTGAATGCGTTTAAAAAATAGGGCCACGACAAGTAAGCCAACATACTGATGACTGGTAGCAAGAAAAAAACCAAGCCGAACAAGTCAACATAAACAGGCTTGTTGCCTTTGAGCTTGCCATAGATCAAGTCAACACGTACATGCTCATTGAGTTTCAGCACAATAGGTGCGCCCACCATCACCATATAAGCGAATAAATACCACTGAAGTTCGGTAAATGAGTTCGAGCTCCAATTGAAACCATAGCGAACAAATGCATTGGCAGCAGAGATTAACGCTGCAAACAATACTGTCCACGAGGCAATGATGCCAAATTTTTCACTGACCCAATCCACGCCAAAGGCGAATTTTAGTAGTCTATCCACAGAAGTGCTCCAAGAGTTTATAAACTGGCGCATGACGAAGCTATCGCTGTAAAAAGCGTTCCGTCATAAATTGGCACGATGATAATCGTTTGCGCAGTTAATTACGAAAGCTCATTTCGCATCATGAATTTTTGAGGGTAAACACCGACGACTTTTTGCTATTCTTTTAAACTTCGGCGATCAGTTCAATCTCTACGCACGCACCCATAGGAATTTGAGCGACACCAAAGGCGCTGCGAGCGTGCGCACCAACTGTAGCGCCAAAAATTTCGCCAATCAGTTCTGAGCAGCCATTCGTCACCAGATGATGCTCCGTGAAATCACCAGTTGAGTTCACCAAGCTCATCACTTTGACGATGCGTTTGACTTGGTTCAAATCACCTATTGCAGCATGTAGTGTCCCCATGAGATCAATAGCAATGCTGCGTGCGGCAGCTTTGCCTTCTTCAGTCGTCATATTTTTACCGAATTGACCAACCCAGGCTTTGCCATCTTTTTTGGCGATATGGCCACTTAGAAATACCAGGTTGCCGGTTTTAACAAAAGGCACATAAGCGGCGGCTGGAATGGCGACAGGAGGTAATACTATTCC
>JAYSZH010000026.1:0-5487 GCA_043738155.1 Polaromonas sp. | reverse complement strand
ATCTGTTTGAAGAAGTCGCGGCTCAAATACGGGGCGTTGCCGTGCTCCCAGTAGGTGCGTTCGTAGCAGCGGTAGAAGAAATCCCAGTCTGCATCGCTGATATCTACGCCCAGCGACCAGCGGAAAGTGACGCCAGCCTCGGCGACTTTGCGGCGTTCGGCGCGGATTTTTTTGCGTTTGTCTTGGGCTAGGGTGCTTAGGAAATCGTCGAAATCTTTGTAGCCACCAGCACTATCCGTTCGGGCTGAGCTTGTCGAAGCCTTCTCAAGTGAATGTTGAGAGAACCCTTCGACAGGCTCAGGGCGAACGGAGGGGAGGGGTGGGCGAACGGTTTGGGCGCGGTTCGTCCAGTGAAATTGCACGGTATGCCGCAGCATCAACGCCTCAGCTTTGCAAGCTTCCACATCCTCATCGCTGCAAAACAGCAGGTGCAGGGACGATAAATTTTCTTTGTCGCACCAAGCAATCACGGCTTTGAGCAGCAATTGACGCGATTGGGCATCCCGCGCCAGCAGCCGCGAGCCGGGTACGGGGGTGAAGGGCGGGGCGATGAGGGCTTTGGGGTAGTAGGGCAGGCCGTGCTGCTGGTAGGCGTTGGCCCAGCTGTGGTCGAAGACGAATTCGCCGTAGGAATGGTCTTTGAGGTAGAGCGGGCAGGCGGCTTGAAGCTCATCGCCTTGCCATAACGTGATGAAACGGGGTGTCCAGCCTGTTTGTGGACTCGCACTTTCGCTCTCGTGCATCGCCGCCAAATACTCGTGCCGCAGGAAGGGGCTGGGGTGGCTTTGCTGGGCGAGCAGGGCGTTCCACGCAGCGGCATTTACCTCTAGCGGCGAAGCGTGTTCGCGAATGACATAATCGAGTGAAGAAGCTTTGTTTTTCAATGACATTTATGAGAAATTTCTATATGAGTCGTCATTCCCGCGAAGGCGGGAATCCACAAGCGCCACCATGGATTCCCGCCTTCGCGGGAATGACAGGCTTGGGCTGATGAATTACCTCGATTTATAACCATTTTCATATCAATATGACACTCAAAATCTGCGTTGCGCAATTAAACCTCGTCGTTGGTGACTTGCAGGGCAATGCGCAAAAAATCATCGCATCAGCCAATGAAGCGTACAGACAAGGCGCTCGGTTGCTGCTCACGCCTGAATTATCCATCTGCGGCTACGCGGCGGAAGACTTGTTTTTGCGTCCCGCCTTCATTTCCGCCTGCCATGATGCCGTGAAAACAGTGGTCGATGCGTGTGCAGGGTTAAAAGGCATGGTCGTCGTCGTCGGCCACCCCACGGGCGGGGACGAGCGCAGCAAATCGGTGGCGATTCAGCGGCGGTTTAATGCGGCAAGCGTCATCAGCGAAGGGCGAATTCTGGAAACCTACGCCAAGCGCGAACTGCCCAATTACCAGGTGTTTGACGAGCGGCGCTATTTCACCCCGGGACAGGGCGTTTGTGTGTTTCAAATTGGTGAGCAGGGAAAACAAGTGAGCGTGGGCTTACTTATTTGTGAAGACGCTTGGTTTGCCGAACCCGCGCAGTTGGCGTTGGAAGCGGGCGCGCAGGTGCTGGCGGTCATCAACGCCTCGCCTTTCCATGTTGGTAAGGGCGGCGAGCGGGTGCAGCGCATGGCAGATCGGGTCAAAGCAACCGGTTTGCCGCTGATTTACGCGCACTTGGTGGGTGGGCAGGACGAGGTGGTGTTTGACGGTGGCTCGTTTGCGCTGAATTCAAATGGGGATTTGGTGGCTAGGGCGGAGAGTTTTAAGGAAAAACTCTTATTTATAGGGGTAAATAGAACTCTAGCCGGCGTAAATAATGACTCATCAGCTATTGATTTGATAGTAAATGAAGTGAATGGCAGATCAGATACTATTGCCCCGCTGCGCAGTGACGAGGCCGATTTGTGGGATGCCTTGGTGCTGGGTATTCGCGACTATTTGGGTAAAAACGGCTTTCCGGGCGCGATTTTGGGGCTGTCGGGTGGTATCGACTCGGCTTTGGTGCTCGCATTAGCTGTTGACGCTTTGGGTAAAGACAAGGTCAGAGCCGTCATGATGCCGTCGCCCTACACCGCAGACATCAGCTGGATAGACGCCCGCGACATGGCGCATCGCATGGGGGTGCGTTACGACGAAATCTCAATCGTGCCTGAGTTTGAGGCATTCAAAAAGAGCTTGGCGTCTGAGTTTGAGGGCTTGAAAGAAGACACGACCGAAGAAAATATCCAGGCGCGGATTCGCGGCACGCTGTTGATGGCGCTGTCCAACAAATCTGGCCGCATGGTGCTGACCACCGGTAATAAGTCCGAAATGGCGACTGGCTATTGCACGCTGTACGGCGACATGGCGGGCGGTTTTGCAGCGATCAAAGACATCGCGAAAACCACGGTTTTCAAGCTTTGCCTGTGGCGCAACCAGAACGACCCGAATGGCACGGGCAGCAACCCGATACCCGAGCGCATCATCACCCGACCACCCAGCGCCGAGCTGCGCGCCGATCAAAAAGACCAAGACAGCTTGCCGCCCTACGAGGTGTTGGATGCGATTTTGGAGCGCTACATGGAAAACGACCAAAGCATTGCCGAGATTTTGGCCGCTGGTTTTGCACCGGCAGATGTGCAGCGCGTCACCCATCTGATCAAAATCAACGAACACAAACGCCGCCAAGCGCCGATTGGCATTCGTGTGACGCACCGTAGTTTTGGCAAGGATTGGCGGTATCCGATCACGAGCAAATTTCGCGCCTAAATTCTGCCGTTCCCGCGAAGGCGGGAATCCATAGGTGGCAAGTGTGGGTTCCCGCCTTCGCGGGAATGACGGTGCTCTTTTTTAAGTGATAATCTCCTTAAAAGCTCGTATTCACACATTAAAGAAAGAGACAGATTCTATGAAACTCATCACAGCCATTCTCAAACCGTTCAAACTCGAAGAAGTCCGCGAAGCCTTGGCTGAATGCGGCGTGACGGGTTTGACGGTTACCGAAGTCAAAGGCTTTGGTCGTCAAAAAGGCCACACTGAGTTGTACCGTGGTGCAGAGTATGTGGTCGACTTTTTACCGAAAGTCAAAGTCGAAGTGGTCGTGAAGTCGGCCGATTTAGATTTGTGCGTAGACGCCATCGTCAAAGCCGCCCGTACCGGAAAAATCGGTGACGGTAAGATTTTTGTGACCAGCGTGGAGCGTGTGGTGCGTATCCGTACAGGCGAGCAGGACGAGATTGCCGTTTAAGTGTTTAAATTAATTTAAGAAATTTAAAGACAAAAGCGCTGCAGCAATGCAGCTGCCCATACGCCACCGCACAGCAGCAGGCTGAGCAACACAGCGGCACTGCCCATGTCTTTGGCGCGTTTTGACAAGGCATGCCACTCTGGCCCAATGCGGTCTATCGCCGTTTCAATGCCGGTGTTGAGAAGTTCCACAATCATCACAATCAGCACTGTGCCTGCCAGTAAGGCAGTTTCCACCCAGTTACGTCCCAGCCAAAAAGCCGCAGGAACCAAGAAAATAGCCGCGATGGCTTCTTGTCGAAAAGCGGTTTCACCCCAGCCCGCTTTTAAGCCTTGAATGGAATAACCGCCTGCGTGGATGATGCGGTTTAAGCCTGTGCGGGCTTTTTGTGGATTTACTTCTGGATCATGTGAATTTTGCATCCACGGATTATCGACTATCGGTCGATCAACGGCTGAGTGGTTTTGAGTCAACCAAGCGCGTACCTGCCCAAACATCGTGCCAAAACTGCTGCTGGGGCTGAAAACGGCTCAATAAGGCGTACACCAAAACCCAGCCGATGACGAGCAAACTGGTTTCCCCGCCGCTGAGTGAAAATGGTGCAAGGGCGGCGAGCGGTGGCAAAAGCCAAATCCAACTGAAAACATAACGAGCCAAGGCGCGCATTTGGGTGATGGGTTGGCCGGACGTGGTAACAACGCGGATGTTCCACGTTTTCATCGCCAAGGTTTGACCTTTGGCCCAAAACCAAGCGAAGTAGATGCCGAAAATGAGGAATAGAAAGGCTTGCAGGGCGTGGCGGTTGTTCAGCGCATGGCGCGTTTGGCTGAGTGTGCCGAACAAGTAGCCAGCAATGAAAACAACCCCAAACATGAGCAAGCCTTCGTACAGCCAGCAGGCCATGCGGCGTTTCAAGCTTGGAGCAGTCAAAAGCGCTACCGATTCAACCAACGCTTCGTTCATCGAACCGTGGCTTTGTCAGAATTTGGCTTGCTGGCGACCAATTTGTCCTTGGCGACCGGTTTGGCAGCAGTTGCTGCACCTGTTGGTTTCGGTGCGACGTTGATATTTGCCAAGGCTTGCTTGGTTTCTGGTGGCAGCGCTTTGTAGGTTTCCCATTTGGCTTGCTTGTCGCTTGGTGTTAATGTTTTGTTTTGCGCAAAGTTGATGCGGGCTTGTTCGCGTTGCTTGGCGCTCAAACTGGCCCATTCGGTCATGCGGCTGTGCAATTTTGTTTTGTCTTCAGGGCTGAATTGTGCAAAATTAGCAGAAACAGCAATCCATTTGCGCTTGTGGCCTTCAGTCAGGTTTGCCCAGTTGGTAGACAAAGGTTGCAGCGCGATCTTTTGCGTTGGCGTCAATTTATCCCATGTGTCAGCGGGTGCTTTTGCTATTTTTGCAGCAGCTAGTACAGGTTTGGCCGCTTGTGTTGCAATGACAGACGCTGTTGAGGCTGTTGTCGTTGACGTGATGTTTTGTGCAGTCACCAAGCTCGCAAAGGCTACAAGCGCAGCAACAAGTGCGCTGGATAACCCAAATTTAACGAGTTTTGTTTTTGCCTGCATGCCGAAAATCCACAATCTTGTTATGCAACTTACTGACCAGCGTTTTCGCCCGGGTGCGTGGCGTTGTAGTCAGCGTGCAATTTTAGAAATTGGGCAAAACCAGCATCGGCATAGGCAGACGGCGGCAAGTCGTCAACCAATAGGGCTGAATCGACTTCAGCCAATTCGGTGGCGCGCAGGTCATTTTGAATCAGGGAGATAGAAATCAGCCCAATCACCAGGGCAATTAACGGCAGAAAAGAAGCCAAGCTGTTCCATAGATTCAAGCCTTCATCATCAAAACTCATGCTGGCGGAGCCGCCCGAGCCATAAACTGCTGTAGCTGATTTGGTAGAAGTCGCGAGCTGGGTGCGTTTGCGTTGCGTGACGGCTTGCTGGCGGGCGACGCGCAGGCGCTCAGAAATATCGTGTGGCAAGTCAATGCTGCCAGACGAAAGGCGAGCAGCAAGCTTCAGTCCGAAGCGGTCTTGGGCTATTTGTGCTGAATATTTTGCGGAATCTAGCGATTCCATGCGAGATAAGTTGTAAGTTAAGCTGTTCATAGTTGTATTCCCCGAGCTTTCAAGGCTTTAGCTAGTGCCGCCACAGCTCTGGAGCAGTGCGTTTTCACGCTGCCCTCAGAGCATCCCATAGCAGCAGCAGTCTCGGCCACATCAAGCTCTTCCCAATAACGCATGAGGAAGGCTTCTCGTTGA
>JAYSZH010000025.1:0-5510 GCA_043738155.1 Polaromonas sp. | reverse complement strand
AACAAAGCCGGCAGCTCTTCAGGTGTGCGTTTGTAGCGGCGCGACAGCGACAGCCACAGCGCCATGCGTTCGTCCAGCTCCGCCAAACGCTGCGGCTCCAGCTCGGTTTTGCGCAAATAGCTGTTCAAGCTGTGCGCTGCGTCTTCAAGTTGCGCTAAATTCGACGCCAAAACGTCTGTCAAGGCTTTGAATTCAGGCTCAATATGCGCACGGGCTTCTAAAGCGCTGTGGGCTTTGACGAGGCCGCTGATCACGTCAGCGCCAGAGTCAGATTCGTCATCCTGCAGCGCAGACAACGCCGTTTGCGCCGCTTCCAAAAGCGATTGCGCGTTCGACAACTTGGTGTGCTGGGCGTTCAGCTCGTCCCACTCGTCAGCGCCGGGCGCTAGTTTGTCCACTTCGGTGATTTGCCACAGCACGCGCTCGCGTTCGTTTTGCAGGTTGTTCATTGCCGATTTGGCGGTGTCCAGCGCTTTGGTGGCTGTGCGCCATTGCGTCCATAAGCCACTTAAAGTCATGCAATTGTTGCCTGCATAAGCGTCCAGCAGGTCGCGCACCGCATCCGCACGGCTCAGTGTGGCCCAAGCGTGCTGGCCGTGAATATCCACCAGCTCGTCGCCCAGTTCTTTCAATTGTGATGCTGTCGCAGTGCTGCCGTTGACCCATGCGCGGCTCTTGCCGGCAGTATCAACCGTGCGGCGCAATAACAAAGTATTTTCAAAAGTGTCTTCCACATCAAAACCAGCTTCGTTGAGCCAAGTGGTGAACCAGTCTTTGCGTGCGGCTGGAATATCAAACTCAGCACTCACTTCCGCGCGATTTGCGCCTTCACGCACCCAAGAAGAATCTGCACGCGAGCCCAAAGCAAGTTGCAAAGCGTCAATCAAAATAGATTTGCCAGCGCCCGTTTCACCCGTCAGCACTGTAAAACCGCTTTTTAAATCAAGTTCCAGCTCGCGTACGATAACGAAATCGCGCAGAGCTATTCTTTTCAAAGCCATGTGTATTCCCTAAACATCATTACGCGCCCCCCTCGTTCCAATGCAGTTTTTTGCGCAACGTGTCGTAATAGCTCCAGCCCTTGGGGTGTAAAAACCGCACGGAATACTGTGATTTCATCAGTTTGATGCAATCGCCGATCAACATTTCTGTGATCGACTGCATGTCGAAATTGGCACTTGCGTCGCGGCCAGAGACGACTTCTACCGTAATTTCAACCACATTGGCGAGCACGATGGGGCGGTTCGACAAGTTGTGCGGGGCAATCGGCGCGAGCACCCAGCCTGGTACAGAAGGGTGCAACAAAGGCCCACCAGCCGACAGCGAATAGGCGGTCGAGCCCGTTGGCGTTGCGATAATCAAACCGTCAGCCCGCTGGTTCGCCACAAAATGGCCATCCACGTCAACGCGTAGCTCCACCATGCCTGATGTGCCGCCACGGTTGATCACCACATCGTTCATCGCCAGCGCGTCAAACACGCATTTGCCCTGCCGCATCACCTTGCCTTGAATCAGACTGCGGTGGTCTTCCTCGAATTCGCCCATCAGCATGGGTTTGAGCACGCTTTGGTAGCCCTCCAGCGCAATATCGGTGATAAAGCCCAAACGCCCCTGGTTGATGCCAATCAAGGGCACGCCATAGGGCGCAAGCTGGCGGCCAATGCCAAGCATGGTACCGTCGCCGCCCACCACCAAGCCCAAATCACATTGTTCGCCGATGCCTTGCACGTCTAAAGTAGGGTAGTCTGCGATGCCTGAGAGTTGTGCCGTCGTTTGCTCCAACACCACTTTGCAACCCAAATCGGTCAAAAATTGCGCAATATCATCAAGTACACCTGCGCTCGCGACCAGGCCAGGCGCGTGAAATTTGCCAATCAGGGCAACTTTTGAAAAGCGTGATTGTGAAGAAGATTGCGAGTTAGTCATCGATAAATGTGTCGATTAAAGGGTATGAGCTTATTCACATCATACTAAAATGCCATCATGCTAGACGACAGAGCCAAGTTATTGTTGAAAGCGTTGGTTGAACGCTATATCGCCGATGGACAACCTATCGGTTCGCGCACCTTGTCGCGTGCCTCTGGCCTTGAGTTGTCACCTGCCACCATTCGCAATGTGATGTCCGATTTGGAAGAGCTGGGGCTGATTGCCAGTCCGCACACCTCGGCAGGGCGCATTCCGACCACACGCGGCTACAGGTTATTCGTTGACACCATGCTCACCGCGCAGCGCGAAACCTTTGCCCCGCAAATCTTGGCGGCAGAGCAGCCCAAGAAGGTAATTACCAATGCGGCGCATTTGCTCTCCAGCCTGTCACAGTTCGTCGGTGTGGTGATTGCGCCCAGGCGCACGTCGGTGTTCAGACACATCGAGTTTTTGAAATTATCCGAAAAACGCTATTTGGTCATCATCGTCGCGCCGGACGGAGACGTGCAAAACCGCGTGATTTTTACCGAAGCGGATTTTTCGCAATCGCAATTGCTAGAGGCATCCAACTTTTTGAACGCCAATTACGCAGGTATGGCCATCGAGCAAGTGCGCGAGCGCCTCAAGCTAGAAGTTGACCAACTGCGTGGCGAAATCGCCCATTTGATGAATGCTGCGGTGCAAATCGGCTCTGAAGTGTTGACGCAAGAGCAAGACGAAGTGGTCATCGCTGGCGAGCGTAATTTACTCTCTGTGAGTGATTTTTCTACCGATATGGGCCAATTGCGCCGCGCTTTTGACCTGTTTGAGCAAAAAACGCAGCTCATGCGCCTCTTGGACACCTCCAGCCAAGCCGAGGGCGTGCGTATCTACATCGGTGGCGAAAGCCATGTTGTGCCCATCGAAGATTTGTCCGTGGTCAGCGCGCCGTACGAGGTAGATGGGCAAGTCGTCGGCACCTTAGCCGTTATCGGTCCCACCCGCATGCACTACGACCGGATGATCCAAATCGTCGATATCACCTCTAAATTGGTCAGCAACGCGCTGAGCCATCAAAAATAAGCCTCAAATTTAGAACGTGACTGCAACTACAATACTGAGTTCGGGCCCCTAGCTCATGCTTGGTTAGAGCAGCGGACTCATAATCCGTTGGTGCCGTGTTCGACTCACGGGGGGCCCACCATTTTTACACCATGAGCAAAGCCTTTACCAAAGAAACCGATTCTGAGGATGACGGTGACATCGGTCTGCCGGCTTTGCCCGTTGGCGGTAAAAACTACATCACGCCTGCAGGGTATTCTCGAATTCGATTGGAATTGCTGGATTTAATCGATAACGAGCGCCCCAAAGTCGTTGATGTGGTGCACTGGGCGGCGAGTAACGGCGACCGCTCGGAAAATGGTGACTATATTTACGGCAAACGGCGGCTGCGAGAGATTGATCGCCGAATTCGGTTTTTGACCAAGCGCTTAGAAATTGCCGAAATCAGTGATCCCAGCGTGCATTTTGGCAGTGACCAGGTGTTCTTCGGTGCAACGGTGACTTACGAAGAAGAGAATGGTTTACAGAGAACGGTGACCATTTTGGGCATCGACGAAGCGGACAATTTGCGACAGCAGGTGACTTGGGTTTCGCCGGTTGCGCGGTCTATGCTGAGAGCGCAAGTGGGCGATGTGGTTCGGCTGACTTCGCCTAGCGGTAGTCAAGACATTGAAATTATTCGCGTGGATTATCCGAAAGTACCGATGCACTAGTACCACCAGGCAGCATCCGCTCAGCCGTCAAAACTGATGCCGTGCGGCGCAGGTTTTTGAGCACGAGGTCTAAATGCGAGCGGTCGCGCACAGAGATGACGAACCGCAGGTCGGTCGCGTCTTGCGCATACTCTGACCCCATGTCAACGTGCGAAATATCTGATTCTGAGTTTGCCAAAGTCACGGCAACTTTAGCCAAAACACCTTTACCGTTCGCTACGGTTGCGACTAGACCCACTTCAAAGCTGCGCACCGGCTCATCCGACCACTCAACCACAATAAACCGCTCAGCGTCTTTGTTTTGTAAGCGCTTGACGACTGGGCATTGGGCGATATGAATGGTCAAACCTTCACCACGACCCAAATATCCCAAAATAGAGTCGCCAGGAATAGGGCGACAACACGTAGCGAATTTGACAGATGCATTTTCGCTGCCGTCTAAAGTAATCGCACCCTGCGAAAGCGGCTCAGGCGAGAAAAAGCGCTCTTTTGTGATGAGCAAGGCATCCAGTTTTTCGCCACTGCCGGTTAATAGTTGCGCCAAACGTTTGGCAACGATGCTGGCTACGCGTTTGCCGAGCGCCACGTCCGACATCAGCTCGGCTTTGTCGCGGTTGCCTGTGAAACGCAAAAGTTTGTCCCAGATGGCAAGGTCGTTTTGTGAGTCTGTTGGAAGTTCAGGAAATCCTTCGGCGCGTACAGCTTGCGTCAGCAGTTTTTCGCCCAAGTCAATCGACTCGGTTTGAGCCATGGTTTTGAGGTAGTGACGAATCTTGGAGCGTGCTCTGCCTGTTTTCACAAAACCCAACCAGCCCGGATTGGGGTTAGAGGAGGGTGAGGCGATAACTTCAATGATGTCGCCATTTTTCAACTCGGTTCGCAGCGGCACTTGGTTGCCATTCACTTTTGCACCAATAGCGTGGTCGCCCACATTGCTGTGGATAGCATACGCAAAGTCCACCATGGTCGCACCTCTTGGCATGGACATGATTTTGTTTTTTGGCGTGAACACGTAGACAGCATCAGGAAACAAGTCAATTTTGACGTGATCCCAAAACTCTGCTGCATCACGTGTTTCATCATGGATGTCCAGCAGTGATTGCAACCATTTAGAGCCCATGCGATCAGCTAATTGCGCATCTTGCGCGTTTGTTTTGTACAACCAATGCGCAGCAACCCCCGACTCCGCCACCACGTCCATGGCCTGCGTTCGGATTTGAAATTCCACGTTCACGCCAGCAGGCCCCACCAAGGTGGAATGCAAAGACTGGTAGCCATTGATTTTAGGAATGGCGATGTAATCCTTGAACTTGCCGGGCACTGGTTTGTACAGTTGATGCATCAAGCCCAGTGCGGTGTAGCAGTCAAGTGCAGTTGGCACAACCACGCGAAAGCCGTAAATATCTGTTACCTGCGCAAAGCTGAGGTGCTTTTCGTCCATTTTTCGGTAAACCGAGTAAAGCGTCTTTTCGCGGCCAAAGATTTGCGTGTCCAAGCTGATCGTCGAAAAAGAATTTTCGACAGAGGCCTGTACCGCTTCAATCAGATCACGCCTGCGGTTTCGTGCTTTGGCAACGGCTTTGGAGAGAACCTCATAGCGCCAAGGCTGCAAGTGACGAAAGGCCAAATCTTGCAGTTCACGGTAGGTTTGGTTTAAGCCTAAACGATGCGCGATTGGCGCATAGATGTCTAGCGTTTCAGAAGAAATACGCCCCCATTTGCTGCGCGGCATATCGCTCAAAGTGCGCATATTGTGGCTGCGATCTGCCAATTTGATCAAAATAACGCGCACATCTCTGGCCATAGCCAGTAGCATTTTGCGGAACGACT
>JAYSZH010000024.1:0-2244 GCA_043738155.1 Polaromonas sp. | reverse complement strand
CCAGCCCTCGGGGTTGCTGCGCTGCACAAAGGCGGTGCCGCGCACGTCGGTAATCGACGCAATCGGCTCTTTGGCGGCCAGGCGGTGGGCAATTTCTACAATCGCACGTTCGGCATTGCCGTACAGCAGCAGGTCAGACTTGGCGTCCACCACCACCGAGCGGCGCACTTTGTCGCTCCAATAATCGTAATGCGCGATGCGGCGCAGCGAGCCTTCAATGCCGCCCAACACAATCGGCACGTCATTCCACGCTTCACGGCAACGCTGGCTGTAGACAATCGCGGCGCGGTCGGGGCGCTTGCCGCCTATGTCGCCGGGGGTGTAGGCGTCATCGCTGCGGATTTTACGGTCAGCCGTGTACCGGTTGATCATCGAATCCATGTTGCCAGCCGTCACGCCGAAGAACAAATTGGGCTTGCCCAGCGCCTTGAACGGCTCGGCGCTTTGCCAGTCGGGCTGCGCGATGATGCCGACGCGAAAACCCTGGTTTTCCAGCATGCGGCCAATCACGGCCATGCCAAAGCTGGGGTGGTCCACATAGGCGTCGCCGGTCACCAAAATGATGTCGCAGCTGTCCCAGCCTAGCGCGGTCATCTCGACACGGCTCATCGGCAAAAACTTGGCCGTGCCAAAGCGAGCCGCCCAGTACTTTTTGTAGCTGGAAAGCGGCTTGGCGGCGCGAGCAAATAAAGAGACGTCGACTGAGGCGTTCATGGGGGAATATGTAAATTGACCGAGGGTAACCCCCTAGTGTAAGGTTTTAAGTGGTTTTGTCCTAATTTGCCTCTCGCTGAAGGACTTTGAGAAACTTTGGCGTGCTTGTAAGGTTAAGATTGAAGCATGTCTGTAGTCTCTGAAATGCCCAATTCCCCTAATTCCCAATCTCCGCGCCCTCAACCCACCTCGCTATCCGACCTGTTTTGGTCCATGACTTGGCTGGCCTTGCAAGGTTTTGGCGGTGTTTTGGCAGTGGTACAGCGCGTTTTGGTCGATGAAAAACGCTGGCTGACCAACGAAGAGTTCATCGAAGACTGGGCGGTTGCGCAGATTTTGCCCGGCCCCAACGTGGTGAATCTGGCGCTGATGATTGGCGACCGCTATTTCGGCCTGCGCGGCGGTTTGGCGGCCTTGGCGGGGATTTTGACCTTTCCGCTGCTGGTGGTGTTGGTCATTGCAGCCTTGTTTGCCAGCGTGGCTGATATGCCGATGGCGCAGGGCGCACTCAAAGGCATGGGTGCGGTATCGGCTGGGTTGATTGCGGCTGTCGGGTTGCGACTGGTCTCTGCATTGAAGGCAAATGTGATGTCAGCCGGCGTATGTATTGCTTTAGCTGCTATTACATTTATAGCAATTGCGATACTGCGGATTCCACTGGCTTGGGTATTGCTGGGCTTGGGGATGGTTGCCACGTTTTGGGCGTATCGGCTGATAGCTGCGATTGAAGAAACCCATGGTTCTGCCAAAAGAGACAAGCCATGATGCTGAGCTTAACTTTAGCCGATTGGTTCAACTTATTCACCCATTTCGCCGCTTTGTCGCTTTTGGCTGTGGGTGGCGCCATCACGACTGCGCCAGACATGCATCGCTACTTGGTGACGGAACAGCATTGGCTGACAGATGCTCAGTTCACCTCCAGCGTCGCCCTGGCGCAAGCCGCACCAGGACCCAACGTTTTGTTTGTTGCGTTGATGGGCTGGAATGTGGGTTTGAACGCTGGCGGCGGCTTGGCGGCGGGGTGGATGGGTTTGGCATACGCGCTGTTTGGCGTGTTTGTCACCATGTTTGGCATCATGCTGCCCAGCACGACGCTGACTTTCATGGCAGCCCGCTGGGGTCACCAAAACCGCGAGTTGCGCATCGTTCGCGCTTTTAAGCAGGGCATGGCACCGATTGTGATTGCCTTGTTGATAGCCACCGGTTGGCTGCTGATTGCCGGTCACAACCAGCCAGCCAAAGACTGGCCACTGTGGTTGCTAGCGGTGACTTGTATGCTTTTAGTCTGGAAAACGAAAATTCACCTGCTGTGGCTGCTGGGTGCGGGGGCGCTGCTTGGGGCGTTTGGCTTGGTTTGAATTTGAATCCGAGCTAAGCTCTTGTTTATTCAGAGATTTTTGACGGCGTAGCAAATTTAGCAATTGGGTCTTCTTGACCTACGGCAGCTAATCCAGCTAAAGCAGCCAGCTTTTCTTTCTGGCTGACGTCATAAAAAGACGCAAAAACTTGGTTGACTGAACGTGTTTCAGG
>JAYSZH010000023.1:0-15950 GCA_043738155.1 Polaromonas sp. | reverse complement strand
GCAGTGCAGAAGTTGTCATTTTTAAGATTGATGATGTTGTCATGGTGTCTCCAAGATAAGTAGTTCAAACTTTAAACCACACATAATTAATTGACATAATCAATTACCCCTAGGCAATACCCTAATTTTTACCCTAGACATAACATTTAAACTGCCATTAAGAATGCCCTCAAGTTTGTCTAGCCCTCAGACGATTAAAGATTTATTGCTTTACCGCCTCACACGCTTGCTGTCTGCAGGCAGTACATCGGCGATTCGCCTGTTTGAGGGGCAATTCGGCATCACACGGCGCGAATGGCGCGTCATGGCGTCGCTGTGGCCAGATGCGTCGCTTTTTTCGTCTGAATTAGCCGAACACGCCCAGCTAGACCGCGCCCGCACCTCCCGCGCTATTTCAAGCTTGGTCGCCAAAGGTTTGATTGACCGTCAAGCCGTCCCCAGCGACCAACGCAAAGCCACGCTCACCCTGACCGCCAAAGGAAACGACTTGTACGAAGCCGCTTTTCCCGTGGTGGCAGAGCTGAACCATCGCTTGACGCAAGGCTTAAGCGACGACGCTCTGAAGGCGTTAGACGCCGCGATCAACCATATCCAAGCCACTGCTGACAAGCTGCGAAACGAAGCAGGGCAGCCCAAAGCCAACCGCAGGCGCAGTGGTAAGAAGTAATCAAATCATAAAATAGCAGCATGACCACCCAAACCAGCGCTACAAACGCAACCCCATACGAACTCCTAGGCGGTGAAGCCGGCGTGCGCCGCTTGGTGCACCGCTTTTACGAACTCATGCACGAGCTGCCCGAAGCCCACCAAGTGCGCCGTTTGCACCCCGAAAGCCTAGAAAACAGCGAGCAAAACCTGTTTGAATACCTCAGCGGCTGGTTCGGCGGCCCGACGATGTACACCGACAAAAAAGGCCACCCCCGCATGCGCATGCGCCACGCCCCCTACGCCGTCACCCCCAGCGCCAAAGACGAGTGGATGATGTGCATGACGCAATCTTTGACTGAACAAGTTGAAGATGCCGCCTTTCGCGACCACTTGATCGCCACCTTTGCGGGGCTGGCGGAGCATATGGTGAATACAAATTAACCAATCTCAATAATGCAAAATGCGCTATTGACAAGGTATTTATTGTGAGTACAATAAATAACGCAACCATCAGCTTTGATTCTGCAAAAAACGAAGCCAATGTTCAGCAGAGACAACTGGCTTTTACCTTGGTGGAAGAGCTAAATTGGACGAGTGCTCTGATTGTTGAAGATGAGCGCAAAGATTACGGTGAGAGACGTTTTCAGGTTTTGGGCTTTATTTGTGAACGGCTTCATGCGGTGGTTTTTACGCCGCGAATGGGCAAAATTCATGTCATTAGCTTGCGAAAAGCCAATGCGAGAGAGGTAAAACAGTATGAACAAACATCAAAAAACTGAGCTAATTAAACCTGAATTGGTTGATGTTGAAAACCCAGAGTGGACGGCGGACACCTTTGCAAAAGCGCGTCCTGCCAGCGAGGTTTTGTCGCAGCTTTTAGGCGATAAAACCGCAAAAACCTTACTCAAACCACGTGGCAGACCCTTGGCTGAGAGCACCAAAGAGCGAATCAATATTCGCTTATCGCCAGACGTTTTGGCATCGTTCCGCACAGCAGGTGCGGGTTGGCAAACACGCATTGATGCGGCTTTGAAAGATTGGCTGAAATCTCATTCGCCGGTATGAGATCAGCAACATCATGAGCACATTGAGCCTGCGCATCCCTGATTCCACCCATAATCGCCTGAAAGACTGGGCGCAAAAAGACAAACTGTCCATCAACCAGTTCATCAGCACGGCAGTGGCTGAAAAGCTGGCTGCATTGGAAACGCTGAGTTATTTGAGCGAACGCGCTCAAAAAGGCAGCAAAGCCAAGTTTGAAGCAGCATTGGCCAGCGTGCCGCATGACGAAGTATTGCCGCAAGACCGCTGGCCGGCTAATTAATGCTATAAATAAAATAGCTGTTTATGCAATAAATACGCCGGCTAGGTGCGTATTTAAGAGGGTAAATTAGCGATTTTCTCGTCTATGCAAAAGTTGCATTAGGCTTTTGGAGACGTTTGGGGCGCAACCAGAGGATTATCCGTACTCAAACTGTTGCTCCAAGTCAAAACGGCCTCGTGGTCGATGATGCGATTCTCATCCACATCTGCCATTGCCTCACGGGTCAAGTTTTCGGATTTATCCTCCAGCGGTACAAAACCAATAGGTCGTTTGAGTGGTTGAGGTGGTGTCATTAGCTCTTTGAGTGCGTTGAACACCTGCCTAAGCTGTGCGCCCGTGTTTTGACTGAAATTGTCCTGCCGCATCTCTAATAATTCAGTTTTTTCTTCTAACTCACCTAATCGCTTGGCTAAATCTTGATGTTCTAACGACGCTTCACGCAAGCGCACAAAAGCGCGTATGACATACACAGACACCTGCAACGCGCGAGGAGAGTTCAGGACCATAGCCGCCATGATGGAACCGTGCTCTGTAAAAACGTAAGGCAAGTATTTACGGTGCTGGCCTCTACCAGTCTTTGTAGACGTTCCTTCGTTTAAGGTCGCAATTTGCGACCTTAAAAACTCAGATTCATCTGAAGTCAGCTGAAACATAAAATCTACAGGAAACCGAGCGACGTTGCGCTTGATAGCCTCGTTAAACCGCTTGGTCTCAACACCGTAGAGTTCAGCCAAATCCGCATCCACCATCACTTTTTGGCCACGAATGACCAATATTTGATGCTCAATGCGCGGCAACAGCAAAATATCGGGGTCTGTCATTTGAGATTACCTTACACTGTGCAGTTGATGATTTGTTAAGCTGATAATAACTGATTTTATGTACAGTATTTAACATTTGTGAAAAATTTAAACTTATTCAAATTGCTATAAATAAAATAGCTGCTCAGGCAATAAATACGCCGGCTATATGCAAATTTTGTCACTTTTTTAACTGATATTCATAGTAAACTAGCTTAATGAGCCAAATCTTAATCAACGAGTATCTCAAGCAGCTTGACATCATCAAAAAAGTCAGCGGCAGCAAGCGTGAAACCATTGTGCGAGAAGCTTTTAAAGACTTGCTCAAAGCATGGGGCAAGCAGCAAGACCTGACGTTTATTGCCGAATACGGCATGAAAACCGCAGCTAAGGCGAATATTTCAGTGGATGGCGCTTTGCTGCATGAGTTACGCATGCCGCTGGGTTATTGGGAGGCGAAGGACGCGGACGACGATATTGAGAAAGAAATCGTTAAAAAATTCAAGAGTGGCTATCCGCAAGACAACATCATTTTCAGCGATGACGCGGTAGCCGTGCTTTGGCAGAATAAAAACGAAGTGTTGCGTTGCGACATGACGGACACGCAGGCGCTGTCCAAGCTGCTCAAGCTGTTTTTCAGCTTTGAGCGCCCTGAAATTGCCGGTTTTCGCAGCGCGGTAGAACAGTTCAAGGTCGATTTACCCGCCGTCCTGCTGGCTTTGCGCGAAATGATTGCGCTGGAGCACACCAAAAACACCAAGTTTCGCGCTGCTGAAACCAAGTTTTTAGAGCATGCGCAAGAAGCTATCAACCCCGCGCTGACCGATGCGGACGTGCGCGAGATGCTGATTCAACACATTTTGACCGAGGAAATTTTCTCCAAGGTGTTTAACGACAGCGACTTTCACCAACATAACAACGTCGCCCGCGAGTTGTACGCGCTGGAAGCTGAATTTTTCACCGGTGCGCTTAAAAAGCAGACATTGAAGGGCTTGGAAACCTACTACGCCGCCATTCGTGCCGCTGCCGCGCAAATCAGCAGCCACAGCGAAAAGCAGACCTTTTTGAAGGTGATTTACGAAAACTTCTACAAGGTCTACAACGCCAAAGCTGCCGACCGCCTAGGCGTGGTCTACACCCCCAATGAAATCGTCCGTTTCATGATTGACGGGGCAGATTGGCTGTGTGAAACCCATTTTGAGAAAAACCTGATCGATAAGGGCGTCGATATTCTCGACCCCGCAACCGGCACGGGCACTTACATTTGCGAGCTGCTGGAGCACTTTCGCGGCTCGCCCAAAAAGCTGGAGCACAAGTATAAAAACGAGCTGTACGCCAATGAAGTGGCGATTTTGCCGTACTACGTGGCCAATTTGAACATTGAGGCGACCTATGCCGCCATCACCGGCCAGTATGAGGAATTTCCCAACCTGTGCTTTGTGGACACTTTGGACAACGTGGGTTTACACACCTCCGCCAAAGGCACGACGGCGGGGCTGTTTGCGGGGGTGAGTGATGAAAACGTCGTCCGCATCAAGCGCCAAAACAGCAAGAAAATCAGCGTCATCATCGGCAACCCGCCGTATAACGCCAATCAGGCGAATGAAAACGACAACAACAAAAACCGCGAATACCAAGAGATAGACAAACGCATCAAGCAAACCTACATCTTTGAATCCACCGCGCAAAAAACCAAGCTGTACGACATGTACGCCCGGTTTTTCCGATGGGCGAGTGACCGGTTGAGCGACAACGGCATCTTGGTATTCATCACCAACCGCAGCTTTATTGAAAGCCGCACCTTTGATGGCTTTCGTAAAACGGTGGCGAATGAGTTTTCAGACATTTATGTGGTCGATCTGGGTGGCGACGTGCGCGCCAACCCTAAGTTGAGCGGTACCAAACACAATGTTTTTGGCATTCAAACCGGCGTGGCAATCAGCTTTATGGTCAAGCGCGCCGATGCAGCCGATTTTGCGAAAAGCGCCAAAGCTAAAAAACCCGCCAAAGTCCATTACGCCCGCCGCCCAGAGATGGAAACCGCCGACGAAAAGCTCAGCTTTTTAGGCAGCAACCCGTTGCGAAGCTTGGATTTTGAACAAGTTGAACCCGACAAAACCAATAATTGGTTGAATTTAGCTGATAACGATTTTGAGACATTAATTCCTACGGCCACAAAGCTTGGTAAGTCAGAAAGCTTGACAAGAGATGTGGAGTCAATATTCGGCTTATATTCGCTCGGTGTTGTCACTTCTAGAGATGAATGGGTTTACGACTTTAGCCAAGTAGTGCTATCCACAAAGTTGAATTTCTTCATCAATACTTATGAAGCGGAAATGCATCGCTGGCAAAAAAATATTGACGCTAAAAGAAAAATCGGAGATTTCGTAAGTAGAAAAATTAAGTGGACTACTGAACTTGAAGAATACATGCGCAAAGGTTTGCAATTAAAGTTCAACCCTGAATGCATTAGAACAGCCAACTACCGACCTTTTGTAAAATCATTTACATACTTTGAGCGTGCGATTACTCACCGGATTTATCAGCAAGCATCGGTTTTTGGACTTGAGAAAAATTACGCGAATCAGTGCATTACTTTTATGGGTGATTCCAGTGGAAAACCGTATTTTTGTCTAGCTGTTGCAGACCTACCGGATCTTAATTTTGTAAGCCCAGCATCGGGAGGTACGCAATGTTTGCCGCAGTATAGATACGACAATGCCGGTAATAGACAAGACAACATTACCGATTGGGCTTTAAAGAAATTCACTGCAAACTACAAAACCACTGGCAAATCAAAAAAGATCACCAAAGAATCTATTTTCCATTACTGCTACGCCGTTCTGCACGACCCAATTTACCGCGAAAAATATGCGCTGAATTTAAAAAGAGAATTCCCTAGAATTCCTTTTTATACGGACTTTTGGCAATGGGCCGCTTGGGGTGAGCAGCTCATGGCGCTGCATATTGGGTATGAAGCGGTTGCGCCGTTTAAGTTGGAGCGCGTGGATATTGAAGATACCAAAGCGCGAACAGCGGGGTTGCAGCCTAAAGCGATGCTGAAATCTGATGCAGAAGCGGGCAGCATTACTCTGGACTTTGAAACCACCTTGCGCGGCATCCCGAAAGCAGCGTGGACGTACAAGCTGGGCAACCGCTGCGCGATTGACTGGGTTTTAGACCAATACAAAGAAAAGAAGCCCAAGGACCCGACGATTCGGGAGAAGTTTGATACTTATCGATTTGCAGATTACAAAGAAAAAGTCATCGATTTGCTGGCGCGGGTGACGACGGTGAGCGTGGAAACGGCGCAGATTACGGCTGCGATGCAGGATTTAGAGCGATAAAACGATCAATTTAGAGGTAAATTTGTCTGTAGCCGGCATATTTATTGCCTGAGGTGCTATTAATAATGTAGCATTTTTCCACCTTGTGGCAGCATAAATTAAGGTCAGAGTCCAATTTCGATGGTATTTGGTTGTCCGTCGAAGGGGTAATTGTCCTGAATTGGAATCTGACCCTAATTTATTTGTAGGTTTAAATCCCCCCTAGCCCCCCTTTTTCAAAGTGGGGGACAAGTCAAATTCAAACTAAGTGACAAATTTTGCTATAAATAAAATAGCACATTAGGCAATAAATACGCCGGCTAGAGTCAAAAACTTCTCTATTTCGGCAAAAACAGCAACCAATACACCAGCAACAGATTAAACAGCACCGAAATCCCCAACCCAATCTTCCAAACAGCCGTTGGGTCGCGTTGGATGAGCGGGGTGGCTAGAGGGGCGCTTAGGGGGCGGGAGGCGCCTCGGTCTAGGGCTAGGAGGAGTTCTTCGGCGGTTTCGAAGCGGTAGTTTTTGTCTCTGGCGATGGCTTTGAGGACGATGTTGTCCAGCCATTTCGGGATTTCTGGGCGGTGGCGGCTGGGGGCTAGGGGGTCGCGGTAGTAGCGGCCGGACTGGCCGGGGAGCACTTCGCCGTAGGGGAGTTTGCCTGTCAACAACTGGTACAGGGTGACGCCTAGGGCGAAGAGGTCGCTTTGGGCATCGGGTGGTTCTTTGGTGTCTTCACCTGTATTTTTGCCAGCGTTTTTAAAATGCACACCCCATTGCTCGGGGTTGATGTAGCTGGGCGTGCCGGCATGCAGGTCGCGCATGGCTGCGGGCTCTTTACCACTGAGTGCGACGCCTAAATCGAGCAAACGCAGCACGCCATCCGCGCCCTGATGCAGGTTGGCGGGTTTGATGTCGCGGTGGATGACGTTTTGGCGGTGTAAATGGCTGAGCGCTTTGGTGATTTGGGTCGCGGCGCTGAGGGCGTGGGCCACGTCAAAAGGTATGCCTCTGTCCAACTGCTGTTGCAGGGTTTCGCCGTTGTGCCAGTCGTAGACGATGAAATACTTGGAGCGCGGAGCCAACACTGTGTCTTCGGCCTTCAAATGCACCAAAAAATCGGCTGCACGGGTGGCTTGCAATTGCTGGGTCAGCCAAGCTTCATGCACCAACATGGTGCGCTCTTCTTTGTCTTTGGTGCGGCTGGGGTGCAGGGTTTTGAGGGCGTAGAGTTTGCCGGTCTTCAACTCACTTTCAATTTCTTTGACTTGATAGATCACGTTGATACCGCTATCGGCTATGGGGGCAATCACCTGAAAACCGTCTATTTTGTCGCCAACTTTTAAGAGTGGCGGAATCGGTAAATTCAAAGCGGCTAGAGTGGCGTCTTCCAGCGTGGCGGCAGACAGGCCTTTGACGTGTGCGACGAGGGCGCTGGCGTTGTCGTTGCTGCCTGATTTGAGGGCCGCTTCGACCAAATTAGCAGCCAAGGTTTCACTCAAACTTTGCCAAGAGGTACCGGATTGCTGTTCAATATCTTTAAAAATCGACTTGATCCGTGCATCTGACAGCGAGCCATAAACCCCATCGGACAGCAAAATAAAGCAATCGCCCAGCATCACCTCGCCCTGCGAATAGTCCACCGCCAAGCGGTCTTCTGAGCCGACACTGCGCAACAGCTGGTGTTTGAAATCGGTATGGTTGACGATGTGGTCGTGCGTCAATTGGGTCAATTGACCGTCGCGTAGCAGGTAGCAGCGGGTGTCGCCCACGTGGGCGAGGGTATAGGTTTGGCCGCGTAGCACGAGAGCGGTCAAGGTGGTGAAGCCCAGTTCGGGGCGGCGTTTGTTCAGGGCGACCAGCCAAGCGTTTTGCGCGGCGATGATGCGGTCTAGCGCCACGCTGGTGTCCCAGGTCGGTGGGGTGCAAAAATAATCACGCACCAAACTGGTGACTGTGGTCTGCGCCGCCTCTTTGCCCATGCCGCCCATGCTCACGCCATCGGCCAGCGCCATGATGACGCCCATGTCTTTGTCGTCCTTGCCGGGCAGCATCGCGCCGGCGAAGTCTTCGTTGATGGGTTTGGTGCCGGCTAGGGAGGTGTAGCCAATGTCAATGTCGTTCATGCAGTGTTTACCAATGATTTTTCCATGATAGCCGTCATTTCTACGTCACGCCGTCGTTCCCGCGAAGGCGGGAATCCACAAGCGCCACGATAGATTCCCGCCTTCGCGGGAATGACAGGGTTTGAGTTCATAGATTGTCTTGGGTTACAGCAAGAATTAAGCCAAATTGGCACGGTGCTTGCATGTTTATGGTGCAACGCAGCAATTGTGCAAGACTTTAAATAGTGGAAAACGATGAAAAAATTGAAATTAGTGATGGTTGGCAATGGTATGGCTGGGGTTCGCACGGTAGAAGAACTCCTCAAAATTGCACCAGATTTGTACGACATCACCATTTTTGGTGCTGAACCGCAACCTAATTACAACCGCATCTTGCTCAGCCCCGTCTTGGCGGGCGAGCAAACGCTGGACGAAATCGTCCTGAACAGCTGGGAGTGGTACACCGAAAACAACATCACCCTGCACGCAGGTAGAAAAGTCGTCAACGTTGACCGCGCCCGCCGCATTGTGACGGCTGATGATGGCTTAGAAGTGGAATACGACCGCCTGCTGATGTGCACCGGCTCGAACGCCTTCATGCTGCCGATTCCGGGCAAAGACCTGGAAGGCGTGATTGCCTACCGCGACATTGCCGACACCAATTTGATGATTGATGCCTCCACCAAGTACAAAAAAGCCGTCGTCATTGGCGGCGGTTTGCTGGGGCTGGAAGCGGCCAATGGCTTGATGCTGCGCGGCATGCAAGTGACGGTCATCCACGTCATGCCAACCTTGATGGAGCGTCAGCTGGACGCGGTTGCCGGCGGTTTGTTGCAAAAATCACTGGAAGCACGTGGTCTTAAGTTCGTCATGGGCGGCCAAACGCAGGCCTTGATTGGCGACGCGGACGGCGGCAAGGGCGGCCGTGTCATGGCGCTGCAGTTCAAAGACGGCACTGAAATCCCGACCGATCTGGTCGTGATGGCGGTCGGCATCCGCCCGAACACCGAGCTGGCTGAAAAAATCGGCATCCATTGCAACCGCGGCATCGTCGTCACCGACACCCTGCAAACCGTGACCGATGCGCGTATTTACTCTGTTGGCGAGTGCGCAGCGCACCGGGGTATTGCTTATGGCTTGGTGGCACCCTTGTTTGAGCAAGCAAAAGTCGCAGCCAACCATTTGGCCGAGCACGGCATTGGCCGTTACACCGGCTCGTTGACATCTACCAAACTCAAAGTTACCGGCATTGATTTGTTCAGCGCCGGTGAATTCCAGGGCGGCGAGGGCACGGAAGAACTCATCATGAGCGACCCCTTTGGTGGTGTGTACAAAAAGCTGGTCATCAAAGACGACAAACTGATCGGTGCTTGCCTGTACGGCGATACCGTGGATGGCAGCTACTACTTCAAACTCCTGCGCGATGGCCGCAGCGTGGCGGATATTCGCGACAAGCTGATGTTTGGCGAATCCAACATCGGCGACACCGGCCACGAAGGCCATAGCAAAGCGGCCAGCATGCCGGATGAAGCCGAAGTGTGCGGTTGCAATGGCGTGACCAAAGGCACGATTTGCAAAGCCATCAAGGAAAAAGGCCTGTTCACACTGGACGAAGTGAAAAAGCACACCAAGGCCAGCGCATCTTGTGGCTCTTGCACCGGCTTGGTCGAGCAGATTTTGATGTTCACCGCAGGTGGTGACTATTCCGCCACACCCAAACTCAAAGCCATGTGCGCTTGTACCGACCACGGCCACCAGGCGGTGCGCGAGGCGATTGTTAAAAACAAGATTTTGACGATTGACGGCGTTTACAAGTTCATGGATTGGAAAACACCCAACGGTTGCTCCAGCTGCCGCCCAGCTGTCAACTACTACGTCACCAGTTCATGGCCTAAAGAGGCGAAGGATGACCCGCAAAGCCGTTTCATCAACGAGCGCAGCCATGCCAATATCCAAAAAGACGGCACCTACTCGGTCATCCCGCGCATGTGGGGCGGCGAAACCACATCGTCCGAGCTGCGCCGCATTGCGGACGCGGTGGACAAGTACAAGATCCCGACCGTCAAAGTTACTGGTGGTCAGCGTATCGACTTGCTGGGCGTGAAAAAGGAAGACTTGGTCAATGTTTGGAAAGACATCGGCATGCCTTCCGGCCATGCCTACGCCAAGGCGCTGCGTACGGTCAAAACCTGCGTTGGCTCTGAGTGGTGCCGCATGGGTACGCAAGATTCGACCCAAATGGGCAAAGACCTGGAGCGCGCGATGTGGCGCATGTACGCACCGCACAAGGTTAAGTTTGCCGTGTCTGGCTGCCCACGCAATTGCGCGGAAGCGGGCATCAAAGACGTGGGTGTGATTGGTGTGGACAGCGGCTGGGAAATGTACATTGCCGGCAACGGCGGTATCAAAACCGAGGTGGCGCACTTCTTTGTGAAGGTGAAAACCGCCGCTGAAGTGCTGGAATACACCGGTGCTTTCTGCGAGCTGTACCGCCAGGAAGGTTGGTATTTAGAACGCACCGTGCATTACGTCAACCGCGTCGGTTTGGACTACGTGAAGAAAAAAATCTTGGAAGACCACGAAGGCCGCAAAGCCCTCTGGGAACGACTGCAATTTGCGCTGGACGGCGAACCAGATCCATGGTTTGACTTCAAAGAAGCCGAAGTAGATACGCGTCAGTTTGAAAAATTACCGGCATGAAGCATGCAAGTATCAATCGCAGGTTGTTTTGCAGCTTGGCACTCTCAGCCACTGCCGGCAGCCGCGCGTATGCACAGGTTGCCAACTTAGGCGATGCGATCAACAAAGCCGGGCGTCAACGCATGCTGTCCCAACGCATGGGTAAGGCATGGTTGGGTTTGGGGCAGGGCATTCAGTCTGATTCTGCGCGACGTGTGCTGGATGCATCGATGGCGTTGTTTGACAGGCAGTTGGTTGAACTGAAAGCGTTTGCACCAGCTGGCGAAACGCGCAACACCTATGTCCAGTTAGAGGCGGTTTGGTCCGACTACAAAGCTGTCTTGGTTGGCGCTTCACCAACGCAAGAAAAAGCCAAAACGATGCTGGATCATTCAGGCAAAGTACTGGCTTTGGCGCACAAAGGCACGGGCTTGTTTGAACTGCAGTCGGGTAAACCGGCAGGTAAACTGGTCAATATCGCCGGTCGTCAACGTATGTTGTCGCAGCGTATGGCAGAGTTTTATTTGGCTAAAAATTGGAATGTGGATGTTGTTACCAGTCAAGCTGAAATGATCAAAGCGCGTGATGAATTTGTACCCGCTCTAGAAATACTACGTAACGCGCCTGAAGCCACATCGGAAATCAAACAAGAGCTTCAATTGGCTGACAATCAGTGGCTGTTTTTTGACAACGCATTGAAATCAAACAATGCCAGCGCAAAATCAGCAACGGATGTGTTTGTGACCAGTGAAAATCTATTGCAGGTGATGGATCGCGTCACCGGCATGTACGCCAAAATTTTAGGTTAGTTTTTAGGATAGGTGAGAAAAGTCATGAGTGAATGGAAAAAAATCTGTCTGGTGCAAGACATCCCCGTTTTAGGTTCACGCCGCGTGCAGCGCGCCAAGGGCATGGATGTGGCGGTGTTTCGAAATGACCAAGATCAGGTGTTTGCGCTGTTAGACCGCTGCCCGCACAAAGGCGGCCCGCTGAGCCAAGGTATCGTTTTTGGCACCAGCGTGGCTTGCCCGCTGCACAACTGGACGATTGGCCTGGCGACGGGCTGCGCCAAAGAGCCTGATGAAGGTTGCACCCAAGCTTTCCGAGTTCAAGTGACTGATGGGGTGGTGCATTTGAACCAGCCAGAGCTTGACACTTTGGCCTTAGATCAAACCGCGCCCGTCGCAGGCCCAGCCAAAAAAGCTGCCACCGTTTAAGCAAAAAACTGATTAAGGCGACATGCTGGAAACCAAATCGACATGCCCTTATTGCGGCGTGGGCTGCGGCGTCATTATCGAATCAAGTGGTGACCAGATCACCGGTGTGCGGGGCGACCCGCTGCATCCCGCCAATTTTGGGCGCTTGTGCTCCAAAGGCTCAAATCTTCATTTGACGGCCACGGCTGCCGTGACGCAGCAAACCCGTTTGCTGCAGCCTATGCAGCGTGCGAATCGAAAATCTGCCCCTGAACGTATCTCTTGGGATGCAGCTTTAGACAACGCAGCGCAAAAGTTTGCCCAGGTCATCATCGACCACGGCCCTGACGCGGTTGGGTTTTACATCTCGGGGCAGTTGCTCACAGAAGACTATTACGTCTTCAACAAACTCGCCAAGGGTTTGATCGGTACCAACAACATCGACAGCAACTCTCGCCTGTGCATGAGCAGCGCGGTGGCTGGCTACAAACAAACGCTGGGGGCCGATGCGCCACCGGCGTGCTATGACGACGTGAACCACGCCGCTTGCATCTTCATCGTGGGCAGCAACACCGCGTTTGCCCACCCGATTTTGTTCCGCCGCATTGAAGACGCCAAAAAAGCCAACCCCGCGATGAAAATCATCGTGGCCGACCCGCGCCGCACCGACACGGTGGAGCTGGCCGACTTATTTTTACCCATCCAGCCCGGCACCGACGTGATGCTGTTCAACGGTATGCTGCACATCATGCTGTGGGAAGGCTGGATCAACAACGAGTTCATCAACACCTATACTGACGGTTTTGACGCGCTCAAAGCGACGGTGCGCGACTGTACCCCCGAGCTGACCGCTGACATTTGTGGCATCAAAAAAGAGGATTTGTACAAAGCCGCGCAGATGTTTGCGACCAGCAAAGCGACGCTGAGCTTGTATTGCCAGGGCTTGAACCAGTCCAGCAGCGGTACCGCCAAGAACGCCGCACTTATTAATATGCATTTAGCGACCAAGCAAATCGGCAAAATTGGCGCAGGGCCTTTGTCGCTCACCGGTCAACCCAATGCCATGGGTGGGCGTGAAGTGGGTGGCATGGCCAATTTGATGAGTGGTCACCGTGATTTGGCGAATGCTGAGCATCGTGCGGAAATTCAAAAGCTGTGGAACGTGCCCTCTGTGCCGTCCACACCGGGAAAAACCGCCGTTGAAATGTTCCAAGCCGCTGCGGATGGGCAAATCAAAATTTTGTGGATTGCCTGTACCAATCCTGCGCAAAGCATGCCAGACCAAGCAGTCGTACGCAAAGCCTTGGAGCGTGCCGAGCTGGTGATTGTGCAAGAAGCATTTGCCACCACCGCTACCTGCGCTTATGCCGATATTTTGCTGCCTGCAACGACCTGGGGCGAAAAAGAGGGCACGGTGACGAATACCGAACGTCGTGTTTCACGAGTTCGCCCAGCGGTCGCTGCGCCGGGCGAGACGCGCCATGATTGGTCCATAGCCGCTGAGTTTTCACGTCGCCTGGAAAAATTATTGCCACCTAAATCAGTGCAAACTTTGTTCGACTACCCGACGGCAGAATCTGTCTGGCTGGAGCATCGCGAATCTACCCGTGGCCGCGACCTGGATATCACCGGTATGAGTTATGCGCTGCTGGAGGGAACGCCTTTGCAGTGGCCGATGAAAGAAGGCGAGTCCATCGGCAAAGAACGCTTGTACGAAAACAATGTCTTTCCCACGTTGGATGGTAAAGCGCGGTTCGTCAACACGGTCTACAAACCGGTGGCTGAGCCGCGAGAGTCACGCTTCCCGTTTTCACTGACCACAGGCCGCCTGCGCGACCAGTGGCATGGCATGAGCCGCACCGGTACTTTGGGCAAATTGTTTGGCCACGTGGCTGAGCCTACGGTGCAGATGAATGTTCAGGACATGACGCGACGCCTCATCCAAGAGGGCGATCTGGTGCATGTGACCAGCAAACGCGGCTCGATTTTGCTGCCTGTGCAAGCATCCAAAGAAGTGGGTATGAGCCAGGCTTTCATCGCCATGCACTGGGGCGAAGAGTTTTTGAGCGGACAAAGCAGCAGCGGCGAGCGTTTGGCGGGCGTCAATGCGATCACGACCTCGGCGTTTTGCCCCACCTCCAAGCAGCCCGAGCTGAAGCATGCAGCCGTGAAAATTCTCAAAGCTGAGTTGCCTTGGACCTTGCTCGGCGTAGCCTGGCTGCCTGGCGACCAAGCCTTGGCTGCGCGGGAGGCCTTGAAGGCATTGATGCGTCTGTTCCCTTTTGCTAGCTGTGTGCCGTTTGGTGATAACAAAGATGTTGGCTCTGAATCAAAAGGCATCGCGAGAACAGGTTTGCTGTTTCGCGCCGCAGGGCACGAAGCGCCAACTGAAGACGTTTTGAAGCAAATTGAGGCTGTCTTGGGTTTGAATGTCTCGACAGGCGCTAGCCAGGTCATGCGTTACGCTGACAAGAAAAAAGGCCAGCACCGCACCATCAAACTTACTGGCGACCGTGAATACGCGGAGTTAGAGGCGTTTTTGTTGGCAGGTGATACGCGTTCGGAAGCTTGGGTCAAAACGCTGTTGCAAGACAGCTTGCCTGCGCAAAGTTATGGCCGCATGCTGTTGATTCCTGGCAGCAAAGCGCCGATAGCGGTGCAGTCGCGCGGTAAAGCGGTGTGTACCTGCTTCAATGTGACGGACGCTGCGATTACAGGGCAAATCGCAAAAAGTTTTGGCTCGGACGAGCGGCGCTTGACTGAGTTACAAGCAAGTTTGAAATGTGGTACCAATTGTGGTTCGTGCGTGCCAGAACTGAAACGCATGATTAGGGATAACCCTAGAATCTAATCGAAAGGTGCAAACGTTGTAGGTATGCTGTTTGAGCAAACGGTAATGAAAAAATTGCATTCGCGGGGCTTTACAAGACTTATGCGTCATTAGATTGATGAATATATTTTTTTACTAAGTGTGTTCCCTAGTATTTGTATGCAGTTTTTGAGGTATCGTACGCACCGTTGTGGCTATAACAAGCTTCTCAACTATTAAGTTTGATTTTTTAACTTGGAGTAATTTATGCAAATGAAGATGAAACTAGTCGCTGTCGCGGCATTGGCAATGGCTGCTGGCGTTGTGTCAGCACAAGATATGGTCGTCAAAATCGGTCACGTTGGCCCAACATCTGGTGGCATTGCACACTTGGGTAAAGACAACGAAAATGGCGCTAAGTTGGCCATCGAAGAGTTGAACGCAAAAGGCGTTAAAATCGGCGGTAAAGCTGCCAAGTTCGAACTCTTGGCTGAAGACGACGCTGGCGATCCAAAGCAAGGTACTGCTGTTGCTCAAAAATTGGTTGACTCCAAGGTCATGGGCGTGGTGGGTCACTTGAATTCAGGTACTTCTATCCCTGCTTCAAAAATCTACAGCGATGCAGGTATTCCACAAATTTCTCCATCTGCAACCAACCCTAAGTACACACGCCAAGGCTTCAAAACAACGTTCCGCGTTGTGGCAGATGACGTGCATTTGGGCGGCACATTGGGTCGTTACGCAGTGTCTACCCTCAAAGGCAAGTCAATCGCAGTGATTGACGACCGTACAGCTTATGGCCAAGGTGTGGCTGATGAGTTCAAGAAAGCCGTTCTTGGCGCTAAAGGTAAAGTGGTTGGACATGAGTACACCACAGACAAAGCAACGGACTTTATGGCTATTTTGACCAACCTCAAAGCCAAGAAGCCTGACGTTGTGTTCTTCGGCGGCATGGATGCTGTTGCTGGCCCCATGTTGCGCCAAATGAAATCACTCGGCATCAACGCCAAGTTCATGGGCGGCGACGGCATCTGTTCAGCTGAGTTGGCCAAGTTGGCTG
>JAYSZH010000022.1:0-16114 GCA_043738155.1 Polaromonas sp. | reverse complement strand
TGAGCGCATTGTCGACCAAGTTCCGAATCATCTCCTTGATCAAGGTCGGATTTGCCTGTACAACAGCATTGATATCGCCCACAAGCAAGCCTTCATAGCCCAAATCAATGCGCTTATCCATGGCTCTTGGAATAGCGTCTTGCACCACATCACGCGTGAGTACCACCAAATCGCAGGCTTGCAAAGTCATCACATTGCCACTGCCTTCCGCACGCGCCAATGCCAGCAGCTGATTCACCGTGTGGGTAGCGCGGATGCTAGAGCGGCCAATTTGTTGCAAGGAGAGCTTTAAATCTTCTGCGCTGCCACTTTGCCGCAACGCCAAATCTGCCTGCATGCGCAGACCAGCCAAAGGCGTTTTCAATTGGTGTGCCGCGTCGGCCAAAAAGCGCTTTTGTGCCGCCATCGAATCTTTCAAACGCGTCAGCAAGCCGTTTACCGAAGAAACAAGGGGTACAACTTCCTGCGGCACAGATGTCTCATCCAGCGGACTTAAATCATCCGATTTTCGCGCTCGTATACGTGCCTCCAATTGGTTCAGCGGTCTCGTGCCACGCACCAGTGCCAGCCACACCAACAACACAGCCAGCGGCAAGATGACAAACTGGGGCAACATGACCCCTTTGATAATTTCAGTCGCCAGCACCGAACGCTTTTCACGGGTTTCCGCCACTTGCACCAAAGCGTCGCGCATGCCGGGCACGTCTGATTGAATCCAAATCGCCGCGACGCGAACGGGTAGGCCGCGAATTTCTTCATCACGCAGTTTCACCTCCCACGCAGAGGTTTTGATAGTTTCAGGGGGCGCAGGGACATCTTTTTCACCGCTCATCAGCTCACCACGCAAGCCTATAACCTGATAATAAACTTGGTCTGAGTCGTCTGCCCGTAGCAACTCTCGGGCGGGTTGTGGCAAGTTGAATTGTGCCTGCCCATTTTTTACAACAACCAATTGAGCCAAGGCCTGTACGTTGTACTCCAAGGCGCGATCAAAAGGTTTATCGGCAATATTTTGCGCCACCAACCACGTCAGAGCCAAACTAGCTGGCCATAGCAAGAGCAAAGGCGTCAGCATCCAATCCAAAATCTCGCCAAACAGCGAGCGCTGTTCACGCTTAAAAATGCTGCCCGTACCAGCTTTTTTACCTACGTCATTCAAGGCGCAATTTTTTCTAGACAGTAACCCAAACCGCGAACAGTGGCGATGCGAATCGGGCCTTTTTCGATTTTTTTACGCAATCGGTGAATGTAAACCTCGATCGCGTTGTTGCTCACTTCTTCACCCCACTCGCACAGTCGTTCCACCAACTGGTCTTTACTCACCAAGCGGCCACTGCGCTGTAGCAGCACCTCCAGCAAACCCAGCTCTCGCGCTGACAATTCAACCATTTTGCCGTCAATCGTGGCGACACGACCCGCCTGGTCGTACTCCAAAGGGCCATGTTTGATGGTGCTGATGGCGCCACCCATGCCACGGCGCGTCAAAGCACGTACACGGGCTTCTAGTTCTTGCAGGCTAAAAGGCTTGGCCATGTAGTCATCAGCCCCAAAATCCAGCCCTTTGACGCGCTCTTCCACGCTGTCAGCCGCCGTCAAAATCAGCACCGCCAGTTTGGAACCTCGCGCGCGAAGGCGTTTGAGCACTTCTAAGCCATGCATTTTGGGCAAACCCAAGTCGAGAATCAGCAAATCGAACTCGGTATTGGTCATCAACGCCGCATCGGCTTGCGAGCCATCGGGCACGTGGTCGACTGCAGCGCCTGAGCTGCGCAATGTGCGAAGCAGTCCATCAGCCAATACTTGGTCGTCTTCGGCAATCAAAATCCGCATTTTTTGTCTCCCGCTGGTTTTTGTTGATTTTAGGCTCTTCTTGGGCTACTTACTTGCTGCAGGCTTGCATGGTGCTTTTGCCGAATTTACCGAATTTGCTTGATTTCAAAACTCGTACAAAGATATTGCACAATAGACCAGTGCTAAACGTCTTGCAAATCACCTTCCCCTTTTTCGCCCTTGTACTTTGCGGCTATATTGCCGCACGCAAAGGCATCTTGCCACATGCGGCCATTCCTGGTTTGAACAGTTTTGTTCTGTTTTTCGCCTTGCCCTGCATGCTGTTTCGCTTTGGCGCGTCCACGCCCATTGCCCAGTTGCTAGATGCCAGCGTGTTTGGCATTTACCTGTTTTGCGCTTTGGTGATGGTCGCTTTCACCATTGCGGTGACGAAAAACATGCGCATCGGCTGGAACGATGCGTCTTTGGGCGCCTTGGTCGCCGCATTCCCCAATACTGGCTTTATGGGTGTGCCGCTGTTGGTGGCGCTCATGGGCGCGCAGGCTGCTGGCCCGGCGATTATCACCATCGTGGTCGATATGGTCATCACCAGCTCGCTGTGCATCGCCTTGTCGCGCCTCGATGGCGCTGACGAACACGGCTTCAGCAAAGCCGCGAAAACTGCACTCAAAGGCATGCTCGCCAACCCCATGCCGTGGTCGATTTTGCTAGGCACACTAGCCTCCGCCGTCAGCTTGACCCTACCCAAACCCGTCGCCGTCACCCTCGGCTTGTTGGCCGATGCCGCCTCCCCCGTCGCGCTTTTCACCAGTGGCGCGGTGCTGGCGCGCTCGCAGATGAACTCCCACGAGTCACACGAACAGATCGCATGGACAGACTACGTCCCCGTCGCCATCATCAAGCTATTCGTTCACCCCATCTTGGTTTTGCTGGTAGCCCTGTCCGCCAAACAGCTAGGCGCACCCATCGACACCTTCACCCTAACCGTCTTGGTGCTCATAGCCACCCTGCCCAGCGCCAGCAACGTATCGCTCCTAGCCGAACGCTTCGGCGCCAACAACGGCCGCATTGCGCGGATTATTTTGATATCTACGGCGCTGGCGTTTTTGACGTTTTCGGGGGCAGTGGCGCTGTTGCGGCCTTGATTCGAGTAAATACACCAAAATACGACTAAATATGGCTGTAGCCGGCGTATTTATTGATTTAATAGCTATTAATAAAATAGCAAAATTGAGTGATAAATTACCGACTATTTGGTTGATTTCATTGCCAATTTAACGATTTGCGCGTCTTTGGAGAGCGTGGCGACCACCTGATCGAGCGTTTCTTTTCCGTTTGCCTCTAACGCTACTTTTGAAATGGCATCGATCAGTCGCTGATAAAAATCCTCAGCCCCAGTTAATCGATGCCAAAAATTCTGTCCAATAAAAAGTGGATATGAATGTTCGATGCTTAGCGTTTTGTAATGATTACTCTCTTGATTTGGAATGCCGTAAAGAATACCAATAACCATATCGTCTTGACGCACTGCGATATTGTTTGTACGCCCTAGGTTACGCACCGCTTTGAAGTGATTATGGATGGTGGTGACATCGTCTTTGTTGATCGTGTTTGGTCCTAGCTTCACTTGGCAATACTTTTTTCGACCATCAATACAATCGGTGAATTCAATATCAATGCCTTGCGTTGTAGAGCCAAACGCATTACCCAAAACGTCAGAAATGAACTTCTGCATATTTTGACCAAAGGAGGTCGTTATTGAACTACCCATCACGCGAGGGTAAGTTATAGCTTTTGCAATTGACTCGGGTGTCAACTCACCAGTCATAAAAACCGCGAGGTAAGGCGCTAAAAATGGATTAATGTCTAAATTTTTAGTTTTTGTCAGCTTTGCAGTATTGGCTAAATGCCTTGGCAAAATGGTTTCTCTGAACCATATTTGAGCTTTTAGCAGCAACGCATCTTGATCTTTTAGATCCATTTTCTTCCTTTAAGTACAACTGAATTGTAATTTGGTTGTAGGATAGATAAATGTACAAAAACACAGTACAATAACCACACCTAAACCTTACGCATGGTTACTATGAAAGATTTCTACCAAATCGCTGAAGTTGCAGAATTACTGAACGTGTCAAAAGACACTCTCAGGCGCTGGGAACAATCGGGAAAACTGCATTCGGTTCGTCACCCAATGAACAATTATCGCGTTTATAAGGCGGAAGATCTCAAACAATTCGAATTGATTGGGTTTAGTCAAGAGATTCGATTTGAGGCACACAAAGAAGTCGTTCCCAAGCAACGCTACACCGTGATGGAGCTGTTCGCGGGCGCAGGCGGTTTGGCGCTGGGCTTGGAAAAGGCGGGCTTGCGGTGCGCGGTTCTTAATGAGTTCAACAAAGACGCTTGCAACACCTTGCGGTTAAACAGACCGCAATGGAAAGTGATTGAAGGCGACGTGCGAGAAGTAGATTTCACACCCTTTGAAGGTGAAATTGATGTTCTTACGGGCGGTTTTCCATGTCAAGCGTTTAGTTTTGCAGGTAAACGACTTGGGTTTGAAGATGCGCGTGGCACGCTTTTTTATGAATTCGCAAGAGCCGTCAAAGTTGTCAAACCGCTTATCTGCGTAGGTGAAAACGTTCGAGGGTTGCTCGCTCATGAAGACGGCAAAACACTGCAAGGTATGGTCGATGTTCTTGACGAGCTTGGCTACGACGTTGTGCCCCCAAAAGTGCTGAAAGCTATCAATTACGGCGTTCCGCAAAAGCGTGAGCGATTACTGATTGTGGGCTTACGGCGTGGTGAGGGCTTGAAATTTCATTGGCCAGAAATTGAAGACAAAATCTACAACTTAAAAGATGCGCTAAAAGCAGGCGATTTGTTTGATTGCGATGTGCCGTTTTCACACGGTCAGGGCTATCCAGCCAGCAAAAAAGTCATCATGGACTTGATTCCGCCAGGCGGCTACTGGCGCGATTTGCCATTAGATTTGCAAAAATCGTACATGAAAGGCTCATTTCACTTAGGCGGTGGCAAAACGGGTATGGCGAGAAGAATCTCCTGGGATGAACCATCACTCACATTAACATGCGCTCCTGCGCAGAAACAAACGGAACGTTGCCACCCTGAAGAAACGCGACCGTTCACCGTACGTGAATATGCCCGAATCCAAACTTTTCCAGACGCATGGCAATTTACCGGCTCCATGACGGCGCAATATGCCCAAATTGGAAACGCCGTACCTGTGAATTTAGCTTTTGCAGTTGGTACGGAGCTAGTGCGTACGCTGAATGAGTATGTGACTAAAAATAGTGCCCCAAAAGTAGCTTTTAAGGTGAAAAAGCGCATTACTTCTAAAACCACTGCATAAAGACTAAATTTTTAAGGGAATTTTATGCCTCTAGCCGGCGTATTTATTGCCTAAGCAGCTATATTATTTATAGCAAATTTAATCACTTCAGATCGCCAACGGATCCACATCAACCGCCCAGCGGATCATGCCTTTTTGCTTCGTCACCTGCAAAACACCCTGCCATTGGCTCAAAAACTGTTGCAAAGCTTTGCGCGAATGTGATTCGACCAGCATTTGGGCGCGTTCTACATTGGCTATGCGCTGGATGGTCATGGGGACGGCCGGGTAGAGCGTGATGTGCTCGAAGCCGGGGACGGAATCTGCCAAGTCCGCTGCTGATTCACTGGCTGCCGTCAAAAACGCTTGGGCGGCATCCTGGGTGCGGGCTTCAGCGCGGACTAGAGCGCTGTAGCCGAAGGGCGACATCATCGCGATTTCGCGCTCTTTGAGCTGCTGCTCGGCAAAGCCGGCATAGTCGTGCTTTTTAAGCGCTAAATAGAGCGGGTGCTGCGGGTGGTGGGTTTGAATCCACATTTCACTGACTGCGCCTTGTGAGGCTTCGCGCCCAGCACGGCCTGCGGCTTGCATCAAGAGGCCGAGCAAGCGCTCTGGCGCGCGAAAATCACTCGAAAACAAAGCACCGTCTGGGTTGATGGCCGCCACCAAGGTGATATTGCGGAAATCGTGCCCTTTGGCGATCATTTGTGTGCCAACCAGCACATCCACCTCACCCGAATGCACCTGCGCCAGTTGTTGCTGCAGCGCGCCTTTGAGCTTGGTGGTGTCGGCATCGATGCGAGAAATACGCACGGGTGCGCCATCGGGGCGTTTGACGTGTGCGAGCAAATCGGCCAAGTTCTCCTCTAGCTGCTCGGTGCCCCGGCCTATGGTGGTGATGTCCAAATTGCCGCAGGCGGGGCAAGCACGTGGCACGCGCTGGGTAAAACCACAGTGGTGGCAGCGCAGGGTGCGGTCGATTTTGTGGAAGACGCGGTAGGCGCTGCAATGGGGGCACTCGCTCTTCCAGCCACAATCGCCACAATGCAAGACGGGCGCAAAGCCTCGGCGGTTGAGGAACAGCATGGCTTGTTCGCCACGGGCGATGCGCTCTGCAATCGCGTTGAGCAAGGGCGGCGAGAGCACTGTTTTCTTCGGCTGATGCTCCATGTTGACGGTGATGACTTTGGGCAACACGCCGCCGCCTATGCGGGAAGCCATGGTCAGCCGAACGTAACGTCCAGCAGAGCCGTCACTGCCTGTACTGCTGTGATGCCAGCTTTCAAACGAGGGGGTGGCCGAGCCCAAAATGACCTTGGCACTCTCAATTTTACCTCGGTAAACCGCCAAATCACGGGCGGAATACCTCGCACCCTCTTGGCTTTTGTAGCTAGGGTCATGCTCTTCATCGACCACGATGAGCTTCAAATGCGGCATGGACGCAAAAATCGCCATGCGCGTACCCAGCACCACGCGTGCCGTGCCCATGTGCGCGGACAACCAGCTTTTGAGCCGCTGTGGGTTGGTCATGCCGCTGTGCAGGGACACCACTGCAGCGTCGCCGTACACTGGGCAAATACGTTCGCGGACTCGGGCTTCGAGCTGCGGGGTCAGATTGATCTCTGGCACCATCATCAGCACCTGTGCGGTTGGGTCGTTTTGCAAGGCTTCCAAGGCAGCGCGTAGATACACTTCGGTTTTGCCGCTGCCTGTTGCACCGAACAGCAAAAAGGGACCATTTTTAGTGCTTATTTCGACTGTAGCCAGCGTTTGTTCTGCCTGAAGCGCTATATTATGGATAGCGTTTTTGTCACTATCGGATGTTTGAGCCAGTGCCACTTCAGGAATTTGTGCGGGAGTTTGTACAGTCTGGGTTCGTTTTAACCGACGCTCTACTTGCAAGGCGTCTAGGGTGCGCAGCTGCGGCGGCAGGGCGGCTAGGGCAACCTCGCCCAATGAGCGTTGGTAATAGTTAGCAGTGAATGACACCAGCTTGAGCCATGTGGGCGAGACGGCTTGAATGCCAAGACCCGCTGTGATTGCCTTCAATTCGACTTCCCTGCCCTGTGCGTTAAACATAGGCTCTGGCGCTGAATCCCATTGACCCCAAATCACACCCAACAACTCACGCGAACCTAGAGGCACACGCACAAACGAGCCGACTTGGAGTAATTGCTCGCTTTGGTACGTCAGCATGCCCGCCAAGGGGCTGTGCGCAGGCGTTTGCACGACGATGGAATACCAATAAATCATCACCGAGTCATCTTAAGGTAGAGTAGGGGTATTGATGCATAATTTGCATTAACTTCATGGGACTGACATGTATGGTCAAAAAAGCACCGCGACGCACGGCTGAACGTATTTTAGAGGTCACGCTTGATCTGTTTAACCGTTTTGGTGAACCCAATGTTTCTACGACCTTGATTTCAGCCGAATTGCGCATCAGCCCGGGCAATTTGTACTACCACTACCCTGCTAAAGATGAACTGATCAACGCGCTGTTTGACCGTTTTGAACGGTCGTTGAACGAACTATTGAATGCCAGTGATGGTGTGCGTAACGTGGAAGACGCTTGGTTTTTCATGCATACTTTGTTCGAGCTGATTTGGCAATATCGCTTTTTATACCGCGATTTGAACGACTTGCTGAGCAAAAACCGCCGCTTAGAAACGCACTTTCAAGCTATCCTTAAAAACAAAACACATTCAGTCAAAGCCTTGCTTGACAGCATGAGCCGCAGCGGTGCGATGACAATTGACTCGCGCGAAGTTGAGCCCACCGCTACCAGCATGGTGGTGGTGCTAACGTATTGGCTCAGTTTTGAGTACGTGCGCGACCCACGTCGTGCGTTAGAGCCTGAGCATGCACAAGCAGCATTGCTGCGCGGCGCGCGCCACGTGCTCAATTTGCTCGTTCCCTACCTAGAGACGCAACAACGCAGTCATCTATTGACGATTGTGGGTACGTATTCGTCTACTCAAGCCGAGACAAATAGCCCTCAAAGTAAGCTTCAAAACAATATTCATTTAGCGAGATAAAAATATGACTAAATGGACTCCATTTCCGCATTTGGGTGAATACACCTATGACGTTGCCAGCGTGAAAAAACACTGGGCGAAATTGCACGCGGGTGATGCAGAGCCCTTACCCACAAATTCAGAACTGCTCGAAGCATGGGCATTATTTCATTCAGGTGAATTTGAAAAAGCTGCTGAACTAGGGCTTAAATTGGCGGGCAGTGGTTTGATCGCTGGCTTAACGGTGGCCAACAAAGCCACCTGCATTTATGCCAACTACCTAGAAGCCAACGAAGCAGCTAAATTGGCGCTGTTTATGGAAGTGGCGTTGCGCGCAGAGAAGCAGGCGCACGATGCTGCCATCAGTGCCGAGTCTCTGCCAAATGCCTTCTATTGGCAAGCTTATGCCTTGGGGCGCTACAGCCAAGGTATCAGCGTTGCCAAGGCGTTAGCGCGCGGCCTGGGTGGCAAGGTCAAAGACGCGCTTGAAAAAACCATCCAACTGCAACCCAAACATGCTGACGCTTATATTGCGCTGGGCACTTTTCACGCAGAAGTGATCGACAAAGTAGGTTCGCTCATTGGCAGCATGACGTATGGTGCGAAAAAAGATGCGAGCTTTGGTTTTTTTCAAGAAGCGCTCAAAATCAACACCAACTCTGCCATCGCTATGATCGAACAAGCCAATGGCTGGGTCATGCTGGAAGGTGAAAAAAGACTTGCTGAAGCGACCAAACTGTACGAAATGGCATCTGCAACCCAGCCTTTGGACGCGATGGAGCGCTTAGATGTAGATATGGCCAAAGCAGAGTTGGCGGATTGAAATTGACGAATTGAATGTGACAGGTTAATTATGGATACCAAGTGGTTAGAAGATTTCATCAGCCTGGCTGAAACACGCAGTTTTAGCCGCTCCGCGCAGTTGCGCCATGTGACGCAGCCAGCGTTTTCGCGTCGCATCCAGTCGCTGGAAGCATGGGCAGGCACGGATTTGGTGGATCGCAGCTCGTACCCGACCAAGCTGACTGCTGCGGGCGACACGCTGTACGACCAATCGTTAGACATGCTGCGCGCCTTGCAAAGCACGCGTGCGATGCTGCGTGGGCACACATCGGCGGGGCAAGATGTGATCGAATTTGCCGTGCCGCACACACTGGCATTCACGTTTTTTCCAGCCTGGATGTCCATGTTGCGACAAAACTTCGGCCCCATCAAAAGCCGGCTGATGGCGCAAAACGTACATGATGCGGTGCTACGCTTGGTCGAGGGAAGTTGCGATTTGCTGATCGCTTACTTCCACTCGTCGCAGCCTTTTCAATTGGATGCGTCGCGCTATGAAATGGTAAGCCTAGGCCAAGAAGTGATTGCCCCCTACGTCAAACCCGATGCAGAGGGCGCACCCATGTTTGAGTTGCCTGGACGTGCTGGCCAGCCCTTGCCTTACCTCGGCTATGCACCCGGTGCGTATTTAGGCATGGTGGTTGACCAAATCTTAAAACAATCCAAAACCGCGATTCACCTTGACCGCGTGTATGAAACCGATATGTCGGAAGGCCTCAAAGCCATGGCCTTAGAAGGCCACGGCATCGCCTTTCTACCGTACAGCGCCATCAAAAAGGACTTGCGAGCCAAACGCTTGGTCAGTGCCTGCCCTGAAGGTATGAGCGATTTGACCATGACCATGGATTTACGCGCCTACCGCGAAAAACCGACAGGCAAAGAAGCCAACAAGGGCGCTGCACAAGCGCTTTGGGAGTATTTGGTGGCGAATAGTTCTAGTTGAGTTTGCTTAGAGGTTTTTTGAGACAATAGCCGCATGACAACCCAACAACAAGCTACTCTAACCATCACCCGCCCCGACGATTGGCATCTGCATGTGCGCGACGGCGACGCACTCAACACCGTTGTTCCGCACACTGCCGCCCAGTTTGGCCGCGCCATCATCATGCCCAACCTGCGCCCACCCGTCACGACTGCCGCGCAAGCGCTGGCTTACAAAGCGCGTATTCAAGCAGCCGTACCCGAAGGCGTGTCATTTGAGGCGCTGATGACACTGTATTTGACCGACAACCTGCCAGTCGATGAAATCAAACGCGCCAAAGACGCTGGCGTGATTGCCGCCAAACTCTACCCGGCTGGCGCGACCACCAACAGTGATGCAGGCGTGACCGATTTGCGCAAAACCTACAAAACGCTAGAAGCCATGCAACGCGCAGGCATGTTACTGTTGGTGCATGGTGAGGTGACATCGCCTGATATTGATTTGTTTGACCGCGAAGCCGTGTTTATTGATACGCAATTGATTCCGCTGCGACGTGATTTCCCTGAACTCAAAATTGTGTTTGAGCACATCACCACGAAGGAAGCGGCGCAGTATGTGCGTGATGCAGACGAGTTTACCGCCGCGACCATCACCGCGCACCATTTGCTGTACAACCGCAATGCCATTTTTACCGGTGGCATTCGCCCCCATTACTACTGCCTACCGGTGCTCAAACGCGAAACACACCGACTCGCATTGGTGGAAGCTGCCACCAGTGGCAACGCGAAGTTTTTCTTGGGCACAGACAGCGCGCCGCACCCTGCGAACCTGAAAGAACATGCCTCTGGCTGCGCCGGCTGCTATACCGCCCATGCCGCGATGGAAATGTACGCCGAAGCTTTTGATGCAGCAGGTGCCTTGGATAAATTAGAAGCTTTTGCCAGCTTCAACGGTGCTGATTTTTACGGTTTGCCGCGTAATCAAGGAACGATCACCCTGAAAAAAGAAAGCTGGACACCGCCTGAGAGCTTTGCTTTTGGAGAAGCTGCGCTCAAACCACTGCGTTCTGGGGAAACCTTGCCTTGGCGCATGGTTTAGAGGTCATTGATTGGTCAGCCCCGTGGCTGGCTCATTTGCGGGAAAAGGGTGAGTTTGCAGTGCAACAGGCTCATATGGATACGCCGTTGCATGAAACACTGAACCAATGTTTGACCAGTCCCGTGCGCTTTGTACCGCAAAGCAGTTTGCCCAGCGGCGTGGCTTATGAACAGTTCATTTTTGGCGCCCAGCAATGCCCAACGCGTGATGGTTTGCATGATTTTTTCAATGCTTTGTATTGGGATCTGTTTCCTCGCACCAAAGCGCGACTCAACCAACTGCAAACTGAGCAAATCACTCAACTAGGTTCGGTCACGCAACGCGGCGCTGTGCGCGACGCTCTGACGGTATTTGACGAAAACGGCGCTTTGCTGATTGCCCCGCCTGAACTGTGGGATGCGTTGATCGCCATGGACTGGCAGCGCCTGTTTGTGGCCCTGCGCCCTTTATGGCAACAAGCGCGACTCATCCCCTTTGGCCACGCGCTGCTGGAAAAACTGGTTCACCCCAGAAAACCCATCACCGTACACGTTTATATCGCACAATTTACTATCGAAAATATAGCAACAGAGGCAATATATACGATGGCTTCGCCTAAATTTTACGATATTTTAGACGTATTAGTAGCTGCAGACCTGTCTGCCGAAAAACTCGCATCCAAGCCGTTTGCCCCGCTTCCCGTTTTGGGCATTCCAAACTGGTGGGCAGACAATGAAAACCTGCAGTTTTATGATGATGAGACCGTCTTTAGGAAGCGCCGCGTGTGAAACTTGCCAACTCCAGCGATATATTCTCCTAAGATTTGTAGGAATTAGGTAGAGATTGCTTGATTTTTAACCTTTTGCCCCTACTATTCGCCTCATCGGCAATGGTTTGCCTTTTAGAAAGTGAAGATTAAACATGAAACGTATATTTTTGTTCATTTTGACCAATTTGGCTGTGATGGTCGTGCTTGGAATAATCACCAGTATTTTCGGACTAAATCGCTATATCGGACCAAACGGCGTTGCCTTGGGTCCTTTGCTTGGTTTTTCATTGGTGATGGGCTTTGGCGGTGCGATTATTTCCTTGCTGATCAGCAAACCTGTCGCCAAATGGAGCCAAGGGGTCAAAATCATCAATGAGCCACAAAACGCCGACGAAGTGTGGATTGTGCAAACCGTACGCCAATTTGCCGACAAGGCCGGTATTGGCATGCCTGAAGTGGGTATATATGAAGGCGCTCCGAACGCCTTTGCAACGGGCGCGTTTAAAAATTCTGCTTTGGTGGCTGTATCAACCGGCTTGCTGCAAGGCATGACCAGAGAAGAAGTTGAAGCCGTGATTGGTCATGAAATCGCCCACGTTGCCAATGGCGACATGGTGACGATGACTTTGATCCAAGGCGTGATGAACACCTTCGTCGTCTTTGCCAGCCGTGTAATTGGCTCATTGGTCGATGGCGCCATGCGCAAAGGCAGCGACAGCTCAGGCCCCGGTATTGGCTACATGATCACCACCTTGGTGCTGGACATTGTCTTTGGCTTCTTGGCCAGCATCGTCGTGGCTTGGTTTTCACGTCATCGCGAATTCCGCGCGGATGCAGGTGCAGCCAAGCTGATGGGGCGCCCTCAACCGATGATTCATGCCCTGCAGCGCTTGGGTGGTATGACACCAGGTGAGTTGCCAAAAAGCATGGCGGCGATGGGTATTGGTGGCAGCATGGGCGCCTTGTTCAGTACCCACCCGCCGATGGAAGAGCGCATTGCGGCGCTACAAAACCCACAAGCTTAATTATTTGAATGAGCCAGAATCTTGTCATTCCCGCGAAGGCGGGAATCCATGGTGGTGCTGGTAGATTCCCGCCTTCGCGGGAATGACGGCTCTGATGGACGCATTTACGGTAAATTAACGACTCTCAAGCAAGCTGAGTGCCACCGCCTCAGCCACTTTGATGCCATCGACGCCAGCGGACAAAATACCACCGGCGTAGCTGGCACCTTCCCCCGCTGGAAACAAGCCCCGCACGTTCAGACTCTGAAAATCTTCGCCACGTGTCATCTTGATAGGTGACGATGTGCGGGTTTCAACACCCGTGAGAACCGCATCTGGCAAATCAAAGCCTTTGATCTTTTTTGCAAATTCAGGAATCGCCTCTCGTATCGCTTCAATGGCGTAGCTGGGCAATGCTCTAGCTAGATCAACCAACTTGACCCCCGGTTTGTACGATGGCTCAACACTGCCAAGCGCTGTGGAAACTTGGCCTTTGACAAAATCACCGACCAGTTGCCCGGGCGCTTCGTAATTGCTGCCACCCAAAACATAAGCGGCGGATTCCAAGATGCGCTGCAGCTCGATACCAGCCAGCGGATGCTTGCTCGGAAAATCTTCCGGTGTGATGCCCACCACAATACCCGCATTGGCGTTACGCTCATTGCGTGAATATTGGCTCATGCCGTTCGTCACAACCCGCCCCACCTCACTGGTCGCAGCCACCACCGTGCCACCTGGGCACATGCAAAAGCTGTACACAGCGCGGCCATTTTTAGCGTGGTGTACCAGTTTGTAATCAGCCGCGCCCAACAACGGATGCCCAGCATGACGGCCCCAGCGGGCGCGGTCTATCAGGCTTTGAGGGTGTTCAATACGAAAACCGATGGAGAAAGGCTTGGCCTCTACGTAAACACCACGCTCATACAACATGGCAAAGGTATCGCGCGAGCTGTGGCCCAACGCCATCACGGCTTGCTGCGTTGGCAACTCGTAACTTTGCTGCGTAGCGACATCTAAAACCGTCAGACCGTGTAACTGGCCATGTTCAATCTTCACATCCGTCACACGCTGTTCAAACCTAACTTCACCACCCAAAGCGATGATTTGCTCACGTAGATTCTCTACAACTTTCACCAGTTTGAACGTGCCGATATGCGGGTGTGCATCAACCAGAATCTCCTTTGGCGCGCCGGCTTGGACAAACTCCTGCATCACCTTGCGCCCCAGATAGCGTGGGTCTTTGATCTGGCTGTAGAGTTTGCCGTCTGAAAACGTCCCCGCGCCGCCTTCGCCAAACTGGACATTGCTTTCTGGATGTAGCTGGTTTTTACGCCATAAATTCCACGTATCTTTGGTACGCTCCCGCACTTTTTTACCGCGCTCCAGCACAATCGGTTTGAAACCCATTTGCGCCAAGACCAAAGCCGCAAAAATGCCGCAAGGGCCGAAACCAACGACGACAGGACGATTTTTTAGTTGTACCGGTGAAAGTAAAGATGCAGAGGCAACAGGCTTGTAAGCCATGTCAGGCGTGGGGCGCACATGTGGGTTGTTTTCAAACCGTTGCAACACCTCTGCTTCAAGTGCCTCACTGCTCAAAGCCACATCAACGATATAAACCTGCAGCAAATCCGCCTTGCGGGCATCAAAACTGAGCTTGAAGATGTGTACGGATTGCAGCTCGTCGGCTTGGATACCCAAAGTTCGTGCTACCGCTTCGGCAATAGCTGTGGACGGATGAGCGAGAGGAAGTTTTATTTCTGTGAGTCGGATCATGTGGCTAAGTCTTTGGCTTGTGTTTATCAAGCAGGACGAAAATTACTAAAAGGCTGGTGAATCTGGCGATTATGCAGGCAAGAATCCTTCAATTGACAAATAGCGCTCACCCGTGTCGTAGTTAAAGCCCAGCACGGTCGCGCCTGCCGGTAAATCAGGTAACTTTTGCGCAATGGCAGCCAAAGTTGCGCCCGATGAAATACCCACCAAGATGCCCTCTTCAGCTGCGCAACGGCGTGCCATCTCGCGGGCGGGTTCGGCTTCGACCTGAATCACACCATCCAGCAAGTCAGTTTGCAGGTTTTTAGGGATAAAGCCTGCGCCAATCCCCTGAATCGGGTGGGGAGACGGCGCACCGCCTGAAATCACGGGTGATGCCGCAGGCTCGACCGCAAAAACTTTGAGATTCGGCCATTTGGCTTTGAGCACCTGTGCGCAACCTGTCAAATGCCCGCCCGTGCCCACACCGGTGATGAGGGCATCAATGCCGTTGGGGAAATCCGCCAAGATCTCCTGCGCCGTGGTTCTAACATGGGCATCGATATTCGCCGCATTTTCAAACTGCTGCGGAATCCACGAATTCGGCGTCGCTGCAGCCAACTCTTGCGCCCGCGCAATCGCGCCTTTCATGCCCTTTTCACGCGGCGTCAAATCGAAACTCGCGCCATAAGCCAGCATCAAACGACGACGTTCGATGGACATGCTGTCTGGCATGACCAAAATCAATTTATAGCCTTTAACCGCTGCGACCATGGCCAAGCCAACGCCAGTGTTGCCAGACGTTGGCTCGATGATGGTTGACCCCGCCTTCAACTCGCCGCTTTTCTCAGCCGCTTCGACCATAGACAAGGCAATGCGGTCTTTGATCGAACCCCCTGGGTTGCTGCGCTCAGACTTGATCCACACGTTATGCCCCGCGCCAAACAGGCGATTGATGCGCACATGCGGCGTGTTACCAATGGTCTGCAGAATGTTCTCAGCTTTCATTTACTTTACTCCTTATATGTTCTACATGAGCCAAAAGCGAGCGTTTCGCTACGGGCCACAGGTGCTTTGGTGCGTCATCGTACGCTTTTGCCACCCAATCGTCCAACGTACCTTCGGGATGGGCTTGCATGACGCCTGCAATTTTCTCCTCACGTCCTAGTCTGTGAGCTTTGAGGTGTGCAATAACCCGCTCTGCATGGTCTAAAACATAGCCATGCGCTGGCAAAATGTGTTGGATCTGGTGTTCGGCACAAGCTGCTGTAAGTACATCCAGCGAATGCAAATAGTCGCCCATGTGCCCATCGGGCGGGTTGATCACCGTGGTGCTGCCGTTCAAAATGTGGTCGCCGCTGAGCAGCAAGCCATCTTCCACCATAACGAGGCAAACATGGTTTTCGGCATGTCCAGGTGTAAAAATTATCTTTAGAGTTGTCGTTAAATCAGCATCAAATTCAGCCCCTAGCCGCCGTGATATAAGCCTAATTTGCTCTTCCATTAGCCCTTCAAAGCCTTTGATTTACGGATTACCTAGCGGCGCACATGCCAGCAGCAATTCATACTTTGTTCCAGATAAAACGCTAC
>JAYSZH010000021.1:0-2305 GCA_043738155.1 Polaromonas sp. | reverse complement strand
GAAACATGCGCTCCAGTACCTGAATGGTGGGCGTTGCTGCGGGCAAGTTTTGCTGGCTTTTATCTATTTTTGACATGGTTAATTTTACCATGTGAAATAAAGATTTGGAATTCAGCCTAGCGCTTTAGCCTAGCTTCCACATACCATTATGCAAAACTTCATGCGGTTCAAAGCGGCTTTTGTAGCGCATCTTGGTGCTTTGTTCAATCCAATAGCCCAGGTAAACATGTGGCAAACCTAGCTTTTGCGCTTGCTCGATTTGCCACAGCACACAAAATGTGCCGTAGCTCGCCTGCACGTCTGGCTCGTAAAACGTGTAAACCGCTGAAATGCCGTCGTTCAGCACGTCCACAATACTCACCATTTTCAACGCGCCCTCGAAGCTATTGGACATGCCATCAGGCATGGTTTCACGAAACTCAATCAAACGCGTATTGACACGGCTTTGCAGCAAAAACTGCGTGTATTGGTCAATGCTGTCTTGGTCCATGCCACCACCTGCATGGCGCGATGCTTGGTAGCGCAAATACAGCGCGTAGTGCGCCTCGTCAAAACCCAGTTCAAACACGCGAGCTTGCAAGTTACTGTGCTGCTTTTGCGAACGCTTTTGGCTACGCGATGGCGTAAATTCGTGCGCCTTGACCCGCAGCGGCACGCAAGCCTGGCAGTCATCACATTGCGGACGGTAGGTAAACATACCACTGCGTCTGAAACCTTGGGTCACCAGCTCTGAATACGCGTCGTTGCGAATCAAGTAACTCGGCGTCGCCACCTGTGAGCGGGCCTGTTTGTTGTCCAAATAGCTGCATGGGTATTCAGCCGTTGCATAAAACTGCAGCGTTTGTGCGGGGAGGTCTTTGAGTTGCGACATGGCGTGTTGTTGGCGTTTAGCTTACAACAATTGCTGCCAAAGCTGTGGGCTGAATTGCCAAACTGGCATCAGTTGGTTAACCTTTCCTTTTACCCCAGCAACGAACTCATTTCTGGACATTTCTTTCGCACCTAGCGACGCCAAATGCGCCGTATTCTGCTGGCAATCAACCATCTCAACGCCGTTCGCCTTGCAAAAGCAAACCAAGGCGGCGAGGGCGATTTTGGACGCATCCGTCGCATGCGAAAACATCGATTCGCCAAACACCGCGGTGCCAATGTTCACGCAATACAAACCACCGACCAGCTCGCCATTCACCCATGTCTCCACACTGTGGGCAAAACCTGCTTTGTGCAGCGCAATATACGCACTTACCATCTGCGGCACTATCCATGTACCGCGTTGGCCGTCACGCGGGGTGGTTGAGCAAGCGTTGATGACTTGCTCAAAAACTGTGTCAAACCGCACTTCACAGTCGATAGCCCCGTTGAATCCGCTGGCAAACTTCTTCAGTGTCTTTTTAAACGATGGCTGCACTTTAAAGTCCGCTACCTGCAGTACCATGCGTGGGTCTGTGCTCCACCACAAAATCGGCTGCCCCAGACTAAACCACGGAAAAATGCCTTGCGAATAAGCCCGTTTCAGCGTCGCCACGTCCAAAGCGCCACCGACAGCGACCAATCCTGGCATCTCAGCACTCAGTTCATGCAGGCTATTGACATCAGGAAACGCGTCTCCAGCACCCAACTGCGGCAAAGGATTTAGTTGTAAAGGTGAAACTGCACTCATCATTTCGCCTATTATGGAAGTAATTGCTTAAGCTTACATCTGTAAAGTCATACTCGCCATGCCGTATTCATCCATCCAAGCCATCACCCTAGACCTAGACGACACCCTCTGGCCCGTTTGGCCCACCATCAAGAAGGCTGAAGCCGCGCTGCACGACTGGCTTAAAACCCACGCGCCCAGAACGGCGGCGCTGCTAGAAACCCCAGAAACCATGCGCGGCCGGCGCGAAACGCTGATTGCTGAGTTCCCCCACTTAGCGCACGACTACAACTTTCTGCGCACCGAAGCCATCCGTCGCAGCTTGGTCAACGGGGGTGACGACCCTGCGTTAGCGGTAGTCGCCTACGAAGTCTTCACCGAAGCCCGTAACAGCGTGGAACTCTACGACGACGCCTTACCCGCCCTGCAATACCTAGCTGCCAAATACCCCATCGTCGCCATTTCCAACGGCACGGCAGACATTCAGCGCGTCGGCTTGGTCAAATACTTCAAAGGCGCCATCAGCGCCCACGAATTCGGCATCGCCAAACCCGACCCCCGCATTTTCAAAGCCGCAGCTGCTGCCGTAGGCGTCTCGGTCGCCAACGTCCTGCACGTAGGCGACGACAGCGCCTTGGACGCCGTGGGTGCCCTCCAATCCGGCAT
>JAYSZH010000020.1:0-5699 GCA_043738155.1 Polaromonas sp. | reverse complement strand
ATGGCTGGTGATGAGTTGCACCCGCTGGGTCGTGTCAAAGACTTCATGCCCTACGCCGCTAAAATCAAAGCCAGCGGTGCGCAGGCGGTGTTGACGGGTAATTTTGGCAACGATCTAACGCTGCTTATCAAAGCCGCCAAAGAAGTCGGTTTTGAGGGCAAGTTTTACACGTTTTACGGCAACGCACTGGGCGCACCAGCGGCGATTGGTGAAGCAGGTATTGGCAAAGTCGTCGCCGTGGCGGACTGGTTGCCGAATGTGCAAACCGCTGCGAGCGAGGCATTTTACAAGTCCTTCAAAGCCCGTTTCCCGAATCCGGCGGACGACTACGTGCACATGCGCATGCAGCTGATGATGGAGGCGCTGGCGCAAGCTGCAGAAAAAGGGGCTGATAAATCAGTGGTTTTAAGTAAATCAAATGCTATAGATTTAATAGCGGTTCAGGCAGCATTATCGTCGGCTAATGTCACTTTTTCAGGTCAAACTGGGGTGATGCGAGCGGCTGATCACCAGTTCCAGCAGCCCTTGGTGGTGGGGTTGATGGATAAGCTGGGTACGCAGGGTGTGAAGTTTGACGTGGAAGGCTCAGGCTATGGTTTTCGCGTTATCAAGCAGATCAGCGCCAAAGCAGCGGAGCAGCCGACCACTTGTAAGATGGCGGCGCTTTAAATCGGGGGATTTATCCCCTTGTCAAACCCGCACAAGCCCCCGCACTCACCTGCCCACGGCATTCGCGTAACAGACGGCGCTCGCGGTCTTTGCTGCTTTCGGCTGATCCGTTGTCGTGTTTGACTTTGACAGATTTGCTGGACTTGGCTTTTTTCTTCTTCGCCGCAAACGCCGGCGATGCGCCCAGAGTTGCCACACCCAGACACAGGCAAGCAAGTAGTATTCGAGTGAATTTGTTCATAAAAGTCTCTAGTAGTCTGAGTTAATCAAAACTGCATTGTGCATGATCTGAGTGATAGCTTAAATGACTATTTAGGTAACGAGCAGTGCGCCCCAGTCGGTGCTTTGCCTGAGCCAGCGGCTATCAAGGGTGGTTCTTGGCGCAAATCAATATCTGCAGACTTTGCAAAATCCCAAACAATGAAAGCGCTTAGCAGCAGCCAAAAAACGATGCTGAGAACGGATTGTTTGTGTTGAAGGAGCTTCATAGTTGTGTGTCTCTCCATTCAGCAGGTGTGTCGTTGAACACGGCTTGCCGTATCCTCAGACCAATCAGCGTACCTGCAAAAGCCAGCGGCAACCAAATCCAGCCATGCAAGCTGCCGGTAGAAATGCCGCTCAGCATCGCGCCCACATTGCAGCCAAACGCCAAGCGTGAGCTGTAGCCCATCACCAAACCTGCCAACAAGCCCACGGCCCATTGTTTGGCGGTGAGGGTTTGCAATTGTGCATTTGTTGAAGATGCGCTTTTCTTCATGCTTACCCACAGCGCACCTGCCAAGATGCCGATGTTGGTTATGGAGGTGACGTCCAACAACACTGATTCGCTCAAATGCTTGGCATTGCTGGCTTGCGACCAAAAGGCATTGGTGGTTGGGTCGAACATACCAGCAGCGGTGACCAGTTTGCCAGCCCATAAACCAAAGCCATAAACCACGCCCCAAGGCTGACCCGCTAAAACCAAATTAAGCGTTGCAAAAACTGCTAAAAAAACTGCGCCCCAGACCCAGCGCTTGCTGAACCAAGTTTTGCCAGCGCCTACCCACAGCCGCATCAAAGCTGCGAGACCCAGCAGCAGCCCGCCAGTCACCAGCAAAGCGACAGGCACGCCCCATGACTGCACAAATCCAACCGGTTCAATCTGCCCCAATGCCAGCCAACCCTGCAAATGTGCAGCGCCTAAAAAGCTACCCAGTGCAAACAGTGGCAAAATCCCCATGTTCAGCGGGAAACCCAAACCCGCTTTGTACAACGTGCCTGAGCCGCAGCCGTCCGCCACTTGCATGGCGATACCAAACACAAAAGCGCCGACGATCAGACTGATGCTCGGCGGCCCCAGCGCAGCTTGTAACTCAGGAAATTGACCCAACAAAGGCATCGCCAAAAAGGCAGCGAGAGCAAGTAAGAGTAGCTGTCCCGCAGCACCACTTGGATCGCGCTGGATGACCAGTTGACGCCAGCCGGTGGTGAAGCCAAAGCGTGCAGCAGCCAAGGTTGCGCCTAAACCGATACCGACTAAAAACAGCACAGCTTGGCGCACGTAAACGCTAAGCAGTAAAAAGCCAAAAAAAGCAGCCAATACGGCGATTAAAAGCCAACGCTTCATCTCAAACTGTCCTTATTACTTGTCAGACCAAAGCTTGGCGTCAATCATCAATTGCTTTGCACGATTGGGTACGTTGCTCATAGGCAAGCTGGCGTCTTGCGACCAGTCTTGCATGGAGCCTGGGTAGAGCTTAGCGTTGGGTTGACCCAGCAACTCAGAAGCTGCAAACCAGTTGATGGCCGACCAGTGGCCGGTGTTGCAAAAGGCAATCGTCGGGGTTTGCGCTTTCACACCACTAGCTGCCCATACTTTTTTAGTTGTGTCTGGCGTTACAAAACTGGCGAAATTCGGGTTGTTGGGGATAAACCATTTCTCAAACGACAAATTGCTAGCGCCCTTGATCGTGCCCGGCACTTTGACCAAGGCATGGCGGGTGTCGCCATTGAAAAATGCTTCTGGTCGTGAATCCATCACAGCGACTTGGCCTGAACTTACAGCTTTTGCAACTTCTGCACGATCAGCCGTCCATTTTCCAGAGCGAGTTGGTACATAAGTTGAAGCGGTTATTTTGGGGACTTCATCGTCATAAAGCATGCCTGCTTGTAACCAAGCTTTCATACCACCGTTCAAAATAGAAACTTCTTTGATGCCGTGCTCTTTCAAGACCCAATACACCCAAGCGGCTGTCCCAAAATCGATACTGTCCACGCCAGTAGATACCAAAACTGTAGGCGTTGTAGCCGTCAAACCATGCTTTTGAATAAGCAGCGTCAACTTATCCAAACTCGGCAGTTGCGCTGGGTTGGTAGTTGGGCCGCGCCACTCTTCAAAAGGCGAATTCGAAGCGATTTCAATGTGGTTGTCTTTGTAAGACGATGCTTTGCGAATATCAATAACCCGAATTGGGTTGGTTTGGCTTTGTGGCTGCTTTAAAAGAGCGGACAACTCAGCTGCACTTAACAAAGGCGCTGCCGCCCAGCCAGCGCTCAGCCAAAACCCCATCAAGCAAAATAATAAAAAGCGTTTCAAAATCAACCCCTTGTAGATAGTCCTAATGGGAGTTTAAAGCATAATCTAGGGCATAAAACGCTATGACTATTCAGATTTCCCCGCCATTTATTACGAACCAAACAGTTGCCGTAGCGCTGAAAACGACTGGCTACGCTGTACTTGATCCGGCAAGTGCCTTTGAGCTACTCGGTTGCACATCACAAGACGCAGCAGCTTGGCTGCCGAGTTGGAACGATTTACCGCCAGATGCCTATCTCAAAGACGGGGGGCACTACCGTCGTCGTAGGCATTCGTGCTTTGCCGTGCATGGCTTGGAAGTCGTGCAAACGCCTCACCGCGCACATTGGCAGCCTTTGGAGTACAACGCTTTGCATGGTGGCATGCAGCGCATGTTTGAGCCCATGCATGGGAATGTGGCGCAATCACCGGCTTGGACGACCCTGTTAAGCAAGTTGGGGGAGGTGTGTACAGCACTCAAGCCAGAAACGACCACTTGGTTTGTCGAAGCGCACCAGTTCCGCATCGACACCACAGACGGCATTGGCCGACCTACGCCTGAGGGTGCGCATCGCGACGGCGTTGATTTTGTCGCCGTGCTGCTCATAGGCCGCCATGGCATCAAAGGCGGTGAAACGCGTGTTTTTGAAGTCAATGGCCCCGCTGGTCAGCGTTTTACGATGACCGAACCATGGACGCTGTTATTGCTGGATGACGAACGGGTCATCCATGAATCAACGCCGATTCAGCCTTTGGATGTGGAAGATTCAGGCACAAGTTACCGCGATACTTTGGTGCTCACGTTTAGGGCGGAAGCATTCCAAGGGGAATAAGTTAAAGCGGTTTTTGCGTTAAATTATGCTATATTTTTAATAGCTAATTAGGCAATAGATACAAAGGCTACAACTCATATTTAGATTCTTAAATAAGTCTCATTTTTTTCGCCGCTTCCGTCAATTCTGGTCGGAAGTTAGGGTGCGCAATCGATATCAACTCTAAAGCCCGTTGTTTGATGGATTTGCCATCAAGTCGCGCAACGCCATACTCCGTCACCACATAGTTCACTTCGTTTTTGCTGGTGGAGACAGCTGTGCCTTGTGTCAACATGGGCGCAATGCGCGAAACGGCATCGTCTTTGGCAGTGGAGGGCAGCACAATGAACGATTTACCGCCTTTCGAGCGATTGGCTGCCCGCACAAAGTCAGTTTGCCCGCCGGTTGATGAGAAGGGCAGAGGCCCCAAACTTTCTGAGCCGCATTGACCTAGGAAGTCGATTTGCAGTGTTGCGTTGATAGACATCAGGTTGTCGTTTTGACCTGCTAGGAATGGGTCGTTGGTGAAATTGACAGGGTGCATCTCCAGCATGGGGTTTCTATCCATGAATTGGTGCAGCTTTTTCGAACCCAAAGCAAAAGTCGCCACCATCTTGCCAGGCATGTAGTTTTTGCGGCGGTTGGTGACGACACCGGCTTCTACCAAGGCCAAAATGCCATCCCCCAGCATTTCGGTATGAATGCCCAAGTCTTTTTTGTTCGTTAACTGCATCACCACAGCATCTGGAATGCCACCGTAGCCGATTTGCAGGGTTGAGCCATCTTCAATCAAATCTGCCACGTATTTGCCAATGGCTTCTTGCACAGGGCCGATTTTGGGCAAGCCAACTTCAAGCACTGGCGCATCGTCTTCGACCAAACCTGTGATTTGCGAGACGTGCACATGGCAGTCGCCGTATGCAAACGGCACGTTGGGGTTGACTTCTAAAACGATGACACGGGCTTTTTTGAGTGCCGCCATGGTGTAGTCCACGCCAAGACTGATGGAAAAGTTGCCGTGCGCATCCATGGGCGAACTGATGGCGAACACCACATCAGCGGCCATGTTGCCACGCTCAATCTTGCGTGGAATTTCTGAGAAGTTGTTGGGGATGATGTCTACCCAGCCCGCTTGTGCACCTGCGCGGTTGGCACCGCCCAGGAAAAAACCAACGTGGCGTATGTTGTCGTAAGTCTCTGGGTCAAGATAGGCAAACTTGCGCATCGGCAGCACAGAGCCAACTTTGACATCTTTGAACTGGCGGCGAGCCTCTGAAAGCGCGGTTAGCAAAGTGGGTGGTTCGCCCGCGCCAGTGGGCACAATGATGAAGTCTCCATTGCGCACTTGCAGCACGGCCTGCTCCGGCGTCATGCGTTTGACGGTGTATTGGGCTTGGCTGCTGATGTTGAAATTCATGACTTGTCTCCTGATGTCTTCCTGATGTCTTTCGTGTACCTGCTTGTCAAGCGTGAATTTTTGCAGCTTGAATTTTTACAGTGTACTCAGACAATTGACGGCTGACTTACTTGAGAGGCCACATATAGGCGAAAAAAAAGCCGACTTACGTCGGCTTTCGAATTGAAGCTCAGTTCAATTTATTTGACGTGCTTACCGATGAGGCCAGCCATCTCAAACATCGACACTTGCGCTTTACCGAAAATTT
>JAYSZH010000019.1:0-16171 GCA_043738155.1 Polaromonas sp. | reverse complement strand
CTGGATCTTCAGCAAAGTGCCTTACAAGTCCTGTCGCACCCCACCGTCGCCAGCAAGCGCTTCCTCATCACCATAGGCGACCGCGCGGTCAGTGGCCTCACCCACCGCGACCAAATGGTCGGCCCGTGGCAAGTGCCGGTGGCCGATTGCGCCGTGACACTGGCTGATTACAAAGGCTTTGCCGGTGAAGCCATGAGCATGGGCGAGCGCACGCCGCTGGCTGCGCTGGATGCACCCGCATCTGGCCGTATGGCGGTGGCAGAGGCGATTACCAACCTGCTGGCCGCACCGTTCGAGCTGTCCCGCGTCAAACTGTCCGCCAACTGGATGGCGGCTTGCGGGGAAGCTGGCGAAGATGCCGCGCTTTTTGAGACCGTCAAAGCCGTGGGCATGGAACTGTGCCCCGCGCTGGGGATTTCGATTCCGGTCGGTAAAGACTCGTTATCCATGAGAACCACGTGGAAGGATGCCGACGAGGCTAAAAAGGTCACTTCACCTGTCAGTTTGATCGTCACCGCCTTTGCGACTTTGGCCGATGTACGCGGCACCCTGACCCCACAATTGGACGCGACCGAAGCGGATACGACGCTGATCCTGATCGACCTCGGCAAAGGCCAAAACCGCATGGCGGGCAGCATTTTGGCGCAGACGATAGCCCAGTTTGGTGACCGGGTGCCGGATTTGGACGATGCCAAGGACTTGGTCAATTTGGTCAATGCAATCAATCAGTTACGAGCAAACCGCCAGATTTTGGCCTACCACGACAAGAGCGACGGCGGCCTGCTGGCCTGTGTGGCCGAGATGGCGTTTGCGGGGCACGTCGGCGTGAGTCTGAATGTGGACATGTTGGTGCTGGAGGGCGACGGCATCACGGACAGCCGCATGGAAGTGGGCGACAGCAAAAACTGGGCGGGGCAGGTGAGTGCACGGCGCGAGGAATTGACGCTCAAAGCGCTGTTCAACGAAGAGCTGGGCGCTGTCATTCAAGTTCGCACGTCCGAGCGCAACGCCATCATGGAAACTTTGCGTTCGCACGGTTTGAGCAAATTCAGCCATTTCATCGGCAAAACGCGTCCTGCATCATCAGAAATCGATGCCGGCAAGGGGCAACTGCAAGTCTGGCGCGACGCCAAAGCCGTGTTCAGTGCGCCGCTGCATGACTTGCACCAGGTGTGGGACAGTGTGAGCTGGAAGATCGCCAAACTGCGCGACAACCCCGATTGTGCAGACAGCGAGCACGCAGCGGCGGGTTTGCCGGCTGATCCAGGTTTACACGTTAAATTAGGTTCAAATTCGACTCTAGCCGGCGAATTATATGCTTATATCGCTATTAATAGCGTAGCAAATCCAGCGTTGAACCTGACCCGCCCCAAAGTCGCCATCCTGCGTGAGCAGGGTGTCAACTCGCATGTCGAGATGGCCTATTGCTTCACCGAAGCCGGTTTTGACGCCTTTGACGTCCACATGACCGACCTGCAAACCGGCAGGGCGAACCTGAAAGACTTTGTCGGCATCGTCGCCTGTGGCGGCTTCAGCTACGGAGACACGCTGGGCGCAGGCATTGGCTGGGCGCGATCCATTACCTTCAACCCGGTGCTGTCCGACCAGTTTCAAGCTTTTTTTGCACGGCCAGATACCTTCGGTCTGGGCGTTTGCAACGGCTGCCAGATGTTTGCCGAGCTGGCGCAAATCATCCCCGGTGCCGAGCACTGGCCGCGTTTCACCACGAACCAGAGCGAGCGCTTTGAGGCGCGTTTGAGCATGGTCGAGATTTTGGAGTCGCCAAGTTTGTTCCTAGCCGGTATGGCGGGTACAAGATTGCCGATTGCTGTCGCGCACGGCGAAGGTTTCGCTAATTTCGACCCCGTGATAACTGGAAGAGGTATAGCCGGTCGCGGCAATTTGGAATCCGTCATCCAGGCCATGCGCTTTACCGACAATTTCGGTGCAGCGACGGAAATCTACCCCTTCAACCCCAACGGCAGCCCTGGCGGTTTGACAGCAGTCACCACCCAAGACGGCCGCTTCACCGCCATGATGCCGCACCCCGAACGCGTCTTTCGCAACATCCAGATGAGCTGGACAAGTTTGGATTCAAGCGCGCAAAGCCCGTGGTTGCAGCTGTGGCATAACGCACGCAAATGGGTGAAATAGGGTTAACTAGGGTTAAAAGGGTGAAATAATCGAAGAAGTTGGCTGCAGGTGTCAGCAGTCACTTCTCCCACATACACACCGAGTTACCCGTGACTTCTGCCTGAAAGAAAGAGCGCCAGAAAAACTTGGGGACGACGTTGATGCCTAAATCGACCGAGGCATCCATCACGGAAACGGCTTCTCGGGGTTGGTAGCCGCTTTGCAGAAAGATGGCCTCGGGGTGGTCAACCGGCTGAAACGGTGCCCCCATCCGTGTCACCACCTTGCTCAAGGTCTGGCCGTACTTGTCGACCATCTCGCGGTTCACCAGATCACACATGAGGCGATGCCGAGGGAATTCATAGTCAAGCTCACCCAGTAGATTTTGGATATCGTCCTCGCACAAGTAGATGACAACACCTTCTAGGACAAAAACAACGGGGCCGCTGTGGGGAAGTTGCAGGAGCTTGTCGACCAGATCTTCCTTGGCAAAATCAATCGGCTCTCGGTGCAGCGGGTTATGGCACTCATCGCTGGGCAATAAAATCTCTTTGTAGGCGATCAGTTCCGGCTCATCCAGCTCGAACCAATGGCCGCCGTTGAGCCTGTAGGGGCGGCTGTCAAAACCAGTTCCTATGGTTACGACATTCAAATCATGGTTGGCATACAGCAACTGTCGCAGCATGTCGTCCATGATGCGGTGTCGAACGATGATGTTGGAATTGGAGAGTTCGAGTGCTTTGAACCGATCATAAATTTCCATGCCATACGTGCACATGAACAATTTAGCGTAGTCGTCCCCACAAATCGGTTTGTCTTGCGCGGCGTCCAGCATACGCACGCCACAACAGTAAAAAGCCGTCTCGGAAATAGGTTTCATGCAAGCCCTCGGGAGAGCTCATGCTAGAGTTAAACGCAGCTAGAAGCAAGTAACAACTTGCGACGCTTTGTACGCTTATTTTGTACGCTGATTCGCCATAGCGTTCAACGCTGAAAACCCATTCAGCCTTTCAAGGCAGGTTTTGCAGACTGAGCACCAGTTTGATGACCGCTGCGTCTTTTACCGAGCTGTGTTCAGCGGTCGTCATCTTGTCCTGAATCAACCGCTCCAAGGTCTCAACATGCGGCAAAACGGTGCCAAAAAAGAGCGGTTTTTCTCCAGAGGCAATCAAAATCGTCGGAAAATCTTCTACCTCAATCGGATCGATCAAATCCGACTCGTCCTCCACATCCACCCACAAAAAACGCACCTTTGGGAACTTGCGGGCGAGTGAATCAAACAGCGGCTTGTACTCTCGGCACGCGCCACACCAGTCGGCGCACAGGCAGGCGACGAGTAGATGAGGGATTGGCACTGCCTTGGACATGCTTTTTTTTTGCTATGATTTTTATAGCTAATTAGGCAGCAAATACGCTGGCTAGAGGCATATTTTGAGGCCTAAAATTGATAACAATCCATAACAACTTAAATCTGATCAGCTGTGACACCCACACCTTGGCTGTAGCCGCCATCGACGTACATGATCTCAGACGTGATGCCGCTGGACAAGTCGCTCAGCAAGAAAGCTGCTGCATTGCCGACTTCGTCGATGGTCACGTTGCGACGAATCGGGGATGCGCCAGCGACTGTGCCCAAGAGTTTGCCGAAGTCTTTGATACCGCTGGCGGCCAAGGTTTTGATCGGGCCGGCGCTGATGCCGTTGGCGCGCATGCCTTTGGGACCAATCGCCTCAGCCAAGTAGCGCACCGACGCTTCCAGCGACGCTTTGGCCAGACCCATGGTGTTGTAGTTGGGCACGGCACGTTCTGCACCCAGGTAGGAGAGGGTCAAAACGGATGACTTTTCGCGCAGATGTGGCAGCAGGGCTTTGGCCATGGCGGGGAAGCTGTAGGCACTGATGTCGTGGGCGATGCGGTAGTTTTCACGGGTCAGGCCGTCCAAAAAGTTACCTTCCAGCGCTTCTTTGGGCGCAAAGCCGATGCTGTGGACAAATCCGTCAAACTGCGGCCAGATGGCGGACAGGTCCCGTGCGAGGTTGGCTATCGACTCATCGCTGCCAACGTCGCAGTCAAAAATCAGCTTGGAGTCAAATTCTGCCGCAAAGCCAGTGATGCGGTCTTTGAAGCGCTCGCCCACGTAGCTGAAAGCCAGTTCGGCGCCTTCGCGGTGGCAGGCTTTGGCGATGCCATAGGCGATGGAGCGGTTGCTCAACACGCCAGTAATGAGTAGTTTTTTGCCCGTTAAAAATCCCATGGTGAACTCGCTTTTGTTATAAATTGAAAAGTAATGACCTTGCCCGAACAGAATTGTCGCTTAAATTTGGCAGATAAATGCTACGATTCAGCCGTGAAAAAACAATTTGTCATCAAACTAGGGTTGTCAATCGTCTTGCTGGGGCAGCTTTTTGGTTGCGCCACGCCAACTGCCAACACCAATGCCAGAACGCCCATGGTTGTCGCCACCCCGTCAGCCGCGTCGCCGTCAGTTGTGAGCCCTGAGGCCGCGCTGGACAAAAACGAAGTCATTATTGACAAGCCTGTGCCTGCACAAACAGAGGTGCAGTCGCTGTTGGCCAAAATCAGCCCTGCCCAGCAAACGCGCATCGCGCAGGCGCTGAAAAACGGCAGCGCGGATGTCAAATCGGGCGTCAATGTCGACCAGGCCACGCCCAAAATGCGCGCATTCATTGAGCGGCTAAGTTGCATCCGCCAATACAACGACGGCGGCAGCTCGGTTTTGCAAAACTTGGCAGCGCCCAATGTGTCGTTCAAATTCTTTGTGCCGCCCATGCATGGCACCAAGCTGCACAATAAAAACAGCTGCTTGACGGTAAGCGCCATCGCATTGAAGCCGCTGAGCTATCAAGGTTTAGCTGGCATCCAGATCAAAGTGACTTATTTGGCGGAAGACAGTGGTGAGACGACGACCAGCAACCACGAAATCAACAAAAACAGCAAGGGTGTTTGGTGGTTTACACGTTAAAACAACCGATTTTGCGTTGGATATGGGTGCTTTTGGGCGGCCTTTGTGCTGCTCCCGCTTTTGCTGCGCATGCCTATTCCCTATGGGGCGACATCAAATACCCCGCGGGTTTTGCGCATTTTGATTATGTGAACCCCAACGCGCCCAAAGGAGGCGAGCTGGTGGCAGTCAGCAATTTACGCGTTTCCACCTTTGACAAATACAACCCGTTCAACATCAAAGGCACATCGCCCGCGTATTTGAGTGATTTGATGTTTGAAAGCTTGTTGACCGGTTCGGCGGATGAGCTGGGTACAGCTTATGGTTTGTTGGCTGAAGATGTGGATGTGCCTGCAGACGGGCTGAGTGCAACGTTTAGACTGCGCCCAAACGCACGCTTTCATGACGGCAAACCGGTGCTGGCAGACGATGTTAAATACACGTTTGACACTTTGACCAGCAAATACGTGCAGCCTGGCTACCGCGCTTTGCTGGAAGATGTGGCACGCGCAGAGGTGATCAGCCCATCGGTCGTTAAATTTTATTTCAAACGGAAAAACAGAGAACTGCCGTTAACGGTAGGCGGTTTGCCGATTTTCAGCCGCGAATGGGGCAAAGGCAAAACTTTCGACAAAGTGGTGACCGATATGCCCATTGGCAGTGGCCGCTACAAAATCGGACCGGTGAATTACGGCAAAGACATCACCTATGTGCGTGATCCGCAGTATTGGGGCGACAAACTCAATGTCAACGTAGGCAGCGGCAATTTTGAACGCATCACCATCAAAATCTACAAAGACAATGTGGCTCGCCTCGAAGGGCTGAAAGCGGGCGAGTTTGATTTCATGCAGTTTTATTCCGCCGGTGACTGGTCGCGTCGTGCCACGGGCAAACGTTTTGAGAGCGGCGATTTGACCAAAGGCGTTTTCAAACACAGCTTGCCAAGCGGTTTTCAAAGCTATGTGTTCAACACCCGTTTGCCCAAGTTTCAAGACGTGCGGGTGCGGCAAGCGATTGGTTTGGCGCATGACTTCAATTGGATGAGCCGTTTGCTTTTTTACGGCATCTACAAGCCGGTGAATGGCTTGTTTGGCAATACGGACTGTTCCGCATCTGGTCTGCCAAGCGCTGAAGAACTCGCTTTGCTTGAGCCGCTGCGCTCACAAGTGCCCAGTGCTGTTTTTGAAGCCATGGCGATACAGCCTAATGCAGACGGCAAAGACAATTTGCGTGCTAATTTGGTGAAAGCGCGAGATTTGTTGGCTGAAGCGGGCTGGACCGTGCAGGGCGGTGTTCTGAAAAATGCCAAAGGCGAGGCGTTAGAAATTGAGTATTTGGACAGCCAAGAATCGAAAAGCGCCACACTGGCATCGTGGCAGCGTAATTTAGCCAAGCTAGGTATCACCTTGAAATTGCGAGCCGTTGACTTTGCGTTGTACCAGCAGCGGCTGCAAAAATTTGACTTTGACATGGTCAGCCTTGCTTTTGGTGGCACGAACAATCCGGGTGCTGAGTATGCCGACATGTTTGGCTCAAAAGCGGCTGATATTGAAGACTCGGGCAACTATGCGGGTTTGAAAAACAAAGCCGTTGATATCTTGATTGATCGCATGGTGACCTCGCAAACCAAAGCGGAACTGATTCCTGCATGCCGTGCTTTTGAGCGCGTCATCGCGCACAGCCACACCATGGTGCCGCAGTGGTACAGCGGTCAGCACAATTTGGCGTATAACCCGCGAAAACTGGTGAAACCAGCCGTTGAGCCTAAATATTACAAAGCCGACTCTTGGCTGTTGAACAACTGGTGGGCACAATCTGCCACCACAAAGTAATTTAGTAAATAACCATGTTCAGCTACATCCTTAAACGCCTTTTGTTGATGATTCCAACACTCTTTGGCGTCTTGTTGCTGACGTTTGTGGTGATTCAGTTCGTGCCAGGCGGGCCGGTAGAGCAATATTTGGCTGAGGCTAAATCGACCACTGGCGCAAGCGGTGAATCAGTTTACCGTGGCGGCAAAGGGATTGATGAAAAACGGCTGGCAGAAATCAAAAGCTTGTACGGTTTTGACAAACCCGCGCCAGAGCGCTTTTGGTTGATGATCAAATCGTATTTGAGCTTTGACTTGGGTAGAAGCTTTTTTCAGCACAAACCGGTGTGGGATTTGATCAAAGAAAAACTCCCCGTTTCGATCAGCCTGGGGTTGTGGACATTCTTCATCAGCTACCTCATCTCCGTTCCTTTGGGCGTTGCCAAAGCGGTGCGTGCGGGATCGAAGTTTGACTTTGTCACGACGCTCATTGTGCTGTTTGGTTATGCGATTCCTGGTTTTGTGCTGGGTGTTGCGCTGTTGGTCATCTTTGGCGGCCAGTTGCAGTGGTTTCCGTTACGCGGGCTGACGTCTGCCAATTGGGAAACACTGAGTTGGGGTGCGAAGATCACCGATTATTTGTGGCACATTGTCATGCCCATCACCGCCATGGTGCTGGGCAGCTTTGCGGTGACGACCATGCTGACCAAAAACGCGTTTCTTGAAGAAATCCGCAAACAATACGTCACCACGGCACGCGCCAAGGGCTTGTCTGAGCGGCAGGTGCTGTACAAACACGTGTTTCGCAATGCCTTGATTCCTATCGTCACCGGTTTTCCAGCGGCATTTGTCGGCGCGTTTTTCACGGGCTCGCTGTTGATTGAGACCCTGTTTTCGCTGGATGGGTTGGGTTTGTTGAGTTACGAGAGCGTGATTCGGCGGGATTATCCGGTAGTTTTGGGGACGCTTTATTTGTTTACCTTGATAGGTTTGGTGACCAAGTTGATTTCCGATCTTTGTTATGTTTGGGTGGATCCGCGTGTACGATTTGATTAGCCCCCGTTGCTTGCTCGCTTCGCGTAGCCTCCTCCCCCCAAGGGGCAACACCAGCAGCCTGGCAAAGCCAGTTCTGCGGTGTTTCTGGAAGGAGAGCATATGTTCGTGAACGACTCTCCTAGCCGCCGCGCTTGGCTGAGATTCAGGCGCAATCGACTTGGCTTTTACAGCTTGTTGGCGTTTTGCGTGCTGGTGCTGATCAGCTTGTTTGCCGAGGTGGTGTCGAACGACAAACCGTTAGTCGTTCATTACAAAGATGGCTACTATTTTCCCTTGGTCAAAGATTACCCAGAAACACTGTTTGGTGGCGATTTTGAAACACCGACTGATTACTTAGACCCCTTCATCCAAGCTAAGCTGTCCCAAGACGGCAATTGGGCGATTTACCCGATCAACCGTTACGGCTCAAAAACGCTGAATTACTTCGCCAAATCGCCCAATCCGTCCGCACCGTCACGCGACAATTGGCTGGGTACGGACGACAAAGGGCGCGATTTGCTCGCGCAGTTGATTTACGGTTTCCGTGTCAGCGTGCTGTTTGCGCTGGCTTTGACGGTGATTGGCGTTATTTTGGGCGTGATTTCGGGAGCGGTTCAGGGCTTTTATGGCGGCAAGATGGATTTGGCTTTTCAGCGCTTCATTGAAATTTGGGGAGCCATGCCCGAGCTGTATTTGCTGATTATTTTCAGCGCCGTATTTTCGCCCAGCCTCGCTTTGCTGTTGATTTTGCTCAGTTTATTTGGCTGGATGGGTTTGTCCGACTACGTACGGGCCGAGTTTTTGCGCAATCGACAGATGGATTATGTGCGCTCAGCGCGGGCTTTGGGTGTGAGTAACTGGCACATCATCACACGGCATGTGCTGCCCAACAGCATGACGCCGGTGGTCACTTTTTTGCCGTTTCGCATGAGTGGGGCGATTTTGGCATTGACATCGCTGGATTTTTTGGGTTTGGGCGTTCCACCCGGCACGCCGTCGCTGGGTGAACTGCTGGCACAGGGTAAAAACAGCATCGATGCATGGTGGATTTCACTGTCTACGTTTGGGGTGCTGGTGGTGACGCTGTTGTTGCTGACGTTCATGGGAGATGCCTTGCGGGATGCTTTGGATCCTAGAAAGGCTGATAAATGAGCCTTTCTAACCCTATAAATCTGCTAGATGTCAAAGATTTGACAGTCTCTTTTGGTGGCAAACCCGTCGTTCACGGCATTAATTTCAGCATCAAAGCGGGTGAACGCATCGCTTTGGTCGGTGAATCAGGTTCTGGTAAAACCGTCACAGCTTTGAGTTTGCTGCGTTTGGTGATGAATGCTGAATTATCTGGCACAGCTAGTTTTGGTCAAAATGACACTGTGGATTTACTCAGTATTCCTGAGCAGCAATTGCGTGGTATCCGTGGTCAAGACATTGCCATGATCTTTCAAGAGCCTATGACGGCGCTGAACCCGCTTTTTACCGTGGGCGATCAAATCACTGAAATTTTAGAGTTAAAACAACCTGTAGCCGGCGTATTAATTGATTCAACAGCTATAAAATTAATAGCGTCTACAGGCATCAACGACCCTGAACGCTGTGCCAAATCGTATCCGCATCAGCTCAGCGGTGGTCAACGGCAGCGTGCGATGATAGCGATGGCACTGGCTTGTCAGCTCAAGCTTTTGCTTGCTGACGAGCCCACAACCGCTCTGGATGTCAGCTTGCGGCTGCAAATTTTGGAGCTGTTGGCAGATTTGCAAAAGCAAAATGGCATGGCGGTTTTGTTGATTACCCACGATTTGAACCTGGTTCGCAAGTTTGCCGACCGCATCATCGTGATGGAAAGCGGGCACATTGTGGAGCAGGGCGCTGTGGAAGCCGTTTTTGCGAATCCGCAGCATGCGTACACCCGCAAGTTGATGGACAGCAAGCCGGTGCGGGATGTGGTTGAAATGACAAGCGCCACCATGGATTCCCGCCCTCGCGGAAATGACAGTATGCGGGCTGGCAACTTACGTGTCAGCTACCCAACATCAATTCCTGGCTTCAGAGGCTGGTTCAAAAAAGGTGAATTTGTAGCTGTTAAAGGCGCAAGTTTTGATATTCCGCCAGGTCAAACGTTGGGTGTCATTGGTGAATCTGGCTCTGGCAAGTCAACTTTGGCATTGGCGGCGCTGGGTTTGTTGCCTTTTTCGGGCGATTTGCAAGTATCTGGACAAAATTGGGGTGCAAGTAAAACTGCTAATAAAGCCTTGAGAAAACAGGTGCAAGTGGTGTTTCAAGACCCGTTTTCGTCATTGTCACCCCGCATGACGGTAGGTGAGCTGGTAGGTGAGGGTTTGCTGGTGCATGCCACAGAACTGAGCGCCGAGCAACGGCAAACCAAGGTTTTGAGCGCTTTGGCGGAGGTTGGATTGACCGAGATGCAATTTTCAGGTCTGCTAAACCGCTATCCCCACGAGTTCTCAGGTGGTCAACGCCAGCGTTTGGCGATTGCGCGGGCATTGATTGTTGAGCCGCAATTGTTGGTATTAGACGAACCCACCAGTGCGCTGGATGTAACCATTCAAAAACAAGTCTTGCAGCTTTTACAGCGGCTGCAGCGCCAGCGGGGATTGAGCTATTTACTCATCACCCACGACGTGGATGTCATTCGCGCGATGGCGCACCATGTGCTGGTGATGCGGGAAGGTGAGATCGTAGAATCTGGCTCTGTGCAGCAAATCATGGCGTCACCGCAGCACGCTTACACCTCATTATTGGTGAATGCAGGCGTTTAAGTCGTCGTTTTGCGCCTTAAAAGCACCTGTAAAGGTGACAAATCAATAATTTAGGGCTATAATCCGATACTTAGGGTTTTGCCTAGTTGTTTGAGTGCAGCTTACAACATTCTGAACCAGTGAATTTCAATGTTCACGAGACGGTAAGTGCGGTGCTTCAGTGCTGCAACATACGGGCGATTTTTATACGCCCGTTTTTTTTGTCTGTACGCTTTTGAATAAGTTTTGATTGAATAAATTTACAAGGAAATTTCGTTGGCAGCGCAGCAAGTGATAGAACAAATTGTGACCGGTTTCGGTTATGACCTGGTGGAGATTGAACGCTCTGCAGGTGGTTTGCTGCGTGTGACGATTGATTTTCCTTGGGTTACGGGTACGGACAAAGCAGACGAAAAGCTGATCAACGTTGAAGACTGCGAAAAAGTCACGCGGCAGTTGCAGTTTGCGCTTGAGGTGGATGGCGCGGATTACAAGCGGCTTGAGGTGTCCTCGCCGGGTATTGACCGGCCACTGCGTCACGCAAAAGATTTTGAACGGTTTTTGGGTGAAGAGATTGATATCACCTTGAAAGCACCGATTGGTTTAGCCGCAGCGGGGCAAGTGAATGCAACGCGCAAGAAGTTTCGAGGTACTTTAGAGCGGGCTGAGCACAGCGAAGCATCTGCCAAAGAGGCTGATGCAGCTGTTTGGCAAATCGTCTGGAGTGAAGCGCCAGTGGCAAAGCCTGGCGCGCGTATCAGTAAAAAACGCCCGCCTGCGCCAGTGCAGGCTTTGGGCTTTAGGTTGGAAGAATTGCGGGATGCGCGTTTAGCGCCTATTGTTAATTTCAAAGGACGTGCAAATCTGACAGACCCGTCGAGCAGTGCATCCGAAGATGAATCAGAAAATATAGGAGAGTGAAGTCATGAATCGCGAAATGTTGATGTTGGTAGAAGCCATCTCACGCGAAAAAAGCGTTGAGTTAGATGTCGTTTTTGGTGCTGTTGAAGCGGCCTTGGCGCAAGCCACTAAAAAGCTGTTCCCTGGCGATGTTGATATTCGCGTAGCGATGGACCCGGATACCGGTAACTATGAGACTTTCCGTCGCTGGCACGTCGTGCCAAACGAAGCGGGTTTGCAGTTGCCTGATCAAGAGATTTTGCACTTTGAAGCGCAAGAGCAAATTGCTGACATTGAGGTTGATGAATACATCGAAGAAGCTGTGCCATCTTTGCCAATTGGCCGCATTGGCGCGATGGCTGCTAAGCAGGTGATTTTGCAAAAAATCCGTGAAGCTGAGCGTGAGATGATTCTGTCTGATTTCATGTCGCGCGGCGAAAAAATTCTTGTTGGTACCGTCAAACGTATGGACAAAGGCGATTTGATCATTGAAAGTGGTCGCGTTGAAGGCCGTCTGCGCCGCACGGACATGATTCCGAAGGAGAATTTCCGCGCGGGTGACCGCGTCCGTGCCTTGATCATGGAAGTCGACAGCACTTTACGCGGCGCTCCCATCATCTTGTCTCGCAACGCGCCGCAATACATGGTTGAGTTGTTCCGCAATGAAGTGCCAGAAATCGAACAGGGTTTGTTGGAGATCAAATCTTGCGCCCGTGACCCCGGCTCACGCGCCAAAATCGCTGTGTTGTCGCACGACAAACGTGTCGACCCGATTGGTACTTGCGTCGGCGTGCGTGGTACGCGTGTTAACGCTGTGACCAACGAACTCGGCGGTGAGCGAGTCGATATTGTGTTGTGGAGCGAAGACCCGGCGCAGTTCGTCATTGGCGCCTTGGCTCCTGCCAACGTCACATCAATTGTGGTTGACGAGGAGCGTCACGCCATGGATGTGGTGGTTGATGAAGAAAACTTGGCGATTGCCATTGGCCGCGGCGGACAAAACGTGCGTTTGGCCTCTGACCTCACAGGGTGGAAAATCAATATTTTGGATGCTGCTGAATCCGCTCAGAAGAATGCCAGCGAAACAGATTCCAGCCGCAAATTGTTCATGGAAAAACTCGATGTGGACGAAGACATCGCCGACATCTTGATCTCCGAGGGCTTTACCAGCCTCGAAGAAGTGGCTTACGTGCCATTGCAAGAGATGTTGGAAATTGAAAGCTTTGATGAAGACACAGTCAATGAGCTGCGCACACGCGCCAAAGATGCTTTGCTGACGATGGAAATTGCCAAAGAAGAAAATGTTGAAGAAGCGTCACAAGATTTGCGCGATTTGGAGGGCTTAACGCCTGAATTGATCAGCAAGCTAGCGGATGGTGGCGTTCACACACTTGACGATTTGGCCGATTTGGCTGTCGATGAACTTATTGAAATTACAGGCCAGTCAGAAGAGCAGGCTAAGACGTTGATCATGAAGGCGCGCGAGCATTGGTTTTCCAATGACGACGCTTCTGAAGCAGCTCCTCAAACAGCGCCTAAAGCTTAACGGTTATGAAAGATTACACAGACTATGTCCACCACGACCGTTGCCGATTTTGCAGCTGAACTCAAAAAATCAACCTCTACTCTTTTGGAGCAACTCAGCAGCGCTGGTGTGGCAAAAACGGCCGCATCTGATGCTTTGAGCGATCTTGACAAACAAAAATTATTAGCCTACCTGCAGACCAGCCACGGTACGGTGTCTGGCGAGCGTAAAAAGATTACGCTGGTCAAAAAATCGACCACTGAAATCAAGCAGGCTGATGCCTCGGGCAAGGCGCGGACGATTCAAGTTGAAGTGCGTAAAAAACGCACCTTCATTCAACGCGACGAAGCTGCTGAAGGGCACGCCGAAGAAGCTGCTGTCGCAGCACAAAATGCTTCTGATGAGGCTAAAGCGTTGTCTGATCATGCAGATTTGCAACGTCGCGAACACGAAGCGCAAATCGAGGCAGATTTGATTCGCAACGAAGAGGCGCAATTGGCTGAGCAGCGTCGCTTGCGTGAAGAGCAAGAGCAAAAAGCGGTCGAAGTTGCACAAAAGGCTGCTGAAGAAGCTGCCCAAATTCCTGAAGCTGTCGCTGTCAAGCCTGCTGAAGTTGCCGAATCCATGCTTGTCGCAAAAGCTGTCAAACGCGTCGGCAACAAGATTGCACCTGTGGTTGACGAAAGAGCAGAAAAAGCTGCAGCAGCTGCGTCAGCAAAAGCGGCGGAGCTTGCACAAGCCGCTGAATTGGCGCAAACAAAAGCGAAGGCCGCTACAGAAGCCAAAGCAGCTGCAGTGACAAAAGCTGCAGACGATGCAAAAGCATTGGTCGCTGCTGAAGCGGCACGTGCGCAGGATTTAGGCGATCGCCGCCGCAAAGCGGAGGCTGAAGCTGCCGCTATTCGCATGATGATGTCTGCGCCTGCCAAGCCGCCTGTCGTAGCAAAAAAACCAGAGCCGCCTAAAGTTGCCATCAAAGGTACTTTGCATAAGCCTGCCACGGGTAGTACCGTTGCAAAACCTGGTGCAAAACCTGGTGCAAAACCTGGTGCACCGGGCGCTCCTGGTGCTGCTGTACCAGCAGGTGCAGGTGCGGGTAAAGAGGTTAAATCAGCTAAATTGTCCAGTAGCTGGGCAGGCGATCCAGCTAAAAAGAAGGGTTTGCCAACGCGTGGTGACACGGGTGCTGGCGCTGGCCGCAGTTCGAATTGGCGTGGTGGTCCTGGCGGAGCACGCGGTAAGCGCGGCGACCGTGGTAATGACCATCGTGAGGAAATGCCACAGGCGCCAGCAGAGGTTCGCGTATTAGAAGTACACGTGCCAGAAACGATTACCGTAGCCGAATTGGCACACAAAATGGCCGTCAAAGCCTCTGAAGTGATCAAGCAGTTGATGAAACTTGGTCAAATGGTCACGATCAATCAGCCCTTAGACCAAGACACCGCGATGATTTTGGTTGAAGAACTTGGTCACAAAGCCGTGGTTGCCGAGTTGGATGATGTGGAAGCATTTACCGATGCTGAAGTGTCATCGCAAGTGGCAGAATCGTTGCCACGTGCCCCGGTTGTTACTGTGATGGGTCACGTCGATCACGGTAAAACTTCGTTGTTGGACTATATTCGCCGTGCCAAAGTGGCATCTGGCGAAGCCGGTGGTATCACACAGCATATTGGTGCGTACCACGTGGAAACACCACGCGGCATGATTTCTTTCTTGGATACCCCTGGTCACGAAGCGTTCACAGCGATGCGTGCCCGAGGTGCAACGGCCACCGACATTGTGATTTTGGTTGTGGCTGCGGACGACGGTGTGATGCCACAAACCAAAGAAGCGATCAAACATGCCAAAGCAGCTGGCGTGCCTATCGTTGTTGCCATCAACAAAATAGATAAGCCTGATGCAAACATGGATCGTGTCAAGGGCGAATTGGTTACTGAAGAAGTTATTCCTGAGGAGTTTGGTGGTGAATCACCCTTTGTCGGTGTCTCTGCTCGTACGGGTGAGGGTATCGACGCACTCTTGGAGCAAGTGCTTTTGCAGGCGGAAATTTTAGAGCTTCGCGCGCCAGTGAATGCCATGGCCAAAGGCTTGGTGATTGAAGCGCGTTTGGACAAGGGTAAAGGTCCAGTTTCAACCATTTTGGTTCAATCTGGCACGCTTAAAACGGGTGATGTCGTTTTGGCGGGTTCAACCTTTGGTCGTGTTCGCGCCATGCTGGATGAAAACGGCAAAGCGATTAAATCAGCGGGCCCATCGATTCCTGTCGAAATTCAAGGTTTGACTGAAGTCCCCCAAGCTGGCGACGAATTCATGGTGATGGCTGACGAAAAGCGTGCTCGTGAAATTGCCACCTATCGTGCTGGTAAGTTCCGCCACACCAAGTTGGCGAAGCAGCAAGCATCCAAGTTGGAGAACATGTTCACAGACATGACGGCTGGCGAAGTCAAACTCTTGCCTATCATCATCAAAGCCGACGTACAAGGTTCGCAAGAAGCTCTGGCGCAGTCAGTGCTCAAGTTGTCAACCGACGAAGTCAAAATTCAAATCGTGTACAGCGGTGTGGGTGGTGTCAGTGAGTCTGACGTCAATTTGGCGATCGCCTCTAAAGCGGTCATCATTGGATTCAACACCCGCGCCGATGCTGGAGCGCGTAAAACGGCTGAAAACAATGGCGTCGACATCCGTTACTACGACATCATTTATGCTGCCGTTGACGACCTGAAAGCGGCATTGTCTGGCATGTTGACGCCTGATAAGGTGGAGGAGGTTATTGGTACTGCCGAGATTCGCCAAGTCTTCCGCGCTAGTAAAGTGGGTGCGATTGCGGGTTGTATGGTTACCTCTGGCTTGGTCAAGCGTGTCGCGAAATTGCGCTTGCTGCGCAACAACGTGGTCGTCTTTACCGGCGAGCTGGAATCACTCAAACGCTTCAAAGACGATGCGAAAGAAGTGCGTGAAGGCTTTGATTGCGGCTTGAACATCAAGGGCTACAACGACATTCAAGAAGGTGACTTCTTGGAGTTCTTTGAAATCCGCGAAGTTGCACGTGA
>JAYSZH010000018.1:0-16209 GCA_043738155.1 Polaromonas sp. | reverse complement strand
CGAAGCCAGAACTGCGCCAGCGGCATCCTCAACTTCAACAGACTTAGTAGCCCAAACTGCGAAGCCAAACCCAACGCAACACGTCGCACAGCGCCCGAACTTGTCTCCCGAAGCGGCTGAAGTCATGCAAGCCGCTTGGCTAGAAGTTGCCAAACACGTCATGGCGAACACCGAAGACGTGGGCAACAGCTTCGCCTCTGAAGCTCGCAAAATCCACTACGGCGAGGCCGACGAACGCGCCATTCGCGGCCAAGCCACGCCAGACCAAACCATGGAATTGCTGGAGGAGGGCATCGACGTCATGCCCATGCCGATTCCAGAATCGCTCAAACGTCCTTTAAATTAGTCCGTTTTCCTTTAAATTATGCTATAAAATATATAGCTAATTAGACAATAAATACGCCGGCTATAGGCGTATTTCAGGTTAATTTTGACGTATTTTATGGATACAAGCCGCGCAATTCACGCGCATGCAAAATCCGTTTGCAGGCCACAATAAACGTAGCGGTTCGCAAACTCACCTTGTGCTCCTCAGCGACAGCCCACACCCCCGCAAACGCGTCTTTCATGATTTTGACCAAACGTGCGTTGATCTCATCCTCATCCCAAAAGAAGCTTGAGAAATCCTGCACCCATTCAAAATAGCTCACTGTCACGCCGCCAGCGTTGGCAATCACATCCGGCAGCACCAGCACACCACGCTCTTGCAAAATATCGTCAGCTGCCGGCGTTGTTGGCCCGTTGGCGCCCTCAATCACCATTTTGGCTTTGATTTTGCCGGCATTGTCGGCGGTGATTTGCGACTCTAGCGCCGCAGGAATCAAAATATCGCAATCCACTTCCCAAAACAGCTCGTTTTTCAGGACTTCAGCACCCGCAAAATTAGCCGCGCTGCCCGTTTCTGCCACATGTTTCAGAAGTGCCGGCACATCCAAACCACCAGCTTTGTAAATCGTGCCACCATGGTCTTGCACCGCCACCACTTTCGCGCCCGCTTCGGTAAACAGCCGCCCAGCCACGCCGCCCACATTGCCAAAACCCTGCACCGCAATGCGCGCCCCCTTGATTTCAAGACCAATATGTTTTGCCGCTTCCACGCCCACGGTATACACACCGCGCCCGGTCGCATCTTTGCGACCCAGCGAGCCACCTAGGTGGATCGGCTTGCCGGTGACCACGCCGGTCGCCGTTGCGCCTTCGTTCATCGAATACGTATCCATCATCCACGCCATGATTTGCTCATTCGTGTTCACGTCAGGCGCAGGGATGTCTTTTGTCGGCCCAATGATGATGCCAATCTCGCTGGTGTAGCGGCGCGTCATGCGCTCAAGCTCGCCCATAGACAGTGTCTTCGGATCAACCCGAATGCCACCTTTCGCACCACCATAGGGCACATTGACAGCCGCGTTTTTGATAGACATCCAAGCCGACAGCGCCATCACTTCTGACAGCGTCACGTCTTGATGAAAGCGCACGCCGCCTTTTCCTGGCCCGCGCGATGTGTTGTGCTGCACGCGGTAGCCCTCAAAATGCGCAATCGTGCCGTTGTCCAAATGAATCGGCACATCCACAATCAAAATCCGCTTGGGTCGCTTCAGCGTGTCCGCCCAGCGCCCTAGATGTCCTAAATACGGCACAACGCGGTCAACCTGCTGCAGATAATTGCCCCATGGGCCCAGATTGTCGGCTTGCAGGTAAGAAGGGATGGGAGAGTTAGCAGGAGCGCCATTGTTGTTGGCAACAGATGCATGGGTGCTAGGGTGCAACATGAAATTTCCTTGTGGGTTGATATTCAAGCCCTAAGGATAAAACTCCCCAACCCAACTGTCCAAGGCCAAGTTGGCTGTTAGTTATGCAAAAAACGCATTAGGTTGAGTTTGCATACTACTAATCAAACTTGATTTGATTAGGCGCAATTAAAAGTAATTAAACGCAATTAAACTGAATTAACTCAATCTGGCCGGCATCGTCGACTTCACAAAACGGTCCTCAAACTCCCCAATATGCGCAGCCAACGTGTTGGTAGCCTGGCCCAAAGACACATTGAGCTCTTTACCAAGCATATCTACCCGGGTGAGTAGGGCGGACCTAGATTCTGCTTCCCGGTTCGCCTGCTTGAGCATCTCTGACTCCAGCGCGCTACGCAGTTCGGTAAAGCGTGAAGCCTCCGCTTTCTCTGCCAGCGCAATATTGGCTTCCAGCTTGCGCGACAAGCGGCGCGTCTCCAGCAGCGATGAAGTCTGCATGTAAACCACGTACAAAAGAAACAGAACCGTCACAATGACCAGCATTGCCAGCATGAGCAAGCCAATCGGCATACGAATGAGGGCAAAGCCGATTGATAAGTCAACGGGTACGACAAAAGCCGCCCAGTTGAGCGAAGCGATAGCGCCTGTGGCCGTCAAAATGAGCAGTAATAGCAGTGTAAAAAGTCGCATGATTGTGTTCCTTGAATCCCTAGTAAAGGCCAGTCTAGCGATTACCCGACCGTTTGGACACACTTTTGCCCACAACTGGTCATATTGACGGTTTTGTCCTACAGTAAAGCCGCTTTGGTCGAATTCTGTGCCACCCTGAATCTCACAATCTGGGCAACCAAAGCCAGTGGCAGCGCCTTATCCAGCGGAAACTGCACCGACCCCTTGGCACTCTTGTACCCCGCCAGCTCATCCTGAAAAGCCGCAATCCCCGCCGCACCCGGATAAAAACCAATATGTTTTTTGAACCCTGCAAAGTGCACCAAATTGCCATTCAGCTTGAAAGTCGGAATCTGATAACTGATCGCCTCAGTCGCGCTGGGTGCCGCCTTTTGGATGGTTTGGCGCAGTTGATGGAGCAGCGCTTGAACATCCACTGGGAATTGGGCGATGTAAGTGTCTATGCTTTCGGAGTCAGAATCGCCAGTATTCATGGTTGCCAGTTCCTCTTTTGTTGCTAGAATTACTATAAATAGTATAGCGACTTAGCCAATAAATACGCTGGCTAGAGGCATATTTATGTCCTAAAAAGGCATTTACCCAGCGTTTTTTGCTAAATTTGATGGCTTTTCTAATAAACGCCCAGAGGCGTATTTGTGCAAGATGCTGGCAATGAATGTCTGATACGGCAGACCTTCTTCTAGTGCACGCGCTTGAATATCCATCAAATCGGGCGACGACAGACGGATATTGATACGTTTGTCTTTGATAAACGTCGCACTCGCCGCCGCTTTGAACTTTGTCAGGCTGGCTTTGGATGGCGACGTAGGTTTCATCTCGCCCGCTTCAAAGGCGTTCAAAAGCTCTTGCTCTTCAGCATCGAGCTTGAAATCAGGTTTGCTGTTTGCACTAAGCTTTTTCATTGGGTTACTCCTCGGGGTTGTTCCTAGTTAGATAGTCTCTGGTCGCCTTCCTGCTTGGAATGACTGTTTTTAAAAAGAAATAGTCAACTTCCTCAACATAAGGCACCAAGTAAACGTAGTCATCAAATGTCACCACTAAAACGGATTGATTCGGATACTTTTCAGCATTCGGGTGCGGCAAATTATCAATCAAACCATCCGCTTCAATAGCAAGCACGATCTCCTCAAACGAAACGCTGCGCTCCATTTTCAGCATCTCGTTCTTTTCGTGGCTCCAGCGGAAAGGTTTCATGATGGGAGTATAACAAAGTGTGTGCCTAATGTCACCTTTTGGGCTTTAACGACTAGATTAATGCTTATACAACGCATCTGCGTACGGCATGGATAAATAACCGCATGCAGGATGTGTTTAGCTAAAGCGCCGGTTGACGAGACAGCCGGTGTGAGTCTGCCAAATTACCAGCCAATCAACTGTCGGTTTTATCATTGTCCACAGTTGCCTCGTTGATCTGGTCCAGCAGACGTTCTGGCTGGGTGGCTTGCTCCATCAGTTGCATGTCTGGATGCTCTTCAAATTCCGCGCCCACTTTGTCAGCAATGCTGCGAAGCATTTTGAGCATCTGTGTGTTGCCCTGTTCAGTCAGCAGATTGATCTGTAAGTCCAAATGGCTGCGCTGCTTGCTTATCCGCGCTTCCTGGTTCTGGCTGATTAAAATGAAAGCCGACAAAAAGATAGCCTCGATAGACAGCGTAAAGTTCAACAAGGTGAAGGGCAAACGATCGGGATGAACTGACACCCAAGGCGAGGTGTTATAGGCTATCCAAAGGGTAATGATCACCACATGAATCCATACAAATGTCATGGTTCCACAAAACGCTGCCACATGCGCAGCGATGCGCTGGCCGCGGGTACTGCCTGACTGGACTGACCGTTCATTGTGAAGTACGGCTTGCAGGTTACGGTCTATCAGTTTATCGATGCTTTCTGGACTGATGTCTGTGGAGTCGGTCAAATTATCGGTAGTAGCCAAGGTGAATCTCCTGAGGTTGCATGCAGGCCATGCTACTACTTGCGCTGCGCTACAGACAGCCGCAGCTGCGCAAAACAGCAAATTGCGGCATCCTCCTACAGCTTAGAAGACTGTTTCGGCTAAACTGACTGGTCGGTGATTGAAATGTCGCTGCCAGCGCAGATATCGACAGCTTGGGAGGCGTTGTAGGAGACGGGGTTTTGCTATTGATAATATAGCAGACTAGGCATTGAATACGCCGGCTATAGGCATTTTTATTCTATAAAAAGGCGTTTATCCAGTGTTTTTACTAAATGATGCCATATGGTGTAAGTTTATTCGTTTAATTTGACCAAATCGAACGATTCGTTTAATATCTAGTCATGCAAACCTACACAGCCAACGAAGCCAAAACCAATTTTGGCGCATTTTTAGACCAAGCGCAACGCGAACCCGTCGGCGTGAAACGGCACGACCGTTTGTTGGGCGTGATGGTCAATGTGCAAGATTTTGAAGCCATGCGCGCTTTTTACGCCAACCGCCTGCAGCACACTTTAGACGATGCAGCCACCGCCGCAGAGCGCGCCGGCATGACGCCAGAGTTGCTTGATGCGCTGTTAGCTGATGAAAGCTGATGACATTGCGGGTAAAGCAGGGAAAGCCCCAGCTACAGGCACACTATTTGACAAAAAGCGCGTCGGAAATATTGAAAACAAACGAGTCGTTTTAGACACCAACATCTGGCTAAGCGCTGCCATCTCGAAATCCGGCGCACCCGCGCAAGTGGTGCGGCGCGTGCTGCAAATGGGCGTCCCCGTTTTCTCTAAAGCCACCTTTGCCGAGCTTGAAGCCCGATTGTGGAAACCCAAATTCGACCGCTACCTAAGCATGGAAACCCGCCGCGCCATCCTGCACGATGCCAACGCCGTGGCGCATTGGGTAGACATCCCCGCAGACCTAGCCGCTAAAACCTACAGCCGCGACCCAGATGACGATAAATTCATCCACACCGCCTTAGCAGCCTCAGCCGCTTGGCTGGTGACGGGGGATCAGGATTTGTTGGTGATTGAAACGCCGCTGCCAGTGCGGATATTGACGGCTGGGGAGGCGTTGTTGGAGGTGGGATTTTGCTATGAATAATGCAGCGAAAAATGCGAAAAATATAACGACATTAGGTCAATTTTCAGATGAAAAAATGAAGCTAGTTACTTAAACTACAAATCGCGAGCGACTGCACGGGCTGTATTCGATTTTTTCAATTGTTGTTTTTGGTTCTGTTCATATTCTTTTCGTGCGCGAAGTTCGGCTCTCATTTTGTCTATTTCTGCAGTCTTTGCAGCACTACGAGAATCGCCTTCGGGTGAAGAAATAGTCAATGTAGCAAAACCACCGATAGGGTCATCGTATATGGCGCGACCATCATGTCTCTGCCAAATATACCTTGTGAAGCGAGTTCCGCCACCGATTCCGCGGCAGCTACCACCACGACAAAAATTACCTTCCGTGAATGGAGTTTGCAACTGAAGCGTCATCGCATCGAGAAATGCAGTCAATTTTTCGATACGTAATTTACTTCTTTCGTCGTATTTAAGCTTTTCGGGATATTTGTCTTCGAAAGTGACGATGATGCGGAGCGCTTTATTGTCGAAAAATTCAATCTTAAAAGTCCATACATTTAAACCACCTACTGTCGCGACACCATCTACTATGCAGGATTGATACTTTTCAGTATTAATCAGTTTTAGTTGTTCACGGATTCGACTTATTTCAGGGGAATCACCATTCACAGCTTTAGCGTCCTCAAGATTGATTGAACATCGAGTTTTAATTGAGCGTAGAGCTGTTACGTTATCGAAGGAATCACCAATAAAGATGGATTTAATCCCCAATCTGTTTGTATAGTTTTCAGGGCCAAGTGTATTGATTTGGCTGATTACAGGCGGTGAATTAGCCACAGATTTCTCTAATGCATTTGATTTTTCTGCGGCAGAACATTGCGGATACACGACTATTAAAATGCTTATTAATAAGAAGGATGCTAAAGTATGAATGCGAGAAGGTATTGATATATAAATCATCGGTATTATGTGAGTAATTGATGGGTGCTGTGAAATTGATGCGAAAATTAAGCTTCGCAGGTTAATTAAGAATCTGCAGCATGATTAAACTGTGTAATTATGGACTATTGAGTTCGCATGCGAACAGTAGTAACAAGTGTATGAGGCAATGTTTGAGTATGACTCTTGGTTGAATCAATATAAAATTGTTTACAAACTACACAACTCCACCCTTTCGTTTCGTTTTTCAGCGGTGAAACAACTCCTTTTGGGTAGCAAACACTACAGTTTCTAAGATGGTTGCTACGATTGTTCCATGTGCCGACGACAGGATCCCAGTAAAATCGGAGATGCTTGAAGCATCGTGTTATTGTTAGAGTAAGTACCAATAGTGCAAGTATTACTAAAGTCCAGAATACTGATAAGTGCGGTAATTTAAATAGCCCAAATGCTAATCTGTCTTGATATTTTGCAATCGCAGTTATTATCATAGTAAGAAAAGTGCCTAAAATTCCTTCCAAAAACCATTTATGTAATTGCGTTTGAATTTGTTGTAGCATGAATAAATTCCAAAATTTACTTGATAGGTGAATATTAAGCTAGATTTGCAAATAGACAAGTGTTTGCAGTGTCAACTTTAGGAGTTTGTAGCAGCAACTTTTCCAGTTTGTAGCGTATTTATTTTCGGTTTGATATTTTTGATAAATTATTACCTATTGAGCACGTAAGCATCCCAAATTTGAATCTACCTGAATTTTTTTGCCTCTGTTAGTAGAAGTTTCTCTTGACCGCCGATTGTCAAAATTCCCCTTCATTTGAAGGGGTGGCGCGAAGCGACGGGGTAGTTGCAGCGCGTGAGAGGACTACCCCGCCCGTTGGGCATCCCTTCAAATGAAGGGGAATTTAGGTCATTGGAATCGAATTGATTTGCTATAAATAATATAGCTGCTAAGGCAGTAAATACGCCGGCTAAGTGCCAATTTAACCCTCTAAAATGGCAGTTTTAAAGCCCAAACTGCAATTCCGCCAACCTTGCATACAAACCACCTTTCGCCACCAGCTCAGCATGCGTGCCTTGCTCGGCGATTTGACCGTGGTCTAGGACTATTATTCGGTCGGCTTGTTGGATGGTGGCCAGGCGGTGGGCGATGACCAGGGTGGTGCGGTCTTTCATGGCGGACTCTAGGGCGGCTTGGACCATGCGTTCGCTTTCGGCATCCAGGGCGCTGGTGGCTTCGTCCAGTAGCAGCAGCGGTGGGTTTTTCAGCATGGCGCGGGCGATGGCGATGCGTTGGCGTTGACCGCCGGACAGGCGCACGCCGCGTTCGCCCAAAAAGGTGTCGTAGCCTTCGGGCAGCTTGGCGATGAACTCGTCGGCAAACGCGGCTTTGGCAGCGGCTTTGACCTCCGCATCAGTGGCTTCAGGCTTGCCGTAGCGGATATTTTCTAAGGCACTGGTCGAGAAAATCACTGCATCTTGCGGGACGATGCCAATGCGGCTGCGTAAGTCTTGCAGGTTCAAGGTGTTGGTTTCCACGCCGTCCAGCTTGATGCTGCCCGTTTTTGGGTCGTAAAAGCGCAGCAGCAACTGGAACACCGTGCTTTTACCTGCGCCACTAGGACCTACAAGCGCCACGGTTTCACCGGGTTTCACATCCAAGCTGAATTTGGTCAATGCCGTTTGCAGCGGACGGGACGGATAGTTGAACTCAATCGCTTCAAATTTTATAGCACTTCCAGCAATAGATACGCCGGCTAGAGCCGGATTTTTAGGGGATTGGATGGGGGAGTTGGTGTCCAGCAGCTCCATCAAGCGCTCGGTCGCACCGGCGGCGCGCAGCAGGTCGCCATAGGTTTCGCCCAAGACCGCAAAAGCGCTGGCCAGGATGATGATGTAGACCACCGTTTGGCCCAAATGCCCCGCCGTCATCGTGCCTTGCATCACCGCCTGCGTGCCTTGGTACAGACCCCAGAGCAAGCCTGCGCTGGTGGCGATGATGATGAAAGCGACCAAAATCGCACGCGCTTTGCTGCGGGTGACGGCGGTTTTGAAGCCGTTGTTGGTGGACAAGTCGAAGCGGGCGGCTTCTTTGTCTTCCGCCGCGTAACTTTGCACCACGGGGATGGCGTTCAGCACCTCGGCGGCGATGGCGCTCGAGTCCGCAATGCGGTCTTGGCTGGCGCGGGACAGCTTGCGCACTTTGCGGCCAAAGTACATGGCTGGCATGACGATGAGCACCAAAGCGCCCAGCACCTGCAACATGACGTAGGGGTTGGTCCAGATCAAAATACCCAGCGCGCCTATGCCCATGACGGCGTTGCGTAGCCCCATGGACAACGACGAGCCGACCACGGTTTGCACCAGCGTGGTGTCGGCAGACAGGCGAGACAGCACTTCGCCGGTTTGCGTGGTTTCAAAAAACTGAGGGCTTTGGCGCAAAACGTGCGAGTAAACCGCGTTGCGAATGTCCGCCGTGACGCGTTCGCCCAGCCAACTCACCGTGTAAAACCGCGCGGCACTGAACACGCCTAGGGCAACGGCTACGCCGAACAAGGCGAAAAAGTGGTCGCGCAGCGCCATCACGGTCGCGCCTTTGTCCGCAATATCGGCTTTGACCAGCCCGCCGTCAATCAAACTACGCAGCGCCAGCGGAAAAGCCAGCGTCGACACCGCAGCCATCACCAAAAACAGCAAAGCCAGCCCGATTTGCAGTCGATAAGGCTTTAAGAACGGCAAAAGTCCCGAAATTGAGCGAGGGGAGGTGCCTTTTGGGCGATCGGTTGCAGTGGTCATTTAAGGTATTTCGGGGAAATGTGTGGAATTGCAAGTTTTCGACTGCAATGAATGCTCATTTTTTGTAGGATTATCCATTAGCCCGTTCGCCCTGAGCTTGTCGAAGGGTTGAGGAAGACTTCGACAAGCTCAGTCCGAACGGAGAGCCTAGTTAACGGCAGGGAGGCAGCTTTAATCCTTCGCACCCAATTTCAAAGCCTCATCCCGCGTCGTTTTCAGCGCAGCAGGATTCACCGCTTCCGTTGGCCAACCGCTCAAATGCTTTTGCGTGATGCTGGACAACGCCGACAACCAAGCCGAGTCGTCGTTCAAACACGGAATGTAGTTGAACGTTTGCCCACCTGCGGCGGTGAAGGCGTGCCGCACTTCCATGTTGATCTCTTCTAATGTTTCCAAACCATCGCAATTGAAGCCCGGGCAAATCACATCGATGCGCTTCACGCCACTTTTCGCCATGGCAATGACTGTCGGCTCGGTATAAGGCTGCAGCCATTTGGCGCGGCCAAGCCGAGATTGAAACGTCACTTTGTACTGTGTTGGGTTCAAACCAAGTGCCTCACCGAGAAGACGCGCGGTTTTGTAGCACTCGCAGTGGTAGGCGTCGCCCAAATGCAAGCTGCGCTCCGGGATGCCGTGAAAGCTCATCACGAGTATGTCTTTGTGATCAAAATTCGGCTTGCCATTGATTTGCCACTGTTTGCGTACGCTTTTTTCCAGCGCAGCGATGTAACCTGCGTCGTCGTGGTAGCGGTTGACAAAGCGAAGCTCGGGGACAGAACGCACTTTTGCCGCCCAAGCGTAAACCTGGTCAAACACGGCAGCCGTCGTTGTGGACGAATACTGCGGATATGCCGGCAAAATCAGCACCCGGCTAATGCCCTCCAACTTAAATTTATCAAGTTGTGTCGCAATCGATGGGCAAACTTCCCCTGTGGTGTAACACATGGCGTAGCGCACAGTGACGCGATGCCCCGCTTCACCCAGCCAGCCCTCTAGTAATTTGGCTTGCTTTTCAGTCCAAATTTTCAAGGGTGAGCCATCAGGCGTCCAAATCGACGCGTATTTAGCCGCTGATTTGGAAGAGCGAAACGGCACGATGATCAGATTCAAAATAAACCACCAAACGAGACGCGGAATTTCCACCACGCGCGGGTCGCTCAAAAATTCACGTAGATAGGTACGTAAAGCTGCGGTGGTGGGCGCGTCTGGCGTGCCTAAGTTGCAGAGCAAAACAGCAGTGGTGGCGTTGTTGGCTGGCGCTTTGCCGTGGGTGAACTTGGGTTCTGGTTGAAAAGTCATGATTACATTTTCGCTCATTAATCCATTGATAAACAATTACATTTGCAATTTTAATTGAGAATGATTATCATTTAGAATATTGAAAACCATGCGATAGGAAAAATACCATGTGCAATCAAAATGTCGGCCAAGTTGCAAATCACGCTCTCACGCAACCATTCGTCCAGCCACTGACACAACATGCGGGTCAGCAGGTCTTTAGCGCCATGTCACCGCCAGAATTGACTGCAAACCAGGGCTCGCGCAGACGACGGCTGTGGGATTTGCCGCACCATACCCATTGCCCAGTGGTGGGGGTTTGCCTGCCACTGCCTGTTTTACGTACCCAGGTCAACAAAGCGCTGGGCGGTCAAGCGATGGCGGATGATTATGAAATTCATAACGGGGCGGTGGCGGAGTGTGGCTGTAGAAACAAACTCTCTGTCGCTTTGCAGAAAGTGCTGGAGCAGCGCTACGCCACGGTCATTATCCGCTTCAAACTCGCAAAAACAGCACGCGAAGTTGCCCAACTTTGGACAAAAGCCATTGAGGATGGTGATGTTGCAGGCGCTTTTTGGGCAGCTTTGACGCATCCGCGCTGCGACGCGATTTTGCAAGAAGTGGTCTGCCGCGACATGCACATGTTGCAGCACCAAGCGGGCGCTGTGGTACGCACGGATATCACAAAATTCAAAGCAGTCATGGCTGAAAACGCTGTGCTAAGCCGTGAGCTGGGACGCGTGCAAGAGCGTGTTTCCAAGGTTTTGACCGAAAAGACGCAAGAAATCGAAAAACTTCGAGCCGCCCAGATGCAGTTGCAAGCTCAAATCATTGGCAAAGACAGCCAAATTGCTTTTATCACCGCAGATGCAGCCAGCTTCAAAGCCGGCGTGCCCGATCTGGAAGTCCGCACGCGTCTGCAAAAGAAAGTAGCGCTGTTGGAGCAGCGGCAAACTGAGCAGCAAGCGCTGATCAGTGATTTGCGCCAACAGCTACAAACCAAAGCCGAAACCGAGGCTGCAAATGCTGAGATTGCTGCTAGCGCGCACCAGGCCAACCAAGCTAGTCAAACCAAGCGTGTCATCCCAATTGTGGTTCAGTTACAGCAAAAGTCGATTTTGTGCGTAGGCGGGCGCGTTGGCAATGTGGCCAGCTACCGCGACGCGGTGGAGCGAGTGGGCGGACGCTTTGCCCACCATGACGGCGGTGTCGAAGACAACCAGCATTTGCTAGACGCCAGCCTGGCCGCTGCAGACATGGTGATTTGCCAAACCGGCTGCATCAGCCACAACGCGTATTGGCGCGTCAAAGACTTTTGCAAACGCACCGGCAAGCAATGCGTGTTTGTAGAAAACCCAAGCGTGTCGTCACTGACGCGTGGTTTGGAGCAGTTGGTGTCTAGCGATGCCGCTGCACACTTATAGCCACAGCGTAACTTGTTCAACCCGCACTTTCGTATGGTTTTACCGGCCGCAGACGCATGACTTTATGGTCGTACCTAAAATTTCAGTATCAAAATCAAACTATTGGCAAACCACATGCAAAGCAAGCTCAATACGCCAACGCCAACGCGAACGCCAACGCCAACGCCAACGCCAACGCCAAAGCTGACGCGCCGCGACTTTTCTCTCGGCATCGTTGCCTTGGCATCTGTACATCTGGCGCATGCCCAGGTGGCGAATCCATCCAGCGAGCAAGCGCTTTGGATTGATTTGCGCAAAGGCGGCTATGTTTTGCTGATTCGCCACGCCGATGCGCCAGGTACGTTTGATCCACCAGGTTTTCAGCTGGGCGTTTGCAGTACGCAGCGCAACCTGAGTGAAGAGGGGCGGGCGCAATCAAAACGCTTGGGCGAGCTGATCAGGGCTAAAAACGTACCCGTTGATCAGGTCTTCAGCTCAGAATGGTGCCGCTGCATCGACACAGCAATTTTGGCTTTTGGCGCTGACAAGGTGCAAACATGGTCGGCCATCAGTTCCCCAACGGGTGGTGATGACAAGCAGCAGCGTGCTAATTTAGAGGCAGTGCGTCAGCGTATCAGCCGCGCCAGCTTGAAAACCAACATGGTACTGGTGACGCACATGTTCAACATTCAAGACATCACAGGTAGCGGTGCAGCGCAGGGTGAAATTGTGGTGCTGCGGTCTCAAGACAAGCAAATGCGTGTGGTGGGGCGCATATCAACTTCATAGGTTGGCAGCGCCTCTATAACAGCTTGACCGCTTGAATCGCACTGCGCACCGCCCCCTCCAGCGTCGCAGGATATGGCCCAGCCACGTAATCGCCGCAGACCATTAAACCCGGGGCGATTTGGTTACTTGGGCGCTTTAAATCTGGCGTGCAGGCAAAGGTGGCGCGTTTTTCTATGATGGTTTGGATGGGTTGCAAATCCGGCAAGTTCAATTGAGTTTTGCCTTGGGCGATGACGCGGTTTTGTAAGTCCAAACGATCGCCTTGGCTGGCGCTGATGACGAAGGCCAATAATCCGTTTTCACCACCCAGTTGCCCTCGGTCAAAGACAAATTGGGCGGGGTTTTGGGCTCCAGTTCCAGTATTTTTTCCAGTATTTTGACTCGTATCACCTCTCAAAGCCAGCATCGGTTGCGATAACTTTGCGCCTTTTGAGTACGCATAAACGGTGGTAATCGCTTCATAACGCAGTGCGTTGACGCTGTTTTGCCAATCTTGCACCTCGCGGCGCAGCAAGTGCTCTAACTCTTTTGCTATAATATTTATAGCTGAATAGGAAATATTTACGCCGGCTAGAGCCATATTTGAGGGTGATCCAGCCAATATAACGGCATCAAACGACTGTTTTACCGTCGTGGCATTCACCCGCCAGCCTGCGTTGCTGTAATCGATGCTTTCTACCCGTTCCCCCAGCAACACCTTGCCGCCATGTTTGATCAGCCAAGCGGCGGCGGGGTGGGGGAAGAGGTTGGACAAATCGCGGGTGGGAATCAGCAAATTGGCGCTGCCGAATATGACAGTATTAGTCGTTTTCTCATCAATCTTCACCTTAACTTCTGTGTTTGGGCTGAACATCGCATCTTGCAGTACCCGCAGAAAAACTTGCGCACTGGCATCTGCCATGGGCGTGTTGAGCGCCGAAAGACACAAAGGCTCAATCAGCTCGTTCATCACACGCGGGGTGATTTTTGGACTTGAACGCTGGCAAAGCTGCAACACGCTGAGGTGCTGCGAACAGCTAAATCCGCCGCGCTGCCAGTTGGATGCCACCCGCAAAAGCGCCAACTTATCGCTCCAAGTCCAGCCTTTTGCCCTCAAAATGCCCCAAGCGGCGTCTAATCCGACGATCCATGGCGTTGGCCAATCGGGGAGCTTTAGGCCAGTTTTGTCCGGGAATTGCAGCGTCAAAGGCATCCGCAGCAGCGCGTTGTCAAGGTTCACACCTACGGTTTGCATCAGCTTCAAAGTCTCAGAATACGCGCCAATCAGGATGTGTTGGCCGTTGTCTAGCGATACAGGTGTGCCGTCTGGCAAGGTGCTGCCGTGCGAGCCAGAAACCACTCTAGCCCGCCCTCCTAAAGCGTGAGATGCTTCAAAAACAGTAGCGTGGTGGCCTGACTGAGTCGCAGCCACGGCAGCTGCCATGCCCGCCCAGCCGCCACCTATGATGGCGATATTCTTTGAAATAATCATTTGAAATTATCTATAAGGACTGTCATTTCCGCGAAGGCGGGAATCCACGCGCACCACCTTGGATTCCCGCCTTCGCGGGAATGACGGGATTTGCTTTCAAACCTTGCCAAGTGCCTGAACTTTCCAAGCCAACCACATCTTGCGCAGCGGGGTAAGTTTGATGCGCTGTGTCATCACCGCAAAGTTGTCCCGCTCAATCTCGCGCAGCAAGCTGCGGTAGATGCTAGACATCATCAAACCCGGTTTTTGGGTGCGAAAGTCAGCCGGCGGCAGCATTTGCATGGCCTCGTCATACAAACCATGCGCTCGCTGCGCTTGAAAAGCCATCAAAGCGGCAAATCGAGACTGAAAGTCGGGTAGGGCGGTTTTCGTGTCATATTTCAGCAGCTCATGCGCTTTCACGTCAAACTGCTGCAGCTCGTTCATGGGCAGGTAAATCCGCCCCCGCCGCGCGTCTTCACCCACGTCGCGGATGATGTTGGTCAGCTGAAAAGCCTGCCCCAGCTTGTGCGCGTAGTCCGTCGTTTTCGAGTCAGTCTGCCCAAAAATCTTAGCCGCCACTTCACCCACCACGCCCGCCACCAAGTGGCAATAGCGCTGTAAATTGGGGTAATCCAAGTAGCGCGACTGGTTCAAATCCATCTGGCAGCCGTCAATCACGGCCTGCAAATGTCGCTCTTCAATGCCGTAAGTCGCACACATCGGCATCAAAGCCTTCATCACCGGGTGCGAAGGGGCGCCTTTGAATGATTTATCCACCTCAGTAGCCCACCAAGCCAGCTTGGTAGCCGCCACGCCGGGGTCCACCATCTCATCCACCACATCGTCCACCTCCCGGCAAAACGCATAAAACGCCGTGATCGCCGCACGGCGGGCTTTTGGCAGGAACAGAAAAGCGTAATAAAAACTGCTGCCAGAAGCGACAGCTTTCTCTTGGACGTATTGCTCGGGGGTCATGGGGAGTATTGTTACATTCAAATGGCTACATCCACAGCGCCCGCCACCCAATCACCACATAATCCCAAGTTTTCAGCTTAGGTCGATGAATCAGCATTTGATAATCCAGCGCTTTTATTTTGTCCAAGATGCGTAATCCGCCTTGAACGACGAATCTCAGCTCCCAGCCAGCTCTGCCTGGGATTAAATGCACTAATTTTGAGCCTTTTTGCATCATAGCCAGCGTATTTATTGTCTGAGCAGCTATTAATTTAGTAGCGTTTTCGGTTTGTATTAAGGCAATCAAGTCTGCTCGGCTGACGTTGAACTGGACGCAGGCGGCGTCAGGCAGGTAAAACCGACCACGGGGGATGTCTTGGCTGATGTCTTGCCAGAAGTTGATGAGTTGCAGGGCGGTGCAGATGTTGTCGCTGTAGCTCAATGCAACGTCGTCTCGTACAGGATCATTGAGGCCGTAGAGATGTAACAGCAGGCGACCAACGGGATTGGCGGAGAGGGCGCAGTAGTCGTGTAATTCGGCATCGTTGGCATAACTTTGGCCGTCGCGGGTTTTGCGGATGTCTTGCTCGAAGGCGCTGAGTAAGTCGTTTAAGTGCTTGATGGGTAAAGCGAATTTGGTGATGACGGCGGCTAGAGGGGTGAAGACTTGCAGCCAACGCGTGGAAGTTGATTCACCTTTGGCGGCTGCTAATAGGTCGTTGCGGAGAGCGGCTAGGTCGTCTAAGCGTTGCTGCGGCGTGGCGTCGCCTTCGTCCGCAATGTCGTCTGCGGTACGGGCAAACCAGTAAATCGCGGCTGTTGGCGCGCGCAGGTGGGGCGGGCAGAGCCAGCTGGCTACGGGGAAGTTCTCGTAATGAGTGATTTCTTGGGCGGATTGCGGGGCTGGCATGGCGATAGTTTAGTGTTAAGTTTTTAGTTGCACATGACGTCCCCTAACTCTCAGGTTAAAATAGAGGGCTAACCAATTTTGAGGGCATGCTTGTAACCAATCGAGCTGCAAAGTTTTAAGTTTTTTCGATGCGCGGGTGGCGAAATTGGTAGACGCACCAGGTTTAGGTCCTGACGTCCGCAAGGATGTGGGGGTTCGAGTCCCCCCCCGCGCACCATCGA
>JAYSZH010000017.1:0-5752 GCA_043738155.1 Polaromonas sp. | reverse complement strand
TAAATGTCTGGGTTACAAAACACCGCATGAGGTGTTCTATGGTTTACCGCTAAAACCAATTAAACTACTCACTGACGCACTTCGTACTTGAATCTGCGAGTAAATATGCCACTAGCCGGCGTATTTATTGCCTGAGGTGCTATTTTATTTGTAGTGAAATTTAGTTAAAAGAGGTACAAATGACCCCTGAAGAACTTACCGCAATTAAAAGTCTCGCCTCCGCATTTGGACTTGGCGCCGTCTTAGCCACGAGCATTGCTTGGCTCGTCATCAAATATTACCTATCTTCGCATTTATCAGAAAAAGGCAAAAATTTAGCTACAAAAGAAGATATAGCGGGAATAACGGATCAAGTTGAAGCTGTCAGAACGCAGTACAGCACTTTAATTGAAGAGTTGAAAGCAAGGCATCAGTTGCGCCTAGCTGCAATTGATAGAAGAATACAAACACATCAAGAAGCATTTACCCTTTGGCGTAAGCTATTTGCAGCTACACATTCAGAGAATATTGGCAAAGTTGTCATTGAATGTCAAACTTGGTGGGAGCAAAACTGCATTTATCTTGAGCCAAATGTAAGATCAAGTTTTGTGACAGCTTATAACGCAGCGCATTTACATAATTCAATTCTAAGTAGTAGATCTGATGGAGAGGATGTAAAAGCTAATTGGGCAAAAATTACTTCATTTCCTAACGAACTTTTCGAGGCAATTCAATTGCCTAAGCTCTCAGAATTAGAAATACAAGGGATTGGCAATAAGAAAAATGAGTTTAAGAATTCGCTATAAATAAAATAGCATTTTAGGCAACAAATACGCTAGCTACAGCCATTTTTACCTCGAAAATCAGCCTTTCCCCGTACTCCCATACCCCCCCGCCCCCCGCTCACTAGCCGCGCCAAACTCATTCACAACGTTGAATTGCGCTTGAACGACGGGAACGATGACCAATTGAGCAATCCGCTCCATCGGCTCAATCGTAAAAGGCGTTGGGCTGCGGTTCCAGGTGCTGACCATGAGCTGGCCTTGGTAGTCGCTGTCGATGAGTCCGACCAAATTGCCCAGCACGATGCCGTGTTTGTGCCCCAAACCGGAGCGTGGCAGGATCATGGCGGCGAAGTTGGGGTTGTCTAGGTGGATGGAGATGCCAGTGGGGATGAGCTGCCAGGCGTTGGGCTGCAGGGTAACTGCGGCATCTAGGCAAGCGCGAAGGTCAAGGCCTGCGCTGCCGGGGGTGGCGTAGGCGGGCAGAAGGCTCGCCATTCTGGGGTCTAAAACTTTAAGATCGATGTTCATGCTGGTTGAAGTCTGGGGTGCTTAGCGCGCCAGACTCCAACAAACGCATGTAGGGCTCGTCAAGTATTTCCAACTCGGCGAGATACTCTTGATGCTGTTTATACTCATAAACATACAGGATGACTGGCAAAGCAAGCAGTAATAAAAACCAAATTGTAACGCCCATGAGGTGCTCCTAAAATGTGCATCGGTGATGGACTGGTTGAAGCTTAATCGCGTATTTAACAAGCACTCAGTTTTTATGGCCGATGCACAAATTTTAGGTCGCACTACCGTGAAATAGTTGGCGAAATAGCGGTAATATTCACACAAATGAGGTGTAAATATTCACTACTCCAGTCCGGACGGAGCCTATAAAGCGTCCTGATGCCACCCTATGACCGTAGCTCAGGGCGAATGGAAGTCACTTAAGCCGATTGCCCCAGCCGCACCGCAATATCCGCCACCAACTGCTGCGCCAAATGGCGTTTTGAGGCCTTTTTGCCATGTTCAGGCAGCTCTTTGACGGTTTTGGCATCGACGAGTAAGAGCGCGTTGTCGTCCTGCCCAAAGGTTGCAGGGCCGATGTTGCCCACCAAGAGCGGCACGCCTTTACGGATGCGTTTGGCTTGGGCGTTGGCCAATAAATCTTGGCTTTCTGCGGCGAAACCGACACAAAACAAGCCGTCTGGCATGCCAGACAAGCCTTTTTTACCCCGCTCAGACTGGGCGATCGTGGCCAGAATGTCTGGGTTTTCGACAAAACTGAGTTGTGGCACCACACCTGTGCCGTCTTTTTTCAGTTTTTGATCGGCAGAGCTGGTTGGTCGCCAGTCTGCAACAGCGGCAGATGCTATAAAAATAGTAGCATAATCAGCATATTTTACGCTGGCTAGAAGCATATTTTGTGCTGATTTAACATCTACCCGTTTCACCCCGCGTGGCGTCGGCAGGCTGACGGGGCCGGCGATGAGCGTGACGTCCGCACCCGCCTCGTACGCTGCCCGCGCGATGGCAAAACCCATTTTTCCGCTGGACAAGTTGGTGATGCCGCGCACGGGGTCAATTGCTTCGTACGTTGGGCCAGCGGTGATCAGCACTTTTTGCCCCAAAAGCGATTTGGGCGTGAAAAACGTGATCAAATCCGCCAAAATCTCTTCCGCCTCCAGCATCCGCCCGTCGCCCACTTCGCCACAGGCTTGATCGCCCTCGCCCACACCCAGCACGGTGATGCCGTCTTGTTTAAGCTGGACAACATTGCGCTGCGTTGCAGGATTCGCCCACATTTCGCGGTTCATGGCGGGGGCAAGGATGAGCGGGACTTGGTCAATCGGGCGAGCTAAACACATCAAACTCAGCAATTCATCAGCCCGTCCATGCAACAGTTTCGCCATAAAGTCTGCACTGCAAGGCGCAATAACAATAGCATCCGCCCCACGGGTGAGGTTGATGTGCGGCATATTGTTCGCAATGCTCTCCCCATTCACGCTACCGACCACATTCACGGGCGTATCGTCCCACTGCGAGCCAAACACCTGACGGCCAGACAGGGCTTGCATCGTCACTTTGGTCATGAAGTGCTCAGCCGCTTCGGTCATCACAACTTGCACCGTTGCGCCCTCTTTGACCATGGCACGGCACAGCTCTGCTGCTTTGTAAGCGGCTATACCGCCGGATAGGCCAAGGACGATGTGTTTGCCGCTGAGTTCGCTGGTAGAAGTCACGTTGATTGCAGTCATGTTGATTTTTAGAACAAGTAATTGTGTTACAAATTTCGATTTTTCGACAATATCTATCAATCGCAATGTACCAGACCTTTATAATTAGCCTTTCCACCTCCTTGGACGTTTAGCTGTCCATTCTGGCATGACCAAATTCGTATTCGTTACCGGCGGTGTGGTGTCTTCCCTAGGCAAGGGCATCGCATCAGCATCTTTGGCCGCACTTTTAGAGTCGCGCGGCCTCACAGTCACCCTCATCAAATTAGACCCCTACCTCAACGTCGACCCCGGCACGATGTCGCCGTTGCAGCATGGCGAGGTGTTTGTGACGGACGACGGCGCAGAGACTGACTTGGACTTGGGCCACTACGAGCGGTTTATTGAGACGCGCATGCGCAAATCAAACAACTTCACCACGGGGCAAATCTACCAAAGCGTGCTCGACAAAGAGCGCCGTGGCGACTATTTGGGCAAAACCGTGCAGGTCATTCCGCATGTGACCAACGAAATTCAAGAATTCGTCAAACGCGGTGCGCGTTTTGGCGAGGCAGATGCTGTTGACGTGGCGATTGTAGAAATCGGCGGCACGGTGGGCGACATTGAATCGCTGCCGTTTTTAGAAGCTGTGCGGCAAATGAGCTTGAAAATGGGCCCGACGAATACCGCGTTTGTTCATTTGAGCTATGTGCCGTGGATAGCAGCGGCTGGTGAGCTGAAAACCAAGCCGACCCAGCACACCGCCAAGCAATTGCGTGAGATTGGTATCCAAGCCGACGCCCTGCTGTGCCGCGCCGACCGCCCTATTCCGAAAGAAGAATGCGCCAAAATTTCACTGTTTTGCAACATCCCCGAAGCCGCCGTGATCAGCATGTGGGACGTGGACACCATCTACAAAGTGCCGCGCATTTTGCACGAACAGGGCTTGGATGATTTGATTTGCGACAAGCTGCGTTTGACCACCCAACCCGCCAACTTGAAGCGATGGGATGACTTAGTACATGAAACGGCCAACCCGACAGGCGAAGTCCGTATCGCCATGGTGGGCAAATACATCGATTTGGGCGACAGCTACAAATCGCTGAACGAAGCGATTCGCCACGCAGGCATGAAAAACCATGTCAAGGCGACCATCAGCTACATTGATTCTGAAACCATCGACGAAGCAACCGCCGCGCAATTGGCACAGTTCGACGCTATTTTGGTGCCCGGCGGTTTTGGCGAGCGCGGCGTGGAAGGCAAAATCAGCACCGCACACTTTGCCCGCGTCAGCAAAATTCCTTACCTTGGCATTTGCTTGGGCATGCAAGTGGCAACCATCGAGTTTGCACGCAATGTGGCTGGCTTGAAAGACGCCAACAGCACCGAGTTTGCGCCGCACGGCCCGCACCCTGTCATCGCTTTGATCACCGAGTGGAAAGACGCCGACGGCACCATCAAAACCCGCAATGCTAACTCAGACATGGGCGGCACCATGCGCTTGGGCGCGCAAAGCTCTGACGTTGCCAAAGCCACGCTGGCACACAGCATTTACGGCGATGTGGTGACCGAGCGCCACCGCCACCGTTATGAAGCCAATGTCAATTATTTGGACCAATTGCGCGAAGCTGGTTTGGTGATTTCAGCGTTGACTCAGGAAGACCATTTGACGGAAATTGTGGAACTGCCAAGCAGCGTCCACCCCTGGTTTGTCGGTGTGCAGTTTCACCCCGAGTTCAAATCAACGCCATGGGATGGACATCCGCTGTTCAACGCGTTCATCAAAGCGGCGCTGGAACATCAAGCTGCTGGTAAAACTTTGAAGGCGGTGGCCTGATGAAGTTATGCGGTCACGATATCGGCCTCGATAAACCGTTTTTCTTGATTGCAGGCACATGCTCGATTGAGGGATTAGAGATGTCCATTGAGGTGGCCGGTCGACTCAAAGAAGCGACCGACGCGCTGGGCATTCCACTGATCTACAAAGGCTCGTTCGACAAAGCCAACCGCTCATCGGGCAGTACCAAACGCGGTGTGGGCATTGAAGCGGGTTTGAATATTTTGGCGGAAGTACGCAAGCAATTGGGTTTGCCAGTTTTGACAGATGTGCATGAGATAGCCCACATCAACGAAGTTGCCAGCGTGGTTGACGTGCTGCAAACCCCCGCCTTTTTGTGCCGCCAGACCGACTTTATCCGCGCTGTAGCACAAGCTGGCAAGCCGGTGAATATCAAAAAAGGTCAATTTTTGGCCCCGCATGATATGAAAAACGTCATCGACAAAGCACGTGCAGCAGCCAAAGAAGTGGGTTTGAACGAAGACAATTTCTTGGCCTGCGAGCGTGGTGCGAGTTTTGGCTACAACAATTTGGTCAGCGACATGCGCAGTTTGTCCATCATGCGCGAAACTGGAGCCCCTGTGGTGTTTGATGCCACGCATTCTGTGCAATTACCTGGCGGCCAAGGGACAACGTCTGGTGGTATGCGCGAGATGGTACCGGTGTTGGCGCGTGCGGCGGTGGCTGTTGGTGTAGCGGGTTTGTTCATGGAAACGCATCCGAATCCGGCAGAGGCGTGGTCTGACGGACCGAATGCTGCGCCTTTGAAGCACATGCGGGCTTTGCTGGAAACCTTGGTTGCGCTTGACCGCATTACCAAGAAGAATGGTTTTTTAGAGAATGATTTTGGAATTTAGAAACTCATAGTGACCGTCATTCCCGCGCAGGCGGGAATCTATGGCGGCACTTGTGGATTCCCGCCTGCGCGGGAATGACGGCTCTGAGGT
>JAYSZH010000016.1:0-16351 GCA_043738155.1 Polaromonas sp. | reverse complement strand
AAAAAAGCCCTGCTAGCAGGGCTTTTTTTGATTCAGCAGATAGGATTATTGCTTGGTGTACGGGGAGTAAACGCTCCAGCCAGAGGGAATAGAACCATCGTTATTGACAGCAACGAGCGACATTTTTGAACCATCAGCCGTTATGTAGCCAGGGCGCACTTCACCAGTTTCTGTGAGTGACCAAAGGACTGCATCAACAGAGGCTCCTAAAAATGTGGTTTTTGCGCCAATATTCAACTTCCAAGTGCCTGTTGGGGCTGGAATTTCACCCAACACATTTGTACAAATTGAATTTGAATGTGCTACAGCGCCTGCGTGAGTAACCACTATTTCAGTGGCATTAGCTTTTGTAAAAGTGGATACAAACGTTTTGTAGTACGTATTGCCATCTTGTCCAGTGTAAGCATGGCAATTAGTTTTCCATGAGCCTACATAAGAATCAGCCACATCTGAAGAGCCACCCCCACAAGCAGCCAAAGCCGCAACCGCTATCACCGCTAAACCCAATTTCAAAACGTTTTTCATGTGTTCCCTTAAATGAATATAAACTTTACAAAGCAGACACAATTTATCATGCTCATTAACATTTATTCATCAAGCTGACATTAACTTTTGAGAAACATCCTATAAACGGGATTATTCGACTCTTCTACGTAGGGGTAACCCAAAGACTTCAAGAAAGCATCAAAGGCTTTGTTATCTAAAGTATTCACCTGCAAGCCCACCAAAATGCGCCCATAGTCCGCGCCTTGGTTGCGGTAATGGAACAGGCTGATGTTCCAACCCGGACGCATGGCGCTGAGGAACTTCATCAGCGCACCTGGCCGCTCGGGGAACTCAAAGCGCAGCAGGCGCTCGTCTTTGGCGAGCAAAGAATGGCCGCCCACCATGTGGCGGATATGGTCGCGTGCCAGGTCGTCGTGCGTCAAATCCAGCGCTTTGAAGCCGTTTTTGGTCAAAGTTTGCGCGACTTTGACGCTTTCGCCTTTTACCGTCGTCGTCAAACCGACAAACACGTGCGCTTTGTTGGCGTCGCTGATGCGGTAGGTGAATTCGGTGATATTGCGCTGTGAAAGTGGTATTTTAGGTTCTTTTTTGGTTGTAGCCGGCGTATTTATTAACTGATTAGCTATACTTTTTGTAGTAATATCGCCCCCCGCTGGTAGGGTAGCCAGGAGTGAGCAAAAGCGCTTGAAGCTGCCGCGCTCTTCGGGGATGGTCACAGCAAACAGCGCCTCGCGCTCTTCGCCCACCTCGGCGCGTTCGGCGACGAAGCGCAGACGGTCGAAGTTCATGTTGGCGCCGCACAAAATCGCTGCAAAGGTTTTGCCTTTGGATTTGTGTTTTGCCACGTACTGCTTGATGGCGGCTACCGCCAGCGCACCAGCGGGCTCGACAATGCTGCGGGTGTCGGTAAACACGTCTTTGATGGCCGCGCAGACCGCATCGGTGTTGACTTCAATGTAGTCATCCACCAAGCCAGAATTGACGACGCGGAAGGTCTCTTCACCCACCAGTTTCACCGCTGTGCCGTCTGAAAACAGGCCGACATCGGGCAGGGTGACGCGCTTTTTCGCTTTGACGGACTGGATCATCGCGTTCGAGTCGTTCATCTGCACACCGATGACCTTGATGGCGGGGTTGACGGCTTTGATGTAGTTCGCCACCCCAGAAATCAGTCCGCCGCCGCCAATAGCGACGAAAACGGCGTCTAAATCCCCTAAATTTTGGGTTTGGAGTTGCTGCAGCATCTCCATCGCCACCGTGCCTTGGCCAGCGATCACGTCGGCATCGTCAAACGGGTGGACAAAGGTCAAACCCTGCTTTTTCTCAAGCGCGACGGCGTGGGTGTAGGCGTCGGAATAGCTCTCACCGAACAGCACAACCTCACCACCAAAGCCTTTGACGGCATCGACTTTGAGTTGCGGTGTGGTGGTTGGCATCACAATCACCGAGCGAATACCCATTTTCGAGGCGCTCAAAGCAACCCCTTGGGCATGGTTGCCGGCCGAGGCGCAAATCACGCCTTTTTTGAGCTGGGCTGGCGTCAAATTCGCCATTTTGTTGTACGCGCCGCGCAGCTTGAAGCTGTGCACTTCCTGCTGGTCTTCCCGTTTGAACAGCACGGTGTTGCCTAAGCGCTGGCTCAGATTTTTAGCGGTTTGCAGCTGGGACACAATCGCCACGTCGTAAACGCGGGCATTGAGGGTTTTTTGCAGGTAATCTTGTGGCGTCAGGTGTTTACTCATGTTCCAATGATAATCGGAGACAAAAAAAAGCCCCGAGTTGCAAAATTAATTGCATCTTGGGGCTTAATCCATCTTTTCAGAGGATGGAGGAGACAATGAATGCTTCCAATAAAATAAAAAACTTTTTTACTGTCGGCTTGGCGTCAGTTTACAGAAAAAAGCTCGTTTTGTACAAAATAACTTAGAGTAAACCCTCAATTTTGTGTGTCTATATGAGATAAATTACCTTAATTCGGCAATTTCACGACAAAGCGGCATAACTTTGCGATCTTGCAGCAACATTTTTTATAAATTACAAAGGAAAACAGCATGGAATGCACCGTTAGTTGGACCGGAAATACTGGCGCACGATCAGGCATGGGCTTTGTGGCAGAAACCGGTAGTGGTCATATTTTGAACATGGACGGCGCCCCTGATGCTGCGAAGCCCGAAAACGGTGGTCAAAACCTAGCCGCACGACCGATGGAGCTGCTGCTCGCCGGCACAGGCGGCTGTACAGCCTACGACGTGGTGCTGATTTTGAAGCGTGGCCGGCTGGATGTGCGCGGCTGCAGCGTCAAAATCACCTCAGAACGTGCCGAAACCGATCCCAAAGTTTTCACCACCATCAATATGCATTTCACCGTGACGGGTCAAGACATCCCCGCCAACGCGATAGAGCGCGCTATCAAAATGAGCCACGACAAATATTGCTCCGCCAGCATCATGCTGGGCAAAATGGCGACTATCACGACGAGTTTTGAGCAAAAAGAAGCTTGAAAGCGCTTTTATAGTGTTAAATAGACCTCTAGCCGGCGTATTTATTGCCTAATCTGCTATGTTATTTATAGTAACTCTGTCATTCCCACGAAGGCGGGAATCCACGGTAGAGGGCATGGATTCCCGCCTTCGCGGGAATGACGGCGTAGGGAGATATTCCCTAAATGCGGTGTGCAACAGTCGTCATGACCTTGGCGGCAGCAGCCATCAGCGCTTTGACGGGCGCTGGTAAATCTAGAGCGCCTAGTTCACGTGCTTCTTGACCGTGCCGCGCTTCGTCCGTTTTCATCTCTAGCACGATGGCGCGAGATGCGTGGTCGCCAGCGGGTAGCTGGTCTAAGTGGCCGTGTAAGTGTGCTTCCACCTGTGCCTCCGTTTCTGCCACAAACCCGTAGCTCACAGCATCGCCCAGTTTGCCGGCGATGAGCCCTAGCCCAAACGCGCCGGCATACCACAGCGGGTTTAGCAGACTGGCACGTGCACCCAGTTCGTCCAAACGGGTTTGCGTCCAAGCCAAGTGGTCGGTTTCCTCTTTGGCGGCGGCTAAAAAATGTTGCTTCGTTGATGCATTGCTCGTTGCCAGCGCGCCCGCTGTATAAAGAGCCTGTGCACAGATTTCGCCCACATGGTTTACCCGCATCAAAGCGCCAGCGAGGGTTTTTTCTGACTCGCTCAAAGCCACTGGGTGCTCATCCAGTGTGTTGGGCTGCGGATAGGGTCGCGATGCGTGGGGCTGGGCAAAGAGGGTACGCAGAGCCGCGTCTAGTGTGGGAATAACATCATTCATGGTGATTGATGTTAGCGCCAAACAAAAAAACTTTGCAAAAGCAGTGCAAAAATCTGGTGAAAACCGACTCAAATAGTCTGGAATCAGTTTGGAACAGGTTTCAAAAAGCCGCCTAAAAAATGTTGCAGCCGGCATGAAACCAGTATGAATTTGTGAACTAAGTCATACTTTAAAGCGCATTCGATCGGTTGTAATGTTGCACTTGAACAACAAAATTCAATTAAATAGCTCTTTTTCACTTAAAGAGTTTGCGAAGTATCCGTAGCTTTGGTTCAATAGAGCCAGCTTCCCAAACAGGAGGTTGGCCCGGGCTTCTGGTGGCGTGATGAAAATCACACAACGGACCGGAGCCCATTGTTTAACCTTGGAGAATTTTTAAATGAAAAAAACCCTATTGGCTCTCGCTGTAATCGCAGCTTCTGGCGCAGCATTCGCACAATCCGCAACTTTGAGCGGCAATATCACTTACGGTTACCAGTCAACTAAAGTTGGCGGCGCGACTACAGCTGGTCTCGGTGCTGATACAGCTGCTATCAAATTGGTTGCTACTGAAGACCTCGGCGGCGGCTTGAAAGCTACTGCACAAGTGTCACTCGGTGGCATGATGCGTGACGGCGCTGGTACAGGCGAAGACGCTTCTTTGACATTGTCTGGCGGCTTCGGTTCTATCTCTATGGGCGCAGTTGAAACTGACGACGGTTTGGCACGTGCACGCCCAGGTCCAGCATGGGGCTTGGACGGTAAAGTTCACGGTCCTAACGTTAACATCGACTTCATCGCTTACACATCACCACAATTGGCTCCTGGCTTGACAGCTGGCGTGTCATATGTTGACCGCGGTACAACAACTGGTGCTGGCCTAGCTGCTGGTACAACTGGCCCAGCTTCAGCTCAGCCATCAATCACTGGTAACGTGACATACGGCGCTGGCCCTATCTCTGCACGTTTTGACGTGACTTCATGGACTCGCCAAGGCGCTGCTGACGTGACTTCAAACACAAACAAGAACCGTTTCCGCGTTTCTGGTAACTACAACCTCGGCGTTGCTAAAGTTGGTTTGGGTTATTCTTCTTTCAAGCGTACAACAGGTACTACTGTTAAAGCTTTGACAGCTGGCGTGTCTGCTGACTTCGGCGCGACATCAGTTGGCTTGGTTTACGAATCATTCGACAACGCAGGCGTGAAAACAACTGGCTTCTCTTTGGGTTCACAATACAATCTGAGCAAGCGTACGGCTATTTTGGCTGGCTTGCGTCAGTGGAAAAAAACTGGTGCTGCTACGACAGACAGCAGCTTCCATTTGATGGCTTCACACAGCTTCTAAATTCAATGCTAGCGTAAGCTAGTTGAGAATTTAAGCTAAAAACCCCGCTGCATTTCGGTGCAGCGGGGTTTTGTGTTTAGAGGAGCTGTTCTTTATCCGAAGCTTAAAATTAAATAAATCAAAGGAAGACAAAACAAATGCAAGCAAGTGGTGCTACAAGGTGGCTAGCAAGCACTGTCACTGCCATTGCAGTGATGCTCTTGACTGCATGCGTACATGTTTCGAAATATGATTCGCAAAAAACTGAGCCGAACCTAGCTCAAAAAAATACCAACAAAGATTTCTTTGCGGGCTGGCGTCACTACCCTTTACCAGGTAAAACGGCAACGGTATATGATGTTGACCACAAAGACGGACGTGCAGCGTTGACAGCAAAAGCAGGCATATCAGCCAGCATGATGCGGCGGGATGTGAATATTGCTGCTGCAGATCTTGCAGAAGTCAGTTTTTCTTGGCAAGTGCCGCAATTGATTGAAAACGCAGATTTAGCTGAGCGTGATTTAGACGACTCGCCCGTTCGTATCGTCCTGACGTTTGAGGGCGATAAATCCAAATTTTCAGCAAAAAATGCCATGCTGTCCGAGTTGGCGCAGGTGATGTCTGGTGAACCCTTGCCGTATGCGACATTGATGTATGTTTGGTGTAACAAGCGCCCAACTGGTAGCGTGGTCGTCAACCCGCGAACAGACAGAATTCGCAGCGTGGTGGTTGAGTCTGGTAAAAAAAATCTACGTCAGTGGTTGGATTACAAGCGAAATGTGCGGACTGATTTCGAAAAAGCGTATGGTGAGGCGCCTGGCAAGTTATTGAGCGTGGCTATCATGACTGACAGTGACAACACCAAAACACAAGTTGCAGCTGCCTATGGCGAGGTGGGTTTTACTCAAAAATAATCAAGCGTAGCGTTTGCTGCGCAAATTGTTCTTCATGCCTTGCAGCATAGGCTGTAAGTTAGCGCCACCAATGCGTAATGCAACGCAGGTTGCCAAAATGTCGATGATCATTAAATGCATCAAACGCGACACCATGGGGCTGTATTTGTCAAAACCTTCTGGGTGATCGGCGGCCAAATGGATATCACCTGCAGACGCCAAAGGTGAACCGCTGGTTGTGATCACAATGGTTGTCGCGCCATTTTTACGCGCAATGTCGCAAGCGTCCATCAAATCGCGTGTGCGTCCAGAATTAGAAATCACAACCACGCAATCGCCTGCACCTAGCATAGAAGCACCCATGACTTGCATGTGTCCATCGCTGTAGGCTATGGCATTGACGCCCAGTCTAAAAAACTTATGCTGTGCATCTTGCGCCACAATGCCCGAATTTCCCGCACCATAAAATTCAATGCGCCGCTTGGTGGTGTAGGTTTCGGCCAAAGCGGTGGCGGCTTTTTCTATCGCGCCAGTAATCGCATCATTGCGGTACTTCAAAAACGCTGCAACCGTGTTGTCGATGACTTTCACCATCACATCGCCGGTTTTGTCATCAGCGTCCACGCTGCGGTGAATGAACGGCACACCTTCGTTCACACTGCCAGCGAGCTTGAGTTTGAAGTCCGACAAACCGTCGTAGCCCATACTGCGGCAAAAACGCACCACCGTGGGCTTGCTCACATGTGCGCGATCTGCCAGCACGCTGATGGCCAGGTTGGCAAACGCGCGCGGGTCGTTCAGCACGAGCTTACCGACGCGCTGCTCCGCTGGCGCTAACGACGGTAGGGAGGCTTTGACGCGTTCTAGCATGGTGTTTATATGGAAAGGTGGAGGCGTTTAGTTTTCTTCAGCCCAACAGAAATTATCTTTTGCAATCATCGCGCTCGAGGCACTCGGCCCCCAGCTTCCCGCCGCATACGGCCTAGGTCCTTGGGTGTCGGCTTTCCAAGCATCCAAAATAGGTTCTACCCAGCGCCAAGCGCATTCTTGCTCGTCGCTACGGACAAATAAATTCAAACGACCCGCCAATACATCCAACAGCAAGCGTTCGTACGCACCGACGCGTTCATTGCCAAAGCGTTTGTCAAAATCCAAATCGAGCTGCACGGGCGCCAATGTCTGCGTGCTTCTGCTGCCCACCGGTGCGCGTTGGTTAGCACCTTGTGAGTACAAATGCAACTCCAAACCATCTTTGGGTTGCAAGTTAATCACCAAACGATTGGCTGCACCAGCGGGCGATTGGTAAATCGCATGCGGGGCCGGCCTGAAATTAATCACAATCGAGGCATCACGCGCACCTAAACGCTTACCGGTGCGAATATAAAACGGCACACCCGCCCAGCGCCAGTTGGCGATTTCACAACGCAGGGCGACGAAAGTTTCGGTCTGGCTCTCAGGGCTCACACCCGATTCTTGTTTGTAGCCAGGCACGGCTTGCCCGTTGATCGTGCCTGCGCTGTATTGCCCACGCACCACGTGGTTTTGCAGCGTTTCCGCTGTCCATGGCTTCAAGGCACGCAGCACTTTGAGTTTTTCATCGCGAATCGCATCCGCATGCGCGTTGATAGGCGGCTCCATGCCAATCGCGCACAGCAGTTGCAGCGCATGGTTTTGCACCATGTCGCGCAGCGCACCGGTGTTTTCGTAAAACGCACCGCGTGACTCAACGCCCAAATCTTCCGCAATGGTGATTTGAATGTTCGCAATGTGCTCTCTGCGCCATAACGGCTCAAACAGCGAGTTGCCAAAACGCAACGCAAACAAGTTTTGCACCGACGGTTTGCCCAAATAATGGTCAATGCGGAATACTTGGTTTTCTGTCAGCACGCGGCGCACGGTTTCGTTGATGGCGCGGTTGGACGCCAAATCGTGACCCAGCGGCTTCTCTAATACGACGCGCGTTTTCGGGCCATTTAGCCCAGCAGCGGCGATTTGCTCGCAGACGGTGGTGAACAAGCCCGGGGCGGTGGCCACATACATCACCACCGTGTCCGCATTGCGCACATTCAGCATCTCAGCCAAGCTCACGTAATACTCGGGTTTGGACAAATCCATGCGCAAATAAAATAAATTAGCCGCAAAACGCTCAAACTCTTCCGTATTTGGGCGTTTAGACGGTTCAACCGCGTCAAAACGCGCTTTGATGACGGTTCTGTACTCATCATCGGTCAGCGTGTCTCTGCCCACACCGACAATTCGGCCGCCTGCGGGCAAGCTGCCATGTCTGAACGCTTGAAACAAGGCTGGCAACAGCTTGCGCCATGCCAAATCGCCCGTACCACCAAAAATAACCAAATCAAAACTCATGCTGAACCTTATATATTTACCAAAATGATTACAAGAATGTTCCTGTAACTAAAAAACATAAAATTAGAGTGTTTAATGTAACTTAGTTTCATGTCGAATGCAAATTTGCGATAATAACGATGAAATTAATTTCAATGCGTCATCAATGCAGCCTTCGATTTTGTCAACTTCAGAAGAAAATTAGCCTATGAACCAACTAGACCAACTCAAACAATTCACCACTGTCGTTGCAGACACGGGCGATTTTCTTCAAATCAGCGCATCCAAGCCGCGTGATGCGACGACCAACCCATCCTTGATTCTCAAAGCCGTGCAAAAGCCAGAGTACGCGTCACTGTTGGCTGCGTCGGTTGCTGCCTGCCAAGGCAAGTCCTTGGACGACGTGGTGGATCATTTGCTGGTCAGCTTTGGTGTGAAGATTTTGAACATCGTGCCTGGCCGCGTGTCTACCGAGATTGACGCACGCTTGAGTTTTGATGCGCCGGCCATGGTCGCTCGCGCTTTGAAAACCATCGCGCTGTACCGCGACAACGGCATCAGCTCTGACCGCGTGCTCATCAAAGTCGCCGCCACATGGGAAGGCATCCAAGCCGCTGCCGAGCTAGAGCGTGCGGGTATTCACACCAATTTGACACTGTTGTTCTCCTTCTGCCAAGCCGTGGCTTGCGGCCAAGCCCGGGTACAGCTGATTTCGCCGTTTGTTGGTCGCATTTACGACTGGTACAAAAAATCAGCCGGAACAGCGTGGATCGAAGCTGATAAGGTGCTGGCTAATGACCCCGGCGTGCAATCCGTCGTGGCGATTTACAACTACTACAAAAAGCACGGTATCAAAACCGAAGTCATGGGCGCAAGCTTTCGCAATGTCGGGCAAATCACTGCCTTGGCGGGCTGCGATTTGTTGACGATCAGCCCAGAACTGCTTGCGCAATTAGCCGCAACAGAAGCACCTTTGACTCGGGCTATCTCAGCCGAGCACGCTCAAACGCTGGATATTCCCGCCATCAGCTACAACGAGGCCAGCTTCCGCCTGGCGTTGAACGAAGACGCGATGGCGACCGAAAAGCTGTCCGAGGGCATTCGCGCTTTCTGCGTAGACACCGTCAAACTTGAAAAAATGATTTTGGCCGCTCGCTAAATAATCAAAAACCAAGCACCATATAAGCACTGTACAAGTAGTAAAGGCAAAGAAAGCTATGACAAACCTCCCCAACCAGCGCACCCGTGGCGACCAAACAGCTGCTTGGGCAGCTTTGCAGCAGCATTTCGACGCATCTGGTAAAAATTTCGATGCCAGAGACGCTTTTGCCACTGACGACAAGCGTTTCGAGACACTCAGCCAGCAAGCGCCCTACGTCTTTGCCGATTTGTCTAAAAATCGTTTGGACGCGGCCACGCAAGCGCTGTTGATGGATTTAGCGCGTCAAAGCGGCGTTGAAGCGCACCGCGATGCGATGTTCGCGGGTGAAAAGATCAACAACGCCGAAAACCGCGCAGTGATGCATTGGTTGCTAAGAACATCTGAAAACGTTGAAAATAATGCCTCAAATATGCCTCTAGCCGGCGTATCTATTGCCTCATTAGCTATAAATAATGAAGCAAATATCAAAACTGACCTAGCCCTGGTGCACCAAACCTTGACGCCCATGCTGGCCTATGCCGAGCAGATCCGCGCAGACGCGCAGATCACCGACATCGTCAACATTGGCATTGGCGGCTCAGATTTAGGCCCGCTGATGGCGGTGCTGGCTTTGGACAGCTTCGCCACGACAGGTAAAAGACTGCACTTCGTCTCCAACGTCGACGGTCACGAGCTGGCGGCGGTGTTGAAAAACCTCAAAGCCGAAAACACCTTGTTCTTGGTGGCCTCAAAAACCTTTACCACCATTGAAACCATGACCAACGCGTTGTCCGCCAAAGCATGGTTTGAGGCTAATTATGGCGACAAATCAGCGCTTTTAGTGAAAGATAAAGGCATTTCTCGGCATTTCGCAGCTTTAACCACCAATGTCGCTGCCGCCAACGCATTCGGCATCAGCACCACCTTCGGCTTTTGGGATTGGGTCGGGGGTCGTTATTCTTTGTGGTCCGCCATCGGTTTGCCGATCGCCATCGCCATCGGTGCGCAAGGCTTTAAAGACATGCTGGCTGGTGCAAGCGCGATGGACGAGCACTTCCGCACCGCGCCGCTGGAGGCCAATTTGCCCATTAAACTCGGTTTGCTCGACGTTTGGTATCGCAATTTTCACGGCTTCACCAGCCGCTGTGTCGCGCCATACCACAGCGCTTTGAAGCGTTTGCCAGCGTATTTGCAGCAGTTGGAAATGGAAAGCAACGGCAAACAGGTCGACGCGAACGGCCAAGCGCTGCCGTTTTCAACCTCAGCCGTCGTTTGGGGTGAGCCCGGCACCAACGGGCAACATGCGTTTTTCCAAATGCTGCATCAGGGTACGGACGTCGTTCCGGTCGAATTCATCGCCGTGAAAAACGCTCGCCACAGCTTGCCTGGCCATCAGCAGCGCTTATTGGCGAATGCTGTGGCGCAGGCGCAGGCCTTGATGATGGGCAAGGCAGATGCCGGCGGTCATAAAAACTTCCCCGGTAACCGTCCAAGTACCACCATGCTGTTGGAAGACTTAACGCCCGCCAGCTTTGGCGCGTTGATTGCGCTGTATGAGCATCGTGTCTTCGTCGCTGGCAGCGTGTGGGGCATCAACAGCTTTGACCAATGGGGTGTGGAGCTGGGAAAGGTACTGGCTGTGGATATCGAAAAGCGCATGTCGTCTGGCGATATGACGGGGCTGGATGGGTCGACGCAGGGGTTGCTGAAAAAACTAGCCGGTTAACGCTGCCACATCACACCCGTATCGCTCAATATCGCATCCAGCGGTACATCGTGCGCTTCGGGGGTGAAATCTTCTTGCGAGCCATTGCTGTAGCCTAATCCCACTGTCGTGGGCTGGGGCTGCAACGTTGCCAAGGTGCGGTCATAAAAACCACCACCGTAGCCCAAACGGTAGCCACCGGGTCCGAAACCTACGCAGGGCACGAACAACAGCGTCGGCACGACTACACCCGTGTCTTTCGGCTTCGGAATGCCGTAAGCGTCTTCCTCCATCGGGCAGCCAGGGTACCACGTGTGAAACGTCAGGGTTTTGTGGACTTTGTCGATGACGGGCAGGCCGATTTTGCAGGGCGATCTATTTGCTACTGTTTCTGTAGCTATTTGGGAAGCATATTCGCCGGCTACAGGCTCTTTTGCATGGTGAACAGCCGTTAATGCCGCGTCTTCCTGCCAACGATAAAGGGCTGGTAACGGGTCAAATTCGCCTTTGATCGGCCAATACGCACCTATAACCGTGTCTGGGCGGTTAAACAGCCAAATGCGCATGGTGCGTTGTAACAAGTCAGCGCGCTGTAGTCTATCGGGTAAATTCAAGCGTTGTTCTATCAAGGCTTTGCGCACCGCAGCTTTATCCATTATTCTTACCCTTATGACTATTTTGAATTTCCCGAAATTTGCTACGCATTTTCCCAGAGCCTTGATTTTGACATCACTTTTGCAGCTTGGCACAGTTACGTGTTTAGCGCAATCAAGTACCGAAGCCAGAGCGGAGGCCAGGGCAGACAATGTGTTGGTCGAAATGAACACGGCCTTCAAAAAGCTCGATAAAAAACGCCTCACTGAGCTTTTGCCACAAACCGCAGGCCACAGCCTCGAGCCATGGGCAGCGTATTGGGAGTTAAAAGCACGGCTGGAAACTGCTTCTGATGATGACGTGCAGCGTTTTTTAGCTAAATATGTAGGCACTTACCAAGAAGACCGCATGCGCAACGACTGGCTGATGCTGCTGGGCCAGCGCCGCGATTGGGGTAACTTTGCTTTTCAATACCCGCAATACCGGATGCGTGATGACAAAGAAGTGCGCTGCTACGCGATTTTGGTTGACCATTTGCAGAATCCTCAGAGCATCGGTGCTTTGACAGGCGTACCGCCAGCCGAACGTGCTGCCGAGGTCCGCAAACTGTGGTGGTCACTCAAAGATACCGACGATGGGTGCAATTTAGCGTCAGATCGCTTGATTAAAGACCCTAACTCAACTTCCACTGGCATGACCGCGCAAGACGCTTACATCAAAGCCCGTTTGGCAACTGAGGTCAATCGCGCCCGCGCCGCTAAAAACGCGTTGCAGATTGTGATGGGTTCTAAAAATTCGCGCAGTGAAGAGTCGCTCTTGGACATCTTGCGTACAGCAGCTGGCAACGCAGACAGCGCGGCAGACGAACTGCGCCGAAAAGCGGCTCAGTTCAACACCGAGCAAACCAATTGGGCGTGGGGCATGATTGGCAAACAAGCGGCTTTGAGCCAAAACAGCAATGCCGCCAGTTATTTTGCCAACGTCAACCGAGACAGCGATTTGAATGACGACACCTTGGGTTGGAAAGTGCGCGCCACCTTGCGCGTCAGCAGCAAACCCAACTGGAATGCCGTGTTACACGCCATCAACGCCATGAGCGAACCCGCCCAAAAAGACGCGATTTGGACGTATTGGAAAGCGCGAGCCCTCAAGTCTAAAAATCAACTGCCAGAAGCGAATACCCTGTTTGAACGCATTGCCAGTGTGCGTGGCTTTTATGAGCAATTGGCCTTGGAAGAGATGGGCAAAAAAATCACAGTGCCAGAGCGCCCTGCCGAAATTACGCCGCTAGAAAAAGCCGCAGCGCGTCAAAATGCAGGCTTAAACCGCGCTTTGAAAGCCATCAGCATCGGCCTGCGATCTGAAGGCGTGCGCGAGTGGAACTACAGCACCAACCTAACCAATTCAGCTGGTCAAGCCGGCGGCATGAACGACCGCGAGCTGTTGGCGGCCGCCCAGTACGCCTGCGAGCGCGAGGTGTGGGACCGCTGCATCAACACCAGCGAACGCACCAAAACCGTCATCGATTTTGACCAACGTTTCCCTATGCCCTTCCGAAATTCTGTGGTGAAACGTGCGGGTGATATCAATATCGACCCCGCTTATGTGTATGGCTTGATTCGTCAAGAAAGCCGTTTCATCATGGATGCCCGCTCTCATGTAGGCGCTTCTGGTTTGATGCAAGTGATGCCCGCCACCGCGCGCTGGACGGCTAAAAAGTTAGGCATGACGGGTTTTACAGCAGACCAAATCAACGACCGCGAAACCAATATCGCCATCGGCACGGGTTATTTGAAACTGGTATTGGACGATTTTGCAGGCTCCATGCCTTTGGCCGCTGCTGCGTACAACGCTGGCCCCGGTCGCCCCCGTGCTTGGCGCAACGGTGCGGTGGTGGAAACTGCGATTTGGGCTGAAAACGTGCCTTTTGCCGAAACGCGAGATTACGTGAAAAAGGTGTTGAGCAACACAACTAATTACGCCGCGATTTTGACCGGACAACCGCAATCTCTCAAAAACCGCCTTGGCATGGTGGGTCCGCTCGGTGTTGATGCGCCCGCCGTGAACACAGATTTGCCGTAAAACGAAACGCGTCATTCCCTTGCAGTCGGGAATCCACGTTGGCGCTCATGGATTCCCGCCTGCGCGGGAATGACGGCGTGTTTTTCTGATAACCTAGTTGTTATGAAAACGAATATTAAAAAAGTGCTGGTTTTGGGCGGTACTGGCTTTGTTGGTCGTCACGTTTGTGAAAAATTGACCCGTCAAAACATCCCTGTCACCGTGCCCACGCGTCGCCGCAGCAATGCCTACAACGTGCAATCTCTGCCCATGCTGGATGTTCTAGAGGTCAACATTCACGACCCCGCCGCACTTGCTGCTTTGGTGGCAGGGCACGATGCGGTCGTCAATCTGGTCGCCGTGCTGCATGGCGACGAAGCCGCGTTTGAACGCGCCCATGTTGATTTGCCTAAAAAACTAGCCGCTGCCTGCCAGCAAGCGGGCGTTAAACGCCTTGTTCACATCAGCGCCTTGGGTGCAGCGGTTGATGGCCCATCCATGTACCAGCGCAGCAAAGCGCGCGGTGAAGCGGCCTTGCAAGCGGCTGGTTTAGACATCACAATTCTGCGCCCCAGCGTTATTTTTGGCGCTGACGACAAGTTTTTGAACCTGTTCGCTAGTTTGCAAAAGGTGTTCCCCGTCATGCCTTTGGCAGGCGCCGCTACGAAATTTCAGCCCGTTTGGGTAGAAGACGTGGCGCAAGCGGTGGTGAATAGCTTGACCCAGCCATCGCCATCTTCAAACTTGATCATTGAAGCCTGCGGCCCTGACGTATTGACGTTGAAAGAGTTGGTTCAAATTTCCGCCATCGCCGCCGGTATCAACCGTGGCCGTGGCCGCCCCGTGTTGGCCTTGCCGCCATTTTTAGGCAAGTTGCAAGCTCTGGCGATGCGCCTGCTGCCTGGCGAGCCCTTGATCAGCCAAGACAACTTGGATTCCATGAAGGTAGACAACGTTGGCTCTGGCAAGCTGCCAAATCTGCAAAGCTTGGGCATCACCCCAAGCGCCCTAGCTGCCATTGTGCCAACCTATTTGGGTAACAGCAGCGTGTTGCGCCAGCAGTTGGCTTTTCGCAAAACAGCGGGTCGGTTCTAAGCTTGTTTTAGGAAATTTCCATGCTCAAACTCTACATTGGCAATAAAAACTACTCTTCTTGGTCCATGCGTCCGTGGGTGCTGTTGACGCAAGCGGGTATTCCGTTTGAAGAGGTGATGGTGCGGTTTGACTCGTTTGATGCCAATTCCAAATTCAAAAACACCATGGCCAGCGTCAGCCCGACGGGCAAAGTACCTGCTCTGGTTGATACGTCAGTTTCGGGTGATTTGAAAATTTGGGATACCTTAGCTATTACTGAATACGCCGCCGAACAGTTTCCCGACAAGAACCTCTGGCCGAAGGACAAAGCCGCCCGCGCCATTGCCCGCTCGGTGTGCGCCGAAATGCACGCTGGTTTCACCGGTTTGCGCAGCCATTGCGCCATGAACATCGAAGCCTCCTTGCCAGAAATCGGTCAACTCGTTTGGCGTGACAAACCCGCCGTGCAAGCGGATGTGGCACGCATCGTCGAGCTGTGGAGTGGGTTACTACAAAAGTACCAAGGCCCCATGCTCTTCGGCGAATTCTCAGCCGCCGACGCCTATTTCGCTCCCGTCTGCATGCGCTTCAATACCTATGCGCTACCGCTGCCTAAAAACATAGCTGATTACGTGGCTAGAGTGACCAGTTTGCCCTCTGTACAAGCGTGGATACAGGCAGCTTTGGTCGAGAAGGATTTTGTCGTCATGGATGAGCCATATCGCACCAAAGCTTGATTTTTTGAATGCCAATTAAGTTTAGTTTCTTTAAATAAATTAACTTTTGAGGCTGATAAATTCATAGTTGTATCAATAAATCTTACATAATTAATTCTTTTTTTAATTAACGTGAGTAAAAGATGAAAAATATTCGTACCTTGGTGTTGTTGACTTCAGTTGCCGTTTTGACAGCTTGCGGTGGTGGTGACAGTACGCCAGAGCCAACACCAACCCCCGCGGCTACAACGCCTACACCTACCCCAGTTCCGACGCCAACGCCAACGCCAACGCCTGCACCTGCGCCAGTTCCAGCAGTAACGCCTTCATTTATTGGAAATTACAATGTGTCAATGTCAATGACTGGGAACACGTGTAGCTTGACAGGTTTGCAGCAAACAATCGGTACCAGTCAATCAGTTTGGCAAAGTGACAGAACTGTGCAACTTTTGAGTGGTTCTACGATTTTTGACGGCTCAGTTAACAGCGACAATCTAGGCTTTGATACGTCAAACACACAAACTATTAGTGGATATGTGGTCGTTTCAACTACGAATTATCGAGGGGCGAGTGCAGCAAGCAGCTATTCTGTCCAATACACGATTACAACTGGAGGCTGCGTAGTGGCCTGGAGCGGTACAGCAACACGTATTTAGTCTGCAAATGTAAGAGCGAGCGGCTCCAAACTAAACTACCCCCATGCAAATTTACATGGTGGGTGGT
>JAYSZH010000015.1:0-5769 GCA_043738155.1 Polaromonas sp. | reverse complement strand
ACCCTTGAACGTGCTCAAAAGAAACGTCCTCGAATGTGCTCACAACTACACCACCCATGCCCCATCGCGATAGATCACCTGCTCATCGAGCACGACTTGCTCGGTCACGGCAAAAACATCAATGTGGTGCTTGCCGTCACTGCGTTTGAAGTTGGGTTTGCCATAAATGCCGTGCTTCGCGCCAAGGGACAGGTGCATGCCGCACATGCGCTCGTAGCTGCCAATGTCGCTGACGGTGCGTGTTTGGGTGAAGGCGCGGTTGAGGCCCATGCCGATCTCGCGCAGCCAGACGACCTGCTCGTCTGCCCGTATGTTCGCAAGCACGGCGTCAAATTCTGGTGTGCTGTCCTCACAAGCGACGACTTGGCCTTTCGCAACGATCAAGGTGATGGGCTTGGCGGGGCGGTTGACTTTGAACGCGGTGTCGCCAAACGCGTGAATGCGTACGCGCCCGTGCACGGCCTCTAGGTCTCTGGCCTCGGTAAATACCTCACCAATCGGAAACTGCCCGCCTACGTTGGGCATGCCGCTGTAGTCGCCCACATTGAGTTTGGCTGATTCAAACGGCGAGCCAAAGACAAGCCGAGCATCGGGAAACTGTGCCCCCCCGCTGTCCAGCCAGCCACTTTTAGCGGTGTCGATGGCGGTTTTCAGTCCATGACCGGTGCCACGAAAATATGCAGCATCGTATGCCAAGGCATCAATGTAATAGCCTACTTCGGATCCTTGCATACGAATTAAGTGCAGATGCTCAATCACTTTAAGCCCGCGTTTAAACAGCTCAACGCGGATGCGGAACGCCTCCAGCCTGAAATTGGTCGATTGCACTAAAACCACCAAGTCTGAAGCATTCAACGTCGCAAATATACCCAACACAGCTTCTGGCGTGTGGGTCGAAAAGTCGATCAATTGCGCATCGGGCAGACAGTGTCTGTAGGCGTCTGTCAAAATAAGAGCGAGTTCGCAGTTCGTATCAAACACCACCACAGCCTTGTGTTGGCTTGTGGGGTGGCCAGGGTGGTGAAAAACTTGCGTCAACAAGTCTGCAATGTTTTTTTCGGCAATCTCCTTCATAACTTAACCAAACGCACCGCTTCATCCACAAAGTTATAAACCTCAAGCGGTATCCGCCCATTTGGACCCATCACGGCTTTGTTGCGATATTGCCCCACGCGCACCACCAACAATTGGAGCGATGGCACCACGATCACATACTGGCCTTGGTGACCTTGAAGCGAGTAAAACGGGTGTTTGTATGACCAGTCCATCCACAGGGAGTGACCATAAAACGGCACCAGATCAGGCTGGCGCATGCGTTCTACAAAAGCTTTGTCCAGCAGCTGTTTGCCACCCCATTGCCCATCCTGCAACAGCAGCTGCCCCAGTTTGGCGTAGTCTCTGGCGGTGGCAAAAATGCAGCAGTAGGTGCGCTCCATACCGCCTTCTTCGCCCGGTCTGTCCAAGGTGTAAATGGCGTCTTTCTCCATGCCCAGCGGTTGCCACAGCGATTGCGACAAGTGTTCACTGACATTGGACTGCAGGTTCTTTTTCTGAATCGCCCGCTTCAAAATCACGCCCAAGAGCTGGGTTGAACCGCTGCTGTATTCGTATTCTGAGCCGGGGTTACGCTCGAAATCCTGGTTCAACACCAGTTTTTCGGCATCTTTACCGTAATAAAGATCTGTCGTGACGTTGAAGGGAAGTTTGTAATTTTCAGTCCAGTCATGCCCCGCCTTCATGGCTGAGAGCTGCGATATCGTTGCCTTTGCCCCTCTCGCATTGCCTGCATATTCTGGCAAAAATGGCGTGATGGGTGCATCAAAACTGGGGATCAAACCCTGCTGAACCGCCAGGCCCACTTGCATGGTGGTGACAGTTTTAGCCATGGAAAAGGAGTTGGTTCTGGATGCTTCGGTGTAGGGCGAAAAATAAGTCTCATGCAACAACTTGCCGTTTTTAGCCACCAGAAATGCCGCTGACTTGTATTGCTGCAGATAACTCAAAGTTGCGCTGTTCAAAGGCTCTTTGTTGAACGCGGCATCTTTATCCCAAGCCAGGGGCTTTGATGTGGCAATCTTGCGCTGCGCAAAATTGTCCGCATCGTCAATATGGGCGGTTGAGTGGCCTTGCAAATAAGTGGCGGACAGTGCTTTCCAGAAATAGCCATGGCCGCTGAGCTGAATCGCCAACGCAGCTAAAACGAGTAGCACGAGCAGGCCCGATGCAAAGCGGGTGATTGATTTTTTACGCATGATTTTTTCTGGATTTATTGTAGATTTATTTAACTGATTTGTTCAACGCATGTTGCGTTATCTGCGCCAATGTGCCACGGGTGGAAATCACCTCGGGGTCCAACGTCACCTCGATCAGCGTGCCCTGCGGACGCGCCAGCGCCGCCAGAAACTCGGTTTCAAACTCGTGTGTCTGAGTGATGCGCGCGCCCGCATAGCCGTAGGCGCGCGCCAGTCCCACAAAGTCAGGGTTGCTCAGCCGGGTGCCGCTGACGTTTTTGGGGTATTCGCGCTCCTGGTGCATGCGTATCGTGCCAAACATGCCGTTGTTGAGCAGCAAAACAATGCTTTTGGCACCGGCTTGAGCAGCAGTGGCCAACTCCTGCCCATTCATCATGAAATCACCGTCACCCGCGATGGTGAAAGCGACGCGCTGGCCGACGATAGAAGCAGAAATCCCCGCCGGTACGCCGTAACCCATCGCGCCATTGGTCGGTGCGAGCTGGGTTTTGAAGCCTTTGGCCAAGCCGTGGTATCTGAAAAAGCGATGCAACCAGCTGGCAAAGTTGCCTGCGCCGTTGGTCAGCACGGCATCTAGAGGCAGGTGTTTTTGCAGGGTGGCGATGATGGCAGGCATGTCTATGGTGCCGGGGAGTTTCAAGCCACCATTGGCAGGGTCGACATTGGTCAAATAATCGTCATTGGCCTCTTTCGCCCACGCTTGCCATGGCAATGTGGGAGGCGCAGACAGCACCTCCAGCGAACGGGCAGCCGCGCTCATGCTGGCGTGGATGGACAAATCTGCCTGATAGACGCGACCCAATTCTTCCGCGCTGGCATGAATGTGCACCAGTTTTTGCGCTGACTTGGGCGCTTGCAGCAGCGTGTAGCCGCCCGTGGTCATCTCGCCCAAACGCGGGCCGATGGCGATGATCAAGTCACTTTGCTTGATGCGCGCTGCCAGCTTAGGGTTGATGCCGATGCCCACATCGCCGGCATAGAGCGGGTGAAAATTGTCAAACGTGTCCTGAAAACGAAAGGCGTTGCCCACCGGCAGCGACCAGTTCTCGGCAAAACGCTGCAGCGCCTGCGCAGCTTGTACGGTCCAGCCACCACCGCCAGCGATGACAAAGGGGCGTTCGGCTTTGAGCAGCATTTCGCGCAGGGTGCGCAGACTGCCCGGGTCGCTCCAGGCCTCGGCCGGCGTGACCTTGGGCAAAGGCTGGGCGTCCACCATCTGCGTCAGCATGTCCTCGGGCAAAACCACCACCACTGGGCCGGGCCGGCCATTCATGGCGGTGGCAAAGGCGCGAGCGACATACTCGGGGATGCGTTTGGCATCATCGATGCGCTCTACCCGCTTGGCCATACCACCTGTGGACGGGCCAAAAAAGCTGAGATAGTTGACCTCTTGAAACGCCTCGCGGTCACGCGTGTCGCTGGCGACGTCGCCGACAAACAGCACCATGGGCGTGGAATCCTGAAAAGCCGTATGCACACCAATCGAGGCATTGGTCGCCCCCGGCCCGCGCGTCACGAAGCAGACGCCGGGGCGGCCGGTGAGTTTGCCCGCAGCCTCGGCCATGAAGGCCGCGCCGCCTTCCTGGCGGTTGATCACAAACTGAATTTTGTCAGGATAGGCATGGAAGCCATCCAATACCGCTAAAAAACTCTCACCGGGTACGCCGAATGCGTGTGTCACCCCTTGTGCAACGAGACATTCGACCAACAAATGGCCGGCTAATTGTGTTGTCATGCTGTCCTGTCTCTTTTTATGCGTTGCTGGCTGGCTGAGCGGTGTTCCCAGTACGATGCCCCACGCCTCTGGCAAAACCGATACTGACCAGCAGCACGAAAGCCACGCCGTACAAACATGCGCTGTACAGTTGCCTGTCCATCAATGCGCCAAAAATCAAGGGGGCCACCGCAAAGCCCACATCAAAACCCGAGTAAACCGTGCCATACATGCGGCCCGATGCGCCTTTGGGGGTGGCGTTTTTAACCATCATATCGCGGCTCGGATTGCCAATACCCACTACAAAACCTGTAGCAGCCAAGGCAATCATGGTGCCGGCTGCACCCAAAATACCAGTTGCACAAAGCGTTAACAAGATTGCACCTGCCAAATAACAGATCATGATCGCTTTGTCGCTGCTGACACCACGTCTGGTTTGGCTGGACGCGATAAACCCGCCCACCAAAATGCCCAAGGCACCGCACAGCAAATAGGCGGTCAGGGTCAGCGTGGCCATTTCAAAGCTGATGTTATGCAGGGCTTTTAGGATGGGAACAGAAAAGCTTTGCACCATCGCCAACGTCACGGTGGACAGCATGAAAAACCCAAAGCACCACCACACGACAGGAAGTTTCAAAAACGCAAAATCGCTTTCTTTTTTGACTCCATGCGCATAGTTGTCATTTTTTGCATCCTGGCGAATCACCTCTGTCAAAAAGCTCTCACGGTTGAACCACAAAATCAACAGCACCACCGCATACAGCAATGCGGCGGCCAAATAGGCATTGCGCCAGCCTGCCAAGGATGTCAAACCCGCGTAAAACAGGGGCGCCAACGCCCAACCGAGGCTGCCGGAAATACCGTGGGTGCTGAACGCATGGCCTAAGCGCGGTTGTGACACGCGCTGGTTCAGTATCGTGAAGTCACAGGGGTGAAACGGTGAATTGCCCAGACCCGCCAAGGCAGCTGCAACGATCAACCAGCTGTAACCCTGTGCTGATGCAGCTACCAGGGCAGCCAGCAGAAACACGCCAATGGCTGAAAACAACACAGGCCGTGCGCCCACACGATCCACCCAAAACCCCGACAAGGCTTGGCCCACCCCGGAGACGATAAAAAAGACCGTAACCAAGAATCCCAGTTGGGAGAAACTCAGCGCAAACTCTTTTTGAAACACCGGAAACAAGGGCACCAGCAGCATGTGCGAGAAGTGCGAAATGGCATGCGCCATGCTCACCAGGCCGATGATTTTGACATCCTGCGCAAGCGGAATCGTTGTGGAAAGGGACGGTACGCTGTTGATCGTGGCAGTATTCATACCAACATGATAGCAAGCTCTCCGTGGGGGCGTTGTCCCTTAGCTGGACGAAGCCGGTGAGCTGGCGGGTTTTGACTCCACGTCCGTCACATCATCTGCAACGGCATGTGTTTTCAGCTTGGAGGCTGGTTGCCGTTGCCCTGTGGCCTGCGACGCCCACCCAGCTGGGCCCGATTTAAACTGGCCCCACTGCGCCCATTTAGCTTGTGACCGCTGTGAAAAACTACCAAATACAAAAGGTATAAAAGGCGAGACTGGTTTACCCGTCAGCCTAGCCCAAAGATACCGCGCACCCAGCACAGCTGCCGCAACCAGAGCGGCAAACAAGAAGCTGGTCAAAACAACCAAGCCCACCACGAGCCACGCCAGGCGCAACAGCATTCGAAGCACAGCAGAAATCACGTCGTTCATACAGGGTTATAAAGGTTTAAATTCAAAGAGTCCAGGCGAGTGTATCGGGTCCACAATCACCCCAATGCTACTCT
>JAYSZH010000014.1:0-16407 GCA_043738155.1 Polaromonas sp. | reverse complement strand
CAAAAGCGGCTGGCTGGGCAGGATGGATTTGGCGGCTTCTGCAACGTTGATTTGCGACTCAAATTGAGTTTTAAGCCGCTCATAAACAATCCGCTCATGCGCGGCGTGCATGTCCACAATGACCAAACCCTGCGCGTTTTCCGCCAAGATGTAGATGCCTTGCAGCTGGGCAACGGCGCGGCCTAGCGGCCAGATGGCGTCGTTGGCCATCCCGTTTGAGTTGCCAGTTGGCGCTGAATTTTGGAACGCTGGTTCGCTGATTTCTGCGCGATTCTGCGGTGGCCAGGCGGTCGACACGTCGGAAACGAGGTGAGTCTCAGGCGGTAATAACTCTCTATTTGCTACATAATTAATAGCTGATGAGGCAACAAATACGCCGGCTAGAAGCGTATTTGAGGGTTTAAAGCCGCTAAATGACTGGTTTTCAGGTTCAGTTTGGCGATTTTGAGCTGTTTGCGCTGCTGATTGCGTCAGGGAGGCCGCCCGTGGCGCAGCCAAAGCATTCTCCACCGCATGCCGCACCGCCTGATGCACCTCGCGGCCATCCCGAAAGCGCACTTCGATTTTGGTCGGGTGCACGTTGACATCGACCCGCGTCGGCTCGATTTCCACATACAGCACGTAGACCGGCTGGCGGTGGCCGTGCAGCACGTCTTCGTAGGCGGAACGGGCCGCATGGGTGATGACTTTGTCGCGGACATACCGCTGGTTGACATAGGCAAACTGCTGGTCGGCGCGACTGCGGGCGTTGTCGGGCAGGCCGGCTCGGCCGGTGACGCGGATGCCACCTTGAGAATGTTCTACCTGGACAGATTGGTTGATGAAATCGTCGCCAAAAACGTCTTTCAGCCTCTGGTTCCGTTGATATTGTTGAGTCTCTAGAGCCGAAGTTGATGCTGTCCGCCATTGCTCGACCAGTTTGCCATCGTGCCAAATCGCAAATCCCACTTCAGGCCGCACCAAAGCATGGCGGCGCACGGCTTCGACGCAATGCGCCAGCTCGGTAGCATCAGTTTTGAGGAACTTGCGCCGCGCGGGGGTGCTGAAAAATAGCTCTTTGACCTCCACCGTCGTGCCCTGCGCGCGAGCAGCGGGGCTGAGCTCACCGGTCAAACCGCTCAGTGAAAAGGCGGTAGGCTGACCCGCAGGGCGCGAAATCAGGGCGCAATCGGCAATCGAGTTGATGGCGGCCAGCGCTTCGCCCCGGAAACCCATGGTGCCAACGGATTCCAAATCGCTCAAATTCGTGATTTTGCTGGTGGCGTGGCGCTTCAGGGCGATGGCCAGCTCTTCGGGCGCGATGCCGACGCCGTCGTCTTCCACGGCAATCAAGCGCACACCGCCGGCAGACAGGCGCACCGTGATCTGTGTTGCACCGGCGTCCAAGGCATTGTCCACCAGTTCGCGTACAACGGAGGCGGGCCGCTCGACGACTTCGCCGGCGGCGATCTGGCTGATCAGTTCGTCAGGCAGTTCGCGGATGGGACGGCGGGGAGGGTTTTCCAAAGGCATGGGGCATTTTAAGTTGATAAATCTTCACGGCATAATCGCTGTCTATGGAAATCATCACCACGCTTCTCGACTTCATCCTTCACGTTGACAAATACCTTGAGATTTTTGTTCAAAACAACGGTACTTGGGTCTACGTACTGCTTTTTGCCATCATTTTTGTAGAAACCGGCCTGGTCGTCATGCCGTTTTTACCGGGCGATTCGCTGTTGTTTGTCGTTGGTGCGATGTGCGGCATCGGGCTGATGGATTTGTCGCTCAGCATTGGGCTGCTGTGGTTGGCTGCGGTACTGGGGAACCAAACGAACTACACAATTGGCCATTACTTTGGCCCCAAGGTGTTCAAGTGGGAAGATTCCAAGTTTTTTAACAGAAAAGCCTTCGACCAAGCGCATGAGTTTTATGAGAAATATGGCGGCATCACTATTGTTGCGGCGCGGTTTATGCCCTTTGTACGCACGTTTGCCCCGTTCGTGGCGGGTGTGGCCAACATGAGCCGTCGCAAATTCACGGTTTATGATATTTCTGGTGGTTTTTTATGGGTGGCGGGCTTGGTCACTTTGGGTTACTTTTTCGGTAACATACCGATGGTGAAACAGCACTTGGACAAAGTGATTTACGCGATGATCATCATCCCCGGATTGTTTGTGTTTTGGGGCGCTTGGAAAACTCGAAAAGCCTAGTTTAGAAAGTTTAGATTTTTAATGACAATAAAAAAACCTACCCAAGCGGAGATTGTTGAATTCATCAAAACCGAATTCCCGCAATCCAAATGCATCATCGACGCGGTAGGCAACAAGTCTGCCACCATTCGCCACAACATTGGTGAGGCTGAATTGCGCCCTGGTGGCACAGTCTCTGGCCCGGTGATGATGTTTGTCGCAGACGTGGCGCTCTATATCGCGATTTTGGGTGAAATCGGTATCGTGCCGCTGACGGTGACCACCAGTTTGAATATCAACTTTCTGCGCAAACCCGCTGCCGACAAAGCCATCATCGGTGTCTGCAAACTCATCAAATTGGGCAGAACACTAGCGATTGGTGAGGTGTCGATTTACTCCGAAGGCAACCCAGAGATGGTGGCGCATGCGGTGGGGACGTATGCCATACCTAGAAATATTTAGGATCGCATGATTGCGCGAATTTGCATTTGGTGCTCAAATTAAACATATAGATTTGAACTTATTTAGAAAAACACAGTCCTAAAGCCCATAAAACGCTGATTCACCTTTGTTCATGACTTTAAAGTTAAGCATCATTCGCCGAGTTTTCATATTGCTGGCAGCCTTGTGGTTTGCCGGCTATGCGAGCGCGACGGTTGTTTGCGCCAATAGCTGCCCCGATTGCGTTTCTGTCAGTGCGTCAGTGAACAGCTGCAATGCAAGCTGTTCGGCAGTCAGCGTAGCATCGCAAAACGTTGTGAAAGTCAAATTACCCAAACCAGTCGCTCAAAGTATTGATATTTCACTAATTTACACCTCTGTTCATACCGCAAACATTTGGAAGCCACCCAAGCAAGCTGTGCCTTCCTCATTGCAATTAGTTATTTAATTTATTTGATATTAATTTTTAAAAGGTATTTATATGAAAACCAAATCTTTGAAATTCTTTGCTGCTGTTGCGGCATTTGTGGGTTCTTCCAGCGTATTTGCTGCAGCAGCAGGTGCTTGCTGCGTGGCAGGTGCAGCTTGCTGCATCGGTATTTTGCCTTGCTGCATCTAACGCACAACTAACTTTATAGTTGGTTAAACCGAAGGCTCAGTCACTGCAAGGTGGCTGAGCTTTTTTACGTCACATCAAACTTGACGATTAAACCTGATGGTTAAATCTGCCTATCAAGCTATTCATTAAACCTGACGGTTTCTGGCCAGCGGCGGGTTTCGCGCAAAGTAGCGTTTGATACCGCGCATCACCGCGTCAGCCAGTTGTTCTTGGTAATCTTGGCTGCGCAGTTTGTCTTCCTCATCGGGGTTGCTGATGAAGGCGGTTTCTATGAGGACACTGGGGATGTCAGGCGCTTTGAGCACCGCAAAACCGGCCTGCTCGACTTGCGCTTTGTGCAATTTCCCCAAACCACCTATTTCTCTGATCACCGCACGCCCCAGGTGCAGGCTGTCGTTGATTTGTGCGGTGGTACTCATGTCCAAGAGGGCTTTGAGCACGTTCACGTCTTTGACTTTGATGTTGACGCCGCCTACGGCGTCAGCCGCGTTTTCTTTGTCAGCCAGCCATCTGGCGGATGCGCTGGTCGCGCCTTTGTCGCTGAGGGCAAACACGCTGGCACCTCGCGCCTCGGGGTTGGTGAAGGCATCGGCATGGATGCTGACGAACAAATCTGCCTGCACTTTTTGAGCCTTTTTGACGCGGTCGTTCAAGGGGACAAAAAAGTCCGCATCTCGCGTCAAATATGCCCGCATGGGGTTGCCACCGACCACGCTTTTGTTGATGCGGTCGCGCAGTTTCAGGGCGACGCTCAAGACCACATCTTTCTCGCGCGTACCGGCTGGGCCAATGGCGCCAGGGTCTTCGCCGCCGTGGCCTGGGTCTAATGCAACGATGATGAGACGGTCGGTTTTGCTGGGCGCAGCCGTTGAGGGCGTAGCGTTTGATGTACTTGTTTTAGACTCTTTTTCAGGTATTTTTTGAGCTATAGCCGGCGTATTTATTGCTTGAGGCGCTATATTATTTGTAGTGATACTTGTGGAAATAGTTGCGGTATTCTCAAGTTTTTTGACGTTCTTTTGTGCTATCAAATCACCCAATGGGTCGGAATTGTCAAAGGATTTGGACTCCCTCATCCGCTCGTTAATCAGTGCTTCTAATGGGTCAATCTGAGTAGCAGGGTACAGATCTAAAACCAAACGGTGCGCGTAAGCGGCAACGGGTGGCAGGGTGAATACTTGGGGCAGCGCAGCTTGCTTCAAATCCAGTACCAAACGCACCACATTTGGGGTGCTGGCGTTTAAGGCACCCGTGGCGGTGGTGTATTGACCAACACGAATGCCTGAAATGAAAGGATCGTCAGACTTCACCTTGGCCACCAGCTCACGCAAAGCAGGGTTCAGCTCCAAACCCTCAATATCAACAGCCAAACGAGGCGGTTCTTTGATGAAGGTTTGCTTGGTTTTGAGGGCGACATCGCTCTCAATCGTAATGCGGGTGTAGTCCGCCGCTGGCCAAATGCGCACCGCCACGATGCCGGCGCCGCGCGCGATTTGGTGGCTACCTAGAAGCAGTACCAAAGTGCCTTGGGCAGACAGCTTTAAAACAGAACGACGTTGCATAGATGGCGTTTGATGGCGAATTATTGCAGTTTAGAAATGACTTGATGACCTGCAGGCGTTTGCGCTTTGATGGTAATGGCTCTAGACTCATCCATATTAGCTACTATTATCATAGCAATATCAGCAAGAGGCAATCCGGCTGCGGCTTTTTCTGGCCATTCTGCGAGTTTGATACCTTTGCTTGCAAAAATGTCCCTAAACCCAGCTTCTTCCCATTCCAGCGGGTCGTTAAATCGGTAAAAGTCAAAATGCCAAAGATTGATCGGTTGGTACAAGGCGTTTTTGATGTCATCGTACGACTCCACAATCGCATAAGTCGGGCTTTTGATGCGCCCTGTCACGCCCATCGCCTGCAGCAAATGCCGTACAAAGGTGGTTTTGCCAGCGCCTAAATCGCCGTGCAGTTCGATAAAAAAACTGGCGTCAACAGGAAGGGCGGATAATTGCGCAGCAAAGCGGGCGGCGAACTGGCGCGTGTCGTCTTCGGTTTGCCAATGCATAGTTAATTCATTCAAGGTAGTCAAAATATTCGCAATGATCAGTGATGTCGGACGTTCAATTAAACGCTAGGGAATTATTCAGCCAAATTCAAACGTGGGCGCTGGAGCTGGGATTTTCTCAGATTGGCGCGACCGGCGTTGACTTGTCTGCCGCAGAGCCTGGCTTGTTGTCGTGGTTAGCCAACGGTTTTCATGGCGAGATGGCTTATATGGCAGCGCATGGACTAAAGCGAGCGCGACCTGCAGAGCTCGTGCCGGGTACAGTGAGCGTACTCACAGCGCGTATGGATTATTTGCCTAGATCGACACAAGGCTCAACATCTGAGAGCTGGGCAGACCTTGAGTTGCAGCGGCTAGAGCGTCCGAACGAAGCCATCGTTTCCGTCTACGCCAGAGGGCGCGATTACCACAAGGTGTTGCGCGCACGGCTGCAAAAGTTGAGTGAGAGGATTGCTGAGCACATCTCGCCACTGGGCTATCGCGTCTTCACCGATTCAGCCCCCGTGCTGGAAGCAGAGCTTGCCAGCCGCAGTGGTCAAGGCTGGCGCGGCAAGCACACACTGGTGTTGAACCGCGAGGCCGGGAGCATGTTCTTTTTAGGCGAAATTTACTTAGACATTGCCTTGCCGCACAGCGAACCGGTGACGGCACACTGCGGCAGTTGTAGCGCTTGCATAGACATCTGTCCCACACAAGCCATCATCGCGCCGCACAAGCTAGACGCCCGGCGCTGCATTTCGTATTTAACGATTGAGCATGCGGGGACGATTCCCCTAGAGCTGCGCCCTTTGATAGGCAACCGCATCTACGGCTGCGATGACTGCCAGCTGATTTGTCCGTGGAACAAGTTTGCCAAACGCAGCGCATTGCCCGATTTTGACGAACGTGCGGGCTTGAGTGGACAGCAGCTCAGCACTTTGTTTGCTTGGACCGAAGCTGATTTTTTAAAGTTTTCTGAGGGCAGCCCGATTCGCCGTATTGGACATGAGCGCTGGCTGCGGAATATTGCTGTTGCGCTTGGGAACGCAAGACGAGTTGCTGCAAATTTAGATTTAACAGAGTTTGATGCGGCGCTGCAAACCAGAGCAAATCACCCGAGTGAACTGGTCAAAGAACACGTGGCGTGGGCGTTGGCACAGTGACGCGAACCCTTCGATACCTCAGGGCGAACGGAATTTCAATCCGATTAACTGATCAAGGACAGCGCAAACGGCAAACTAAGCACGCCAAGTAAGGTAGACAGCGTCACCAAACCCGCAACGTAGCCGCCGTCAAACCCCATGCGAGCTGCCAAAACATAAGCCGTAGGCGCTGTTGGTAAGGCAGAGAACATCATCAACACCGTCGCTTGCACTGGTGAGAGCTTGAACAGCAACGACAAGCCCAGTGCAATCACAGGCGCAATCACATGGCGAATCGTCAAAACACTCACCGCCAAGGTTTTCGCCCTCGCGAGGGTCGCAAACTGCATGCCCGCACCCGCCGCCATCAAACCCAGTGGAATGGACGCACCCCCGATGCGATTAATGGTAGGCGCGATCCAGTCTGGGAAGCGAAAACCCAGCAAATTGCAAACCAGCCCAGACACGGTGGCGATGATAAAGGGGTTGCGCAGCAGCTCACCCATAAAACCCGTTTTGCCGTGTCGTGCCATGGGCCACACGGCGGCCATGTTGAAGAGCGGGACGCAAATGCCAATCAACACGGAAATCAGCAGCAAACCCTCAGCGCCCGCCAATCGCTCAGCCAAGGCCAAACCGATGAAGGAGTTGAAGCGAAACGCAATTTGCGCACTGGCGGCGTGGTCGCGACTGGAAAAGTGGTTTTTAAAGCCCGGTAAAAACGGCAAGGCATAGGCCAAGCCCACAGTGCAAACACCCGTTAACAGCCCCGCAGAGATGAAGTTGGACACTTCGCCCAAATGGATGGGACTTTTGACGATGGACGAAAACAACAAAACCGGGAATAAAAAGTAAAACACCAGTTTTTCGATTTGTGACCACACCGTACGGTCTAAGGCGGTGAATCGGCAAATTAAATAGCCACACAAAATCAAAGCAAAATCGGGGATGAGGAGTTGGGCGTAGTACACGGGGGGTTCTGTAGTTATCTAGGGGTTATCCATTATGTAGTATCCCCATCGGCATGGTGACACGTTTAAACTATCATAGAGCGGTTGTGCGCTATTCATGGCACATAAATTTGACACTTTGATCTAAGGATAAACATGATTAAGTCAGTAACGAAAATGAAATATGCTATAAAATTAATAGCTGCTTTAGCAATAATTACGCCGGCTACAGCCGTATTTGCACAAGGTTATCCAAACAAACCGGTAAAACTGCAGGTGCCGTTTGCACCAGGTGGAACCACAGACATCATTGCCCGTGTCATGTCTGAGCCTTTAGGCAAAGCGCTGGGTCAAAACGTGATTGTTGAGAACAAAGTGGGCTGCGGCGGCGTTGTGGGGGCGAATGAAACGTCCAAAGCTGCACCAGATGGGTTTTCGTTAGGCATGGCGACGGTCTCAACGACTGCGGCTAACCCGGCAATCAACCCCAAAATGCCCTATAACGTGGCAACAGACTTCACGCCGATTATCAACATTGCAGCCACGCCGAATGTGATTGCAGTTCACCCAAGCTTTCCAGCAAAAAACTACAAAGAGTTTGTCGCTGAACTGAAGAAGAATCCAGGCAAATACTCTTACTCATCATCTGGCATTGGCGGTATCGGCCACCTGCAGACCGAGCTGTGGAAAGGCTTGCAAGGCGTGTTTTTAACGCACATACCCTATTCTGGTGCTGGCCCTGCGCTGCGCGACACCGTGGGCGGCCAAGTGCAAATTATTTTTGACAATGTGCCGTCTGCCTTACCGCACATCACCGCTGGCCGTTTGATTGCAGTAGCTGTAGCTGCTCCTCAGCGTTTGGCATCTATGCCCAATGTACCAACGTTCAAAGAGCTGGGTTTGGAGCCGGTGAACCGCATGGCTTACTACGGTATTTATGGCCCTAAAGGTTTGCCGAAGGACATCGTGGACAAGGTCAATGCGGGCGTGCGCAAAGCCTTGGAAGATCCTGCCATTCGCAAGCGCATTGAAGACACAGGTTCTATCGTTTTGGGCAACACGCCAGAGCAATTTGCCGCGCAAATGAAGGATGAGTTAGAAGTCTACAAAAAAGTTGTGCAAACTGCTAAGTTGAATTTGGATTGATCCAAGCTATTTCCAAAGAAATCATTGCACCCATTCACTCTGCCAACCACATCGTTACTTTTATTGATGCGTTGTGGTTGGAAGATGGGCTGTCGAAAAACACGCTGGAAGCTTACCGACGTGATTTAACACTCTATGCGCAGTGGCTGAGTTCACGTGAGAATTTGCCCCACAAAGGCGTTGATGAAACGGTTGAAGCCGACATCAACGCTTATTTTTCTGCCAAACACGCATCCACCAAGGCGACATCTGCCAACCGCCGGCTGACGGTGCTGAAACGCTATTTTCGCTGGGCAATGCGTGAGCGCTTTATCACGGCTGACCCAACTTTGAAGTTGCAGGCTGCGAAACAAGCTTTGCGTGTGCCCAAAACCATGACGGAATCGCAGGTGGAGGCGTTGCTGGACGCGCCAGACATCGACACCCCCCTTGGCCTGCGCGACCGCACCATGCTGGAGTTGATGTATGCCAGCGGTTTGCGGGTGAGCGAATTGGTAACGCTGAAAGTGTTCAACCTGAGCATGACCGAGGGCGTGCTGCGCGTGATTGGCAAAGGCAACAAAGAGCGGCTTGTACCTTTTGGTGAAGTAGCTCGGTTGTGGATTGAACGCTATTTAGAAGCATCTCGCCCACAGATTTTGGGCCAGCAACAAACGCAAGACTTGTTTGTGACCCATCTGGGCGCTGGCATGACGCGGGTGATGTTTTGGTACACCGTGAAGAAGCACGCGTTCACAGCGCACATTACCAGCCCGCTGTCACCGCACACTCTGCGGCATGCCTTTGCGACGCATTTGCTGAATCACGGCGCAGATCTACGAACCGTGCAATTGTTGTTGGGTCATGCGGATATTTCAACGACGACGATTTACACGCATGTGGCGCGGGAGCGGCTGAAGCAGATTCATGCGGTGCACCATCCACGCGGTTAAGTCATTTGCAAATTAAAAAAAGCGCCTAGCAAGGCGCTTTTTTTTGTCTGCGAGAGAAGCAGAGATTACATTCTCTCAAAAATCGCCGCAATACCCTGCCCACCACCAATACACATGGTCACCAAAGCGTAACGGCCTTTGATGCGTTGTAGTTCATACAGCGCTTTTACCGTGATAACCGCGCCAGTCGCACCAATCGGATGACCGAGCGAAATGCCAGAGCCGTTCGGGTTGACTTTGGCTGGGTCTAAGCCTAAATCCTTGGTCACGGCGCAGGCTTGGGCAGCGAAGGCTTCGTTGGCTTCGATCACGTCCAGGTCATTCACCGTCAACCCCGCCATTTTTAGGGCTTTTTGAGTGGCGGGTACGGGGCCTATGCCCATGTATTTCGGGTCAACACCGGCGTGGGCGTAGGCGACCAGGCGGGCCAGCGGTTGCAGGCCACGGGCTTGGGCGACACTTTTCTCCATCAACACCACGGCTGCAGCGGCGTCGTTGATGCCGGAGGCATTGCCCGCTGTCACGGTGCCGTTTTCTTTGATGAACACGGGTTTCAGCTTGGCCATGTCAGCCATCGTGCAGTTGGGGCGGAAATGTTCGTCGGTCGCGTAGGCCACGTCGCCTTTTTTGCTTTTCAGCATGACGGGGACGATCTGCTCTGTGAAATAGCCCGCCTCGGTCGCGCGCTGGGCGCGGTTGTGGCTCTCTACAGCCAGGGCATCCTGCGTTTCGCGGCTGATGCCCCACTTGGCGGCGATGTTTTCAGCGGTCACACCCATGTGGATGGTGTGAAACGGGTCGTGCAGCGCGCCGACCACCATGTCGATCATCTTGGTGTCGCCCATGCGGGCACCCCAGCGGGTGTTGAGCGAGGCGTAGGGGCCACGGCTCATGTTCTCAGCGCCACCACCAATGGCGACATCCGCATCACCTAGCAAAATCGACTGGCTTGCTGAAATAATGGCCTGCAGACCAGAGCCGCACAGGCGGTTGACGTTGAAAGCCGGCGTACCTTCGGCACAGCCGCCGTTGATGGCTGCCATGCGTGACAGATACATGTCCTTTGGCTCGGTGTTGACCACATGGCCAAACACCACATGGCCGACATCCGCACCGTCCACGTTGGCGCGTTTGAGGGATTCGCGCACGACCTGCGCGGCGAGCTCGGTCGGGGCGATATCTTTCAAACTACCGCCAAACGTACCAATGGCGGTACGCACACCGCTGACAACTACGACTTCACGACCCATGACTGTCTCCTCAATTAGGTGGATAAATACAATTGCACTTGATTATTCTTTTAATTTCCGACTACGACCTTACGGCGCAACATACAAACGATCGCCCAAAATGGGATGGTCTAAACCTCCACAACGATGGGAAACTGCGCTTGCAAGCCATCTTGACCGGCCATAAAAGGCACTGTCAGTGCCGAGCGGTCTGTGCTGTCTCGCAAGCCGCGCCATAAAAAATCGCGCTCGTTGAGGGGGTCGCCTGCGACATAGAGTTGCGTCGTCAGCAGTTCTCGTGAACCCAGTTTGACTTTGACATGGATGTGCGGCGTGCGGCCGCCATAAGCCACGGGCTGAATGGTGCGAAAGCGGTATTGACCATCCGCACCGACTTGAACACGGCCAAAACCTTGAAATGCCGCATCGCCACGGCCGCCGTCGCCCGGGTGGTGGTAGTGGCCTTTGTGGTCACATTGCCAAATTTCAACTTGCGCACCCCGCACAGCTTGCCCCTCTAAATCAACCACGCTGCCGACCACCCAAGCGCTTTTACCTTGTGTGTAATTCAACGCACCGTTGCGTAGCAAATCATAGTCAACATCTTTGGGAAAAGTGACGGGGTAATAAGGCCCTTCGGTTTGTGAGGGCGTCGCCCGGCGTTTTTGGGCAGGTTGGGCGCGTACGCCCAACCAAAGAGCAGGCATGGCTATCAGCGCAGCTGCAGTGACCGTGCGGCGATGAAGCGTCCGCTGTGGGGTGTTGCTAGACCTAAGTTGCGACATAACCAGCCCTCCTGCATGGAAAATTTGACCCGAGCTGCAAGTATAAGTTCAGGCAGCTCAAAAAGAACTAGAAAGGACAAGCGCATTGAAACGCCAAGGATTTGCCAGTAACAGGGTGCGCCAGATGCAATTCACTGGCATGCAGCAACAACCGTGCAGACTTGGCTTGCACCTCAGGTGACGCGTACAAATGATCACCCAAAATTGAATGGCCAATAGATTGCAGATGGACGCGCAGCTGGTGCGTTCTGCCCGTCACGGGCGCAAGATCTAACCGTGTCGTGTCATGGATGGCATCGTAGCTGAGCACGCGGTAGCGCGTTTGACTCGCTTTTCCTTCCAAGGTGTCGATTTTTTGTAGGGGCCGGTTGATCCAATCGGTGGCAATCGGTTTGTCAATCAATTGCCAAGCGTCGAGGGGGCTTTCAGGTGGATTTCCAGCAACTTGGCCATCCACCACAGCGACATAACGCTTTTCGACCTCTCGGTTCGCAAACGCGATGCTTAAGTGGCGATGCAACTCCGCACTGCGCGCCATCAGCAAAATGCCCGAGGTGGACATGTCCAGACGATGGACGGTCAAAGCTTCGGGGTAAACCTGCTGGACGCGGGTTCTCAGGCAGTCCGCTTTCTCCGGGCCTTTACCGGGGACGGACAGCAAACCGCTGGGTTTGTTGAACACCAGAAGGGCGCTGTCCTCGTAAATGAGATCAAAGTCACGCATCCGTTCGTCTTCCATCCGTTCGCCCTGAGCTTGTCGAAGGGTCAAACACGCTCAAAAACGACATCCCAGACGCCATGCCCCAGTTTGATGCCCCGGTTTTCAAACTTGGTCAGCGGTCGGTAGTGCGGTTTCGGGGAATAGCCGGCTAGTTCGGCATCATTGATCGGATCAGCTCGGTTTTTGAGCAGCGGCTCAGCGCTCAGCACTTCCAGAATCTGCTCGGCGTACTCTTGCCAGTCGGTCGCACAGTGGATGTAGCCGCCCACTTTCAGCCGTGCCGCCAGCTTGGCGATCAGCGGCGCTTGGATCAAACGGCGCTTGTTGTGCCGCTTCTTGTGCCATGGATCGGGGAAGAAAATGTGCACGCCGTCCAAAGTGGCCAGCGGCAGCATGTGGTCGATCACCTCCACCGCATCGTGGGAGATGATGCGGATGTTGTCAATCGGATGCTCTGTTTCAAGGCTTTCACCAATGCGTTTGAGCAGTGCCCCCACGCCGGGCTGATGCACTTCACAGGCTAAAAAGAGGGTTTTTGGGAGCAAGGCGGCGATGTGCGCCGTAGCTTCGCCCATGCCGAAGCCGATCTCAAAAATAATAGGATTGACGACCGGATTTTGGGAATTTGACTCATAAGTGCCAATTCTAGTGACATTTTCGCCTCTAGCCGGCGTATTTGTTGCTTGAGCAGCTATTAAATCAATAGCGTTTTTAGATGAATCGTAATTCAATAAATACTTGTCACCCAAGTCTTCAAAAGCCTTGCTTTGCCCTGTGGTGATGCGCCCAGCGCGGCGGACGAAGGATTTGATGGTTTTGAGGAATTTAGGAGGGGCGTCACCGTTTTGGGCTTCGGCAGACGTGTCAGGTGGGGTTAAATTAGTGTCATTCACGGGTGCTATTGTAAAGACTGCGCCATTCGGTTGCCCAATCCCCAAGTGCCTCGTCAATGCTACCTTGCTGCACCGTCAAAGCCAGCACTTTGGCTGCGGCATTTAGCGTTTCAAGCGGATGCACCACATCCAGCGCCGTTGCCCCATTTTGTTTCGATAGTTTTTCACCATCTTCCGCCATAACCAATGGCGTGTGCAGATATTGCAGTGCTGGGTAGTCTAAAGCTTGCTGTAGGGCAATTTGGCGCGGTGTGTTGTCCAGCAAATCAGCGCCACGAACCACATGGGTGATGCCTTGCAGCGCATCGTCCACCACCACCGCGAGCTGGTAGGTGAAGCAACCATCAGCGCGTTTGAGGACGAAATCACCGATGTGAGACTTCACTTCACCGCTGGTGATGAAGCGCCAGGCGGGTTGGGCGGATGGCGCGAGCTGTTGCGTCATGCCATGTCTACACGTACCCGGATAAACCAGTTCGCCGTGTTTGGGCTTGGCCAAAGGATTTGCCTTTGCAATGGCTGCCGCGACGTCTTTGCGGGAACAGCTGCACGGGAAAACTTGGGTTTTGAGGATAAGTTGATCTAAAGCTGCTTGGTACAAGTGGCTGCGCTGTGATTGGTAAACCGGCGGCTCGTCTGGCGTTAGTCCCAAAGTGGCTAGTTGCTGCAAGATGACGCTATCCATACCTTGGAGGCAGCGCGGTGTGTCCACATCTTCAATGCGAACCAGCCATTTGCCGCTGTGGGCTTTGGCGTCCAAGTAACTGGCGAGTGCAGCAACGAGCGAGCCCGCATGTAGCGGGCCCGTGGGGGAGGGGGCGAACCTCCCGATGTAGTTGTCCCTATAGCTCACACGACTGATAAGGCAAGTTCCAATCCGGAAACAAAGCCGTCTTCAACGCGGTGGCCAATACACCAATCGCCACAAACGCCAATGCCTAATTTGGCATCCCATAAGTGAGACTTGCCCAATGCCAGGGTTGTTTGCGCGTAGCGCCAGCGGTGCACATCCGCGTGTGTGGGTTCGGCGCGGATGCCGGTGACTTCAGAAAAAGCTTTCAGCAGCTTGGCTTGTACGCGTGGTGCAGCGTCTTCTAAATGCTCTGCCGACCACGCGGGGCTGGCTTGCACCGTCCAGCGTTCTACCGAGCCACGGCCGGGTTTGCTGGATTCGCGTGCCAGCCAAGAAATGCGGTGGTGAGAGCTGCGCGCCGCGTTCCACTGCGGACCCAGATGCGACATGGTGGGTTGCACCGCATTGGCAAAGGCAACCATCAACGTCCAGCAAGGTGCAACACTGACTTTGCGGACTGATTTGATCAAATCGCCACCTTGTTTTGAGGTTTGCAGCAAACTGTGTACTTGCTCGCTCGGCATGGCAAGCAGCACGACATCAAAGCCTGAGTAAACTTTTTGCGAATCATCTTCACCGCTGGTGCGAAGCTGCCACCGCTGCGCGTTCAAAGCGTCACGCTCGATTTTGGTCACTTTGGTAGTGAGTTCTACTTGCGCATCAATCGGTTTGGCCCAATGTTTGACCAAAGCGTTCATGCCAGGCACGGCAACAAAATGTGACTCTTTGGAAGGCAATCCCGCAGCGGCGACGCGGCCATGCTCATCCAGCACGCGCACCGTGTTGGCACTCCACGGCTTGCATAAACCAGGTGCTGTGGCTAGCGCTTGAGCAAAGCGGTCATCTCGAACAGTGAAATATTGTGCGCCGTGGTCGAAGCTACCAAATGACGAGCTGCGCGTGCTCATGCGCCCACCAGCGCTGTGGCTTTTCTCGAAAACAGTAACCTGGTGTCCCGCTTGCACCAGCGTGCGGGCGCATGCGATGCCGGCAATGCCAGCGCCTATGATGGCATAGTGCTTTGAGCTTGGTTTAGCAGTAGATTGTGATGAGAGGATAGAAGAACCAGAGGGGCGCGAAGCTGGGGATGGTTTGCTTGAATTCAGGGAAGTCTCAGAGGTGGCGGGGCTTCGTTTGCGTTTCATAACCAAATCTCCTGTTTTGTAATTTAAATCGAGCAAGAGCCTACAGTATGCCCCTAATTTTGCAAATAAATCAAACTTACTTTCAGACTTATTTTTCTAGTGCTGATGCAAAAGTGCTGCCCTGGTCTTGTCGCTTTCCAACTGCGCCAGCCACCACTGCAACGCGCGGCCTTGGCCAGCCGTGTTGCCGCTTCGCCAGGCATAAGCCACGCGCACCACGCGCTCTGCGCGGCTGACTTTTTTTTGCACCAAACGGCCCGTTTCAATATACGGCCGCGCCATGCTTTCGGGCAAAAAGCCAGCGCCCAAGCCACGCAGTTGTGCGTCCAACTTGGCATCCATTGTTGGCACGGTAAACACATCTTGCCCGCCTAGCAAGCCAAAGGTCAAGCCGTTGCCACGCTGAACCGAATCTGCCACGGCTACCGCGCGGTGCTGCTGCAGCGTGGCGTCGCTCAAAGGCTCCGGCATATTGGCCAGCGGATGGTTGGGCGCGACGGCGTACACAAAATTGAATGCACCCAACGGCTTGTGCATGATGGCGGGGTTGGCATCAGATTCAGCCGCCACGCCCAAGGCAATATCTGCCTGCCCAGAGGTGAGCGCTGCCAGCGTGCCAGACAAGGCCTCGTCCCGAATCTTCACCCGTGTCGGCGGCGGGCCATCCTTGAATTGGGCAAAAAAGGCTTCGCACAACTCCATCACCGTTGATTTTGAAATGATGCTGTCAACCGACAGCGTAAACTGCGGCTCCCACCCCGTGGCGATGCGTTTCACGCGGTGCGCCATGGCATCGATGTCTTGCAGCAAGCGCGTGCCTTCGCGCAGAAGCTCATCTCCGGCGGGGGTGAGCTTGGCGTTACGCGAGCTGCGGTCAAACAACAGCACATCCAACGCGTCTTCAATTTGCCGCACGCGGTAAGTCAGCGCACTGGGCACCAGCCCTTGCAACCTAGCCGCAGCTGCAAAACTACCGGTTTCTGAAATGTGCTGCAGCATCTCCAGCGCATCTGGCGTCAAAACATCCCGTGGATTTTGCATGGTTGATCTTTTTCATTGAAATTATTTGAATAATGCCATCAAAACCATTGCATTGCAAGCAAGGGTTTAGCACCTACATTCACTACATGATCACATTACGTAAATCCCAAGAACGCGGCTTTGCCGACCACGGCTGGCTCAAAAGTTACCATTCTTTTTCATTCGCGGGCTACCACGATCCTGAGCACATGGGTTTTGCCAACTTGCGGGTGATCAACGAAGACCGCATCGCCCCAGGCACTGGCTTTGGCACACACGGGCACAGAGACATGGAAATCGTGAGCTACGTGCTCAGCGG
>JAYSZH010000013.1:0-5775 GCA_043738155.1 Polaromonas sp. | reverse complement strand
CAGTTGCTATTGATTTAATAGCTGATTCGGCATTAAATACGCCGGCTACAGGCTGATTTATTGCCAAATCAGCTATTAAATCAATAGCAACTGTAGCCAGCCCCATGCGGCTCACCGCGACTCCGCCTGTGCTGCTGCGAGCGCCACCGGCGTTGGGGGAGCATACGGATGAGGTTTTGAAGGAGATGGGGCTGGATGCGGAAGCGATTGCGGCTTTGCACAATTCTGGGGTTGTCTGAGGTTTAAATCCCCCCTAGCCCCCCTTTTTCAAAGTGGGGAACAAGACAAGATTGGGTCAAAAGTGACGTTCGCGCTAGTCTTCCCACTTTGAAAAAGGGGGATTGAGGGGGATTTAACCGTGGATAATCAAACCTTATTGATTCAAACACATCGTTAGACAAAAAGGGAAGACAGCCATGGGCGCGCAATGGAAAGCAAAAGGCAAAGAACTGGCAGCCAGTGTCAGAGGTAAATTATTCGGTCGTTTGGCCAAAGACATCATGGTCGCCGCCCGCAATGGCGCAGACCCTGCATCCAACTCCAAGCTGCGCCTGGTTGTCGAGCAGGCCCGCAAAGTCTCCATGCCCAAAGAAACGCTAGAGCGCGCTATCAAAAAAGGTGCCGGTTTGACCGGTGAAGCCGTCCATTTTGAACACGTCATCTACGAAGGCTTCGCCCCGCACCAGGTCGCCGTCATGGTCGAATGCCTGACCGATAACGTCAAACGCACCGCCCCCGAAATGCGCGTCCTGTTCCGCAAAGGGCAGCTCGGCACATCAGGCTCAGTCTCTTGGGATTTTGACCACTTGGGCATCATAGAAGCCGAGCCAGCCAATAAAGAAGCTGGCGCGAAAGAAGCCGATGCCGAAACCGCCGCCATCGAAGCCGGCGCACAAGATTTTGAGCCGGGCGATGCAGACGAAGACGGCAAAGTCACCACCACCATCTTCTACTCTGACGCCACCGACCTAGACTTGGTCAGCCGCGCTCTGCCTACCCATGGTTTCACCGTTTTGTCCGCCAAACTGGGCTACAAAGCTAAAAATCCTGTTGACCCGTCAACGCTAAGCGCCGAGCAGCTGGAAGAAGTAGAGACCTTCTTGAGTGCGATTGACGGGAATGATGATGTGCAGAATGTTTATGTGGGGTTGGCTGGGTAATCATGTCGAATAACGCTGCTCCCGCCGTAGATGCTGAGATGCAGCAGTTTCAGGATAATTTGCTGCAATCAATACGTGAGTTTAAAGAGGGTGACTTTGCAAAAATTACGAAAATCAATACAGAAGTTGCAAATGAAAAAATTCTAAATGAATCTGTAAATAATTACAGCGTGAGGCTTTGACTATGAACGACGATTGGGACGGAGGAGATTGGGCTGAATTTTTTCAGCCTCCAAGTGGGGAAAAAAATTCAGAGGTGTCCGAAACTGATGGCGAAGAGGTCGATGAACGATATATTGCAAAGAAGACATACCTATTTGATACTTTCACCGCAGCATCTATATATGCAAAATGAATTGCAGCTGTAAATGAGCAAGCTCTTAGAATCACGGAAACCAAGCTTGGCTGGGAGGTTATCGAGGAAACATTGAGTTCGGAAATGGTTTCGAATATATCCACATTTATTACTCAAGGTGATCGATATCTCTCAGTGATTGAACTTATGGAGGCGATGCAAAAAAAAGATTATCAACTAGCACGGCAGCTAATTAAAAAACCTATGAATGTAAATGTGCTAGATGGCCGAAATGTGTCAGCATTGATGATTGCAGCCTATCGGGGCTATGCTGATATTTGCGAAAATTTACTTCGACTCGGCGCAGCAGTTTCTACTGAAATAACTGAACGAGAGGAAGCTACTGACTCCGATTACCTTAATCTTTGGCAACGGGCGAAAATTAGTGGAGATCAACCAACAATAGATGTGATTGACAAAGCATACGTTACTGCCAATTGGAATATCACTAAAGATTTGTCTAATACAAATCCACAGAGGTTTCAAACTGATGGCCTTTATCAATTTAATGAAGCAGCACGACTTGGCATGACAACTCTTTGTGTCGATATCGTATGCTCAGGTGTTGAAGTTAATCACCAAGATTTAAAAAATCTGTCGAATAGCGAAGTAGATAGTGCCATTTCTGCAGCCTATCTCAACGGGCACAAGACGACTTGCTTTGTACTTCTAGCGTTGGGCGCGGATATTTCACCGCTCAGAGCGCACGAAGATTTTACAAAAGAGATTGAATCGTCTTTGATTATTCTCAGGAATTACTTTGATTCATGCTCAACCAGTAATAGTTGCATCTGAGATATTGTGTTCTTGCATAATCCATCTTATTTATAACATTAAATTATAATCCCCCCATGACCGAAACCACAAAACCCACTCTCTCAGAACATAAAAGATAACTAGCATGAAACCATCCCTAGCACTTCATTCTCATCGCAGCGCCATACGCAGCCTAGTTGAGTTGCACCATGCTTGCAATGCGCGTGTCTTTGGCTCTGTGGCGCATGGCAATGATGTTGAGGGGAGTGACTTGGATATTTTGGTTGATACGACGCCAGAGACGTCGTTGATGGATGTGGCGACTATTCAGGTGAAATTGGAAAAGTTGCTCGGAATTTCTGTGGATGTTTTGACACCAAAAGGGCTGCCTGAAAAATTTCGCAGTATCGTGTTGGCTGAGGCTGTTCCTGTATGAACAAGGCTTTGCGTGTGCCTGACTACTTGGCGCACATTCTTCAAGCTATTGAGCGCATTGAACGACACACCGAAGATGTTGATGAAATGGGTTTCCTGTCCAGTGAATTGATACAAGACGCCGTAGTTCGAAACATCGAAATCGTTGGCGAAGCAGCGAATAACATTCAAAAAGTCGATCCCGGCTTTGCAGCAACGCACAACGAAATACCTTGGGAAGTCATGTACGCCATGCGAAACCGCCTTGCACATGGGTACGATAAAGTGGATTTTGAAATCGTGTGGAAGACGATTCAACGTGATTTGCAGGTTATCTACTTACAAATCAAGGCAATCGCTGATAAGTTAAATTAAAATCCCCCCATGACTGAAACTACACCGACCACAAAACCCACTCTCCCAGACCACCTCTCCACCGACGTCCGCAGCCCATTTCACGTTGCTGCCATTTTTGAGCACGATGTGGGCATTAAATTCAACGACAAAGAGCGCTTTGATGTGGAGGAATATTGCATCAGCGAGGGGTGGATCAAGGTGCCTGTTGGCAAAAAAGTTGACCGCAAGGGCTACCCGCTGACAGTGAAGCTGAAGGGTGTGGTTGAGGCGTTTTACAAGTAGGCCTCCAACCGTTCGCGCTGAGGTATCGAAGCGTCCCCGAGTAAACTGACCCTTCGATACCTCAGGGCGAACGGGGAAAAAGCGAACGAGGTAATTGGTAGTTGCTGGCAAACTTTATAATCATCGATTACCTGTGATTTATACAGTGAAATGACCAAGCAGACCAATATGACCCAATCAGCCACCACTACATCAACCTCAGCCAAATTCTCCGTCGCCGACATCCGCAAATCTTTCCTCGACTTTTACGCGGCCAAGGGGCACACGGTTGTTGACAGCAGCTCGCTCGTACCGGGTAATGACCCGACGCTGATGTTCACCAACTCGGGCATGGTGCAGTTCAAAGACGTGTTTTTGGGGCTGGACAAGCGCAACTACGTGCGCGCCGCCAGCGTGCAAGCCTGCCTGCGTGCGGGCGGTAAGCACAATGACTTGGAAAACGTGGGCTACACGGCGCGTCACCATACTTTCTTTGAAATGATGGGCAACTGGAGTTTTGGCGACTATTTCAAGCGCGATTCGCTCAAGTGGGGCTGGGAGTTGCTGACCAAGGTCTACGGCCTGCCAGCTGAAAAGCTGCTGGCCACGGTCTACATTGATGACCAGGAAGCCTACGACATTTGGCATAACGAGATCGGCCTGCCGGCGGATCGTATTGTCCGCATCGGCGACAACAAAGGCAAAAAATACGCATCTGACAACTTTTGGATGATGGCCGACACCGGCCCCTGCGGCCCGTGCTCAGAGATTTTTTACGACCACGGCGCACACATCCCAGGCGGCCCGCCAGGCAGTCCGGACGAAGACGGCGACCGGTTCATCGAGATTTGGAACCACGTGTTCATGCAGTTTGACATGCAGACCGATGGTTCGCTGGTCAAACTACCCGCACCGTGCGTGGACACCGGCATGGGGCTGGAACGCCTAGCCGCCATCCTGCAGCACGTGCACAGCAACTACGAAATCGACATTTTCGATACACTGATCAAAGCCGCTGCCCGTGAAACAGGCTGCACTGACATGCAAAACAAGAGCCTGCGCGTGATTGCCGACCACATCCGCGCGACCGCGTTTTTGGTGAGCGACGGCGTGGTGCCCAGCAACGAAGGCCGCGGCTATGTACAGCGCCGCATCGTCCGCCGCGCCATCCGCCACGGCTACCAGCTGGGCAAAAAGACCCCGTTTTTCCACAAATTGGTGGCAGACTTGGTCAGCGTCATGGGCGAGGCCTACCCGAACATGGCGAAACAGCAGCAGCGCATCACCGAGGTGTTGAAGCAAGAAGAAGAGCGTTTCTTCGAGACGTTGGCAACGGGCATGACCTTGTTGGACGGCGCTTTAGGAATTGAAGGCGCCACAAGCGGCGCGATGGCGAAAATACTACCCGGCGAAGTCGCCTTCAAACTGCACGACACCTACGGCTTCCCGCTGGATTTGACGGCAGACGTCTGTCGCGACCGTGGCGTGGAAGTTGACGAAGCCGGTTTTGATGCCGCCATGCTGCGCCAAAAAACAATGGCTCGCGCGGCGGGCAAATTCAAAATGGACAAAGCGCTGGAATACACCGGCGAACTGAACGCGTTTGTAGGCTACGAACAGCTCCAAATTGCTTCAAAAATCATAGCAATCTATGTAGAAGGTACGCCGGCTACAGTGCTAAATGCAGGTCAAAACGGCGTCATCGTGCTCGACACCACGCCTTTCTACGCCGAGAGCGGTGGGCAGGTGGGTGATGAGGGGACGATTAGCACAGCGTCTGGCAGTTTTGAGGTGCAAGATACCCAAAAGATCAAGGCAGACGTCTACGGTCACCACGGCGTGTTGAGCTCTGGCAGCCTGAAAGTGGGCGATACCGTGGCGGCACAGGTGAATTTGGAGCTTCGCGCCAAAACCATCCGCAACCACAGCGCCACCCACTTGATGCACAAAGCCCTGCGTGAAGTGCTGGGTGAGCACGTACAGCAAAAGGGCAGTTTGGTTAACGCCGAGCGCACCCGCTTCGACTTTGCGCACAACGCACCGGTCACAGACGCGCAGATTTTGGCGATTGAAGCGCAGGTGAATGCGGAGATTTTGAACAACGCAGCCGCGTCTGCCAAAGTCATGGACATTGAATCTGCCAAAGCCAGTGGCGCGATGATGTTGTTTGGCGAGAAATACGGCGAAAGCGTTCGCGTGCTGGAAATTGGTTCGTCCAAAGAGCTCTGCGGCGGCGTTCACGTGCAGCGCACCGGAGATATTGGCTTGTTCAAAATCGTGTCCGAGGGCGGTATTGCCTCTGGTGTACGTCGGATTGAAGCAGTGACTGGTCAAAATGCGCTGGCGTATCTGCAAGACTTGGAGGCCACAGCGTCCAAAGCCGCAGCTGCGCTGAAAGTCACCGTGCCTGAGCTGGGTGACCGATTGCAAAGTTTGCTGGATCAAAACAAAGCGTTGGAAAAAGAAATCGCT
>JAYSZH010000012.1:0-5791 GCA_043738155.1 Polaromonas sp. | reverse complement strand
TTTTTGAGGGTAAATTATCATTACTTTGTATAACGGTATGACCGAAATTGGCACTGAAACGCTCAACCACGCTGCCTTCCATCACGGACGAGTTGTCCGAATACGCCACCACCATGTGCTGCGGGTTCAGCTGATGGGTGTTGCGGATCATGCCGAACAGGCTTTTGTCCATTGCCACGCCGTCGATGATGAAATTGGCGTTGAAGATTTTGTGGCGGCAGTGCTCGGAATTGGCCTGCGCAAACATCATCAGCTCGACATCGCTGGGGTTACGCTTCAAGCCCGTGAAGGCGTTGACGAGGTAATCCATTTCGTCATCTGCCAAAGCCAGGCCGAACTCGGTGTTCGCGGCTTCCAAAGCGGCTCTTCCACCGCCAAGCACATCCACATGCGCCATGGGTGATGCGCTGACGGTAGGAAATAAGTTGAGCGAATCTTTGCGGTCAAACAGCACCGACTCAGTCATACGGTCATGCAAGAGTGCAGCTACGGCTTGCAGTTGCTCGCTTGAAAGGCTGGTTTTGCCCAAAAGTGGATTTTTTAGCGTGATGGCGTATTCGGTCAAGCGCTCAATACGTTTGACGGCCAAACCGCAGTTGTGGGCGATATCGCTGGCTTTGGAAGCCCACGGGGACACCGTGCCCAGACGCGGGGCAACGATGAGTTGGACGGTATTGGCAGACTTATCGACAGATTCGGCAGGTTCGCCATAGGTCAACAGGGATTGCAGTTTTGAACTCAAAGCATCGTTTGGCGGCGTTTCTGTCGCGGCCAAGTGCACAAATCGTGCGCTGACATGGCTGATTTTGTCACTCACAGCCTGGAGTTTTGGCAGAAGTTGGTTGATACGAAACGGACTAAGCGCGTTGCCGCCCTCGATGGTGCTGATAAACGTGCTGTTGGAGGTGCTGACGTGAGGGTTCAAAATATGAGCCTGTGAAATGGAATGGATAAACAACTGGTTAGTTGTAAACTAGATTTTAACGGTCTGAACGGCGATATTTAGACGACAAACCACGGACCAAGAAGTACTTCAATTTGCCAATAAGCGTAAATTTGCATCTTTTTGAGGCAAAATGTATCCATTTGCATTAAAGACTTTACGATTCACATAAAGTTGGAAGAAACAATTTTGAAGAATCTAACAACCATTGCCCATGGATGACATTGACTTAAAAACAGAAGTATCGGAAAAGGCATGGATTGAGAGCGAATCACTTCGTTTATTGATGAAGTCGCGCTCTCGTATGACTTTATTTTCATCAGGAACCATGGTTGCCATGGCTGTGCAGCTGTATGGTCACGTCAATACATTGCTGATCAGTGCATGGTTGCTTGTGTCTTTGGTCATTGTGCTGTTTCGTGCGCATATCAAAGCTGAATTTAACAAACATTTTTTTAATGCAGAGATCGACATTAAAAGTGCCTTTGTCAACCGCAACCAACTGGCTTGGACGCTGAACGCTTTTACATGGGGTGTCTCTGGTTGGCTTTTTTTCACCAATATTCCGATTCAAAACCAATACATTGGCGCAACAATTTTGACCTTTGTTGGTTTTGTGGCGGTTCATAACCTCAATACACATAGGGAAATTTCCAACCAATTCATCAATATTTTGATGGGCACACAAGTCCTGGGTGCAATTTGGTACATGTCTTATATCTGGCAGTTTCAAGGGCCTCAACTCCAATACATCCACTTGCTCAGCTTGGTGGTTATTTGGGGGGTTTTGCACCTGTTTAACAACCGCTTGTTCCATGCTTTCAGGCGCAATGTGACACTTCAATATCGGAACAACAGTTTGATTCGAACCCTGAATCTAAAATCCGAACAACTTGAGCATGAAAAGCAAATTGCCATCAATGCCAACGAGGTGATTCAGCGTTTTTACTCAAGTGCAGCGCACGATATTCGGCAGCCCGTCTATGCCTTGAAAGTTTATGCAGAAATAGCGTCTGCCGATGCAGGGCAAATACCAGCGCTGCTGCCCAAAATAGCGCAATCGTGCACGGCAATCAACAATTTGTTTGATTCACTGTTTGATTTTGAACAGGTTAACTCTGGGCATGTGAACGTCGCGCATCAAACCGTCGATATTGAGGATGTTATTGATGATTTAGAGCATCAATTCAAACCATTGGCCAGGCGAAAAAATTTAGAATTTCGTACAAATACGATTTCAGGCTATCTACAAACTGATCAATTGTTGGTCAAACGCATTTTGACTTGCTTTATCTCAAATGCCGTCAAATACACAGAGCAAGGCGGCATTTTGGTGGCGGTACGCAAAAGACAAAATACTATCGTTTTTGAAGTGTGGGACACAGGCATTGGCATTGATGATATTCACCTAGAGCATGTTTTTGAAGAATTCTACAAAGTGAGCGATTTCTCCAGCACGGATGAAGGTTTTGGGTTGGGACTCAGCGTCGTGAAAAGACTCTCAGCCTACGCCGAAAATTCGCACATTTCCGTCAACTCAAAAGTGGGCTTGGGCAGCGTCTTCCGCTTTGCCGTGCCTGTCAAAATATATTCACCACCGTACACGCCATCTAGGTTTGACAACTTAAAGTCGCGGCCTTTGGTGCTTGATCACGATATCAGTTGATATGCTATTCGACCCGCTAAGTACGGATAAATTTCAAAGCGTCAAATTTTCCGCGCACCACAGATTCAGCATTCACCCCCCACCACTGCTGAGCCACCGTGATGTAGATTTGCCTGAAGTCGGTTGTGTAGAGCACATTTTGGTTGCCGTCTAAACGGTTCAAGTCAGGCGCTTGGCCGTACAGCCCGCCGCGCACCGCCCCACCTGCGATGAAATGTGGCGCAGCCGTACCGTGGTCGGTGCCGCCAGAGCTGTTTTGTTTGGCGCGGCGGCCAAATTCAGAAAACGTCATCACCATGGTGCGGTCCCATGCACCCAGCTCGGTCAGCGCACTCTTCAGCGCCGCCATGCCCTCAGCAAGCTGTTTCAGCAAACCCGCGTGTGTGCCGAGCTGGTTTTGGTGGGTGTCAAAGCTTCCCAAAGTCAGACACATAACAGGCACGCCACCGGCTTTATCACTTCGCTGGGACGCCACAATCTGCGCTGCCGCGGCGACGCCGTTGCCAAATTGTCCGGTTGGGAACACGGTGTTAAACGCGTATTTGTCACCCCGTAAACCATCCGCCGCCTGCGAAATCTCATTTTCTACTTTGAGCAAATAGCGCAGTGCTGGGTTTTGTGTCGAAGCTACCAGTTCGTTGACCCGCGCCAGTCGCGATTGGTTGACGAAGGCGACGGGGTCGTTCAACGATACCGCTTTTGCACCGGCCAGTGGGCCAAAGTCGTTCATGCCAATCAACACACCTTCTGCGGTGAATTTGGTTTTAGTCGTCAGACCGGCCTGCATACCCCGCGTGACCCAGCCATCGCTGAGGTATTCACTGGCTTTGGAAGCCGTGTCCCAAATCTCAATCGAGCGAAAGTGCGACAAATTAGCCTCAGGGTAACCCACACCTTGCACAATCGCCAGCTCGTTTTTCTCCCAAAATGGCAACATCGCTTTTAAATCTGGGTGCAAGCCGGCTTTATCGTCGAGCTTGATGACCTCATCGGGTTTGATACCAAGGGTGTTGCGCAACTGGTAGTAGGCGTTGTCTGCATACGGCACAACCGTGTTCAGCCCATCGTTGCCGCCTTTGAGCTCGATCAAAATCAAAATACGATCTTGCGCACTGCTGGCACGCTGCGCCACAGATTGTGCCCAGCCCGGCGCGTGGGCAGACAAAAGTGCTGCGCCAGTCGCCGTGCTGAAATTGCTTAAAAAGTCTCTTCTTTTCATGTTGGACTCACTTTTTTTATGTTTTGTACTATTTCAGTTGGTAAGCAGGATCAAGTGTCAGCGTTCGCAGATATGCTACACCGACTGTGCCATTTGCTATATTTTGTGTAGCTGTTGAGGCAAGTAATTCGCTGGCTAGAGTCGTTTTTAAAGTGTCATTTGGTACACCTTCTGAACGTCCACCGTACGGCTTCAAAAACGCATCGGCATCCAGTGACAGCGCGGTTTCAGCCCTGCCAACTTTAAACATCGCCATCCTGCCCACTGCTGGGTTAGCAAGCGGGTTCATCGCTGGTCTCATAGCTGAATTGGCAACTTGCTCTGTGGATCTAAACAACTGCTGGGTGAAGTTTTTACGCTCCAACAGCGTCGTCGCGTTGATCCAATCGGTATAACCCGGCCAGCCTTTGACATTGGGCGGCATCAGCAGGTTTTGCCCCAGTTGCGCGGTTTTCAGCACAAACGGCAGCACATCGCTGTAGTTAAAGGCAAACTGTCGAATCGTGCCAACGACCAAGTCGATGGGTGATTTGATCAAGCTGCCTCGGCTGCTTTCAGCCCAAAAGGCGTCTGTGCTGAACAAATCGGACAAAGCGGTGTCGATGGCATAACCGCTTTGCGCAAACCGTTTCGCAATTCGTTTGATTTCAGCTGTATCCGACGCTGTCGGCGCGGGCGATACAAACTCTTTCCACAGCTTGCCAACGATAAACTCGCTACACGCCGCCTGCGCCAGCATGATGTTCAGCACATCGTCGCCATTGAAATTGCCAACTTTGCCCAGCACGGTTTTGGAAAAAATATCATGCGCTGGGGCGCGGAATTTGAAGCTGAAATCATCTCTGTCCACGCTCCAGCCGGTGAAGGCGCGGGCGACTTCTTTGATGTCTTGCTCGTTGTAGCCACCGCCTTGGGTGGCCTCGCCCAAGGTGAACAACTCCATCACCTCACGCGCAAAGTTTTCATTGGGCGCGTCGCGTCGGCTGTTGGCGGCATCGAGGTAAACCAGCATGGCGGGGTCTTTGGCGATGCCGTGTAGCAGGCTGGCAAAACTGCCCAGAGCATGGGTTCGAAACAGCTGGTGCTGCCGCCACATGGCCTGCGAGCGCACCACTTTTTGCTGCGATGTGGCAAAGTGGTTGTGCCAAAACAGCACCATGCGCTCTGCCAGCGGGCTAGGCGTTTCCAGCATTTCGCGCAACCACCAGGCTTTCAGCTCGACGCCCTCGGCAATCTGTGCGCGGCGCTGCTCTTGCCGCTCATCAACCGTTTTTAATTGCCCAGCGGGGATGGGTGGTGGGTTGTTGACAAAAGCTGGCGCTGGGTATTTGGGCTTTGCCGCGAGTGCTGTGGTGATGATGTCGCTGACAGCGCGCTGGGCGCTTTTGCCCACCAGCTTGTCAACCTCAGCTTGCGTGGGCGCAAAACCGGTGCGAACCAACAGGTGGCGTGCCTGCTGGGGAGTCATTTGTGTGGGTGGCTGCGTGGCGTTGGTCATTTTGATTGAACGTATAGAACCATGAACTGGCTGACAGTATTAACCCAAACCAACACAAAAGCATGTCAGCTTGGTAAATTTTAGGTAAATAGGATGGAATTTGCGACGACATCTTTAAGCTGAGTTTTGCCGTTGTACCAGCACCGCTTCCGCCAGCGCGAAGTCTTCGGGATAGGTCACTTTGAAGTTCTGAAAGCTTCCGCGTACTAATTTAGGCGCATGGCCAAGCCGCTCCATAGCGCTGGATTCGTCGGTAATCAAGACATTGGCGGGGTCTGACAAGTCGCCCGCAGCCGTCAAAGCTTCCAACAATGCCCCGATTCTGAACATCTGCGGCGTTTGAGCTAGCCATTTGTCGCTGCGGCCTAAAGTTGTTGCCACCCTACCGTCTTGTTCGCTTTTCAACGTGTCAGGCAGCGGCAAAGCCAGCAAGCCGCCTACGTCGTCGTTTTCACATGCATCAAT
>JAYSZH010000011.1:0-2351 GCA_043738155.1 Polaromonas sp. | reverse complement strand
CATGAGTGTTTGTAAGCCAATTAAGACTTAGTTCCGAAGAACTTGGCAATCGCCTTCAAACACCCACGCTTATCGGCTGTATATTTTTAATGATCTTTGCCGTCAGATTTAACATCTTTTGGTAAGCCTCGCTGTGATCAGCTGAGCCTCGAATTATAGCATGATTTTTTAACTTCACACCAGTTGAAAAATTTCTTTTTCTTTCCACTTTACTTGACAAGCCGTTTAGCTTTTCGCGTTTCGCAGAACCTCAAATTATATACCGAATTTTTAACTTCAGTCAACAATTTGAGAATTATTTTCCGCTTTAAAACTCGCCTTAATCACTATGAAGTGTTCACTGCTAGTCTTAGCGCGGTCTTTGATTGTACATCGGGTTTTCCATTAGATGCAGCTATTTTTACTTTTTATTCAATTATTCGTAAAACATTCGTTACAACCATGATTACACCAGTGGCAAGCTGTGATAACGCTTTTTCGTCAACGCAAACAGCGCGTTGGCTACTGCCGGTGCCAGTGGTGGCACGCCTGGCTCTCCCACACCCGCTGGCGCACGTTGGCTTGGCACAATATGCACCTCCACCACCGGTGATTGCGCCATCTTGACCATAGGGTAGTTAGGGAAGTTGCTTTGCTGCACCACGCCCTCTTGTATATCGATCTTTCCATAGAGCGCCGCTGACAAGGCAAACACAACAGAACTCTGCATTTGCTGCTTCACCGTATCAGGATTAACCACCGTACCGCAGTCAACAGCACAAACAACTTTATGCACCCTTGGTTTGCCATTCTCCTCTATAGACACTTCTGCCACCTGCGCCACGATGGTGCCAAACGACTCGTGCAACGCCACGCCATGGGCACGCCCGGCCAGCAAGGTACCGCCCCAGTTGGCTTTTGCGGCTGCCAAATTAAGCACCGCCAGATAACGGGGTGCTTCTTTGAGCAACTGACGCCGGAACTCAACAGGGTCTCGCTTGGCATTCACTGCCAACTCATCAATAAAACTCTCTGAAAAGAACGCATTGTGAGAATGCCCCACCGAACGCCAAAAGCCAACCGGCACATCCATACGCGTTGCCACATGCGCCATGTGTTGATTCGCCACCCCATACGGCAGATCAAACAAACCTTCGTTGGTGGTTTTATCAGGTGTGTCAATAGGCGCAGCAAAACCGACACGCGCCATCACCCGCGGACTGATAGCATCACCTGCTGATTTGATGCGTAACGTGCTCAATACGCCTTTAACATCCATCACCGCACTCAATTTAGCCACGTGCATAGGGCGATAAAAGTCGTGCGTCATATCTTCTTCACGCGGCCAAACCAGTTGTACCGGTCTACCACCGCAATCCATCGCCACACGCGCGGCCTGGGCAACGAAGTCTGACTCTAAACGGCGACCAAACCCACCGCCTAACAGAGTAATATGTATCGTCACGTCTTCAGTCGCCACCCCAGCCACCTTGGCCGCCACCATGCGCGCAAACTGCGGCACCTGCGTAGGCACCCAAATCTCCACCTTACCCGCCTTGACTTGCGCTGTGCAGTTCATCGGTTCCATGGTGGCGTGGGCTAGATACGGTGCGGTGTAGGTACTTTCAATCACCTTTTTGCCCGTAGATTTGCCAGCTTCAGAGGCAGCAGCCGTCAATTCTGCCTGTGCATCACCACGGCTATAAAACGCAAACCCTGCTTGATTTGGGTCATTCACCGCAGCCAACAGCTTGTTTTGAATATCCGCCGAGTCCAAACCACCCAATGGCCGCTGCTGCCAAGTCGCATCAACCGCCAAAGCACCTTGTCTAGCGTGCCAAGACGTTTTACCGACCACAGCAAAGCCTGCGGTTGACCCTGCGTAGCTAGGCAATAAAACCAAGCGCTCCACACCAGGCATCGCCAAAGCGGCATTGGACTGGATAACGCCAGTCCCGCCGCCCAGCATCGGGCACATGCGAATACTGGCAAACAGCATGTCGGGCAGGCGCACATCCATGCCAAACTGGGCGGTGCCATCCACTTTGGACGGAATATCCGTCCGTGGCGCGCTTTTGCCAATCAACTTCCAGTCCGAACGGGGTTTCAGCTTCACCTCGCCTGGTGGCGTTGCCGCTGCAAATTTAGCAAACGCTTTATAAGGTGCTGATTTACCCGATGCGTGCGACACAACGCCGTCTTTCACGGTCAACTCATCCACCGGCAGCTTCCACTGAAAGGAAGCCGCACCTAATAGAGAACCACGCGCCGTGGCTGCTGCCAAACGCAATGGTTCCCAGGCATCCGCCACACTGGATGAGCCCCCAGTCGCATTCACATTCAGCTCTCTCGCCAGCTTACCCACCACCCAC
>JAYSZH010000010.1:0-16515 GCA_043738155.1 Polaromonas sp. | reverse complement strand
AACCGCTGTCTAAACCTACTCTCAGCCTTTATTTCCCTTGTAAGTGTTGCACTTCGAACTAAAAATCAAGAAACACACCTTTAGCCGGCGTATTTATTGCTTTAGTAGCTATTAAATTCATAGTATTTCCACTACTTTCCCAACCCCATCCCCCGCGTAATCACCTCTTTCATGATCTCGTTCGCGCCGCCATAGATGCGCTGCACGCGGGCGTCGGCGTAGGCGCGGGTAATTGGGTATTCCCACATGTAGCCGTAGCCGCCGAAGAGCTGCACGCATTCGTCCATCACCTTGCATTGCAGGTCGGAGCACCAGTATTTCGCCATGCTGGCGGTGGCGGTGTCTAGTTTGTCGGTCAGAACCAGTTCGGTGCATTTGTCGACGAAGACTTGCGCGATTTGCACCTCGGTTTGCATTTCGGCCAACTTGAAACGGGTGTTTTGAAAGCTGGCGACCGTTTGGCCGAAGACTTTGCGGTCTTTCACATAAGCTACCGTCCAATCAATCGCCGCCTGCGCGGACGCCACGGCGGTGATGGCGATTTGCAGGCGTTCCCACGGGAGCTGCTCCATCAGGCAGATGAAGCCTTTGTTTTCCATGGACGCGCCCCCCAGCAGGTTCGCAGCAGGCACGCGCACGTTGTCGAAGAACAATTCTGACGTGTCCTGCGCCTTCAGTCCCAGCTTTTTCAAGCGCTTGCCGACTGAAAACCCTGCCATGCCACGCTCGACCAGCAGCAGACTGGTGCCTTTGCCGCCCGCAGCGGGATTTGTCTTTGCAACGACGATGACCAAATCGGCATGCCAGCCGTTGGTGATGAAGGTTTTGCTGCCGTTCAGGATGTAGGAGCCGTCTGATTGCTCGCTACCGGAGGGGCCTGGTTGATATATGGCCGTGGCCTTGATGCCCTGCAAATCCGAGCCCGCCGCTGGCTCGCTCATGGCAATCGCGCCTATCATCTCGCCGCTGGCCAGTTTGGGCAAGTAATGGCTTTTTTGCGCCTCAGTGCCGTAATGCAAGATGTAGGGCGCGACGATTTCGCTGTGCAGGCTGTAGCCAATGCCCGACGTGCCCGCCCGCGCCAGCTCTTCCATCTGAATCACCGAATACAGCTTGTCGGCATCTGCGCCGCCGTAGGCTTCGGGCATGGACGTGCACAAAAAGCCGTTCTCGCCGGCTTTGTTCCACACCTCTCGCGCCACATAGCCCTGCTCTTCCCACGCCTCGTGAAAAGGGACGACTTCATTGGCGATGAAGCGGCGAAAGCTGTCGCGGAAGGCTTCGTGGTCGGGGGTAAATAGTGTGCGTTCAATCATAGGTGTCACCTGTAAGACTAAATTGCGGAATATTACAAAGCAATTGCTTGGTGAAAAGACTATACTCCAATTTTGCTCAACCACATTGATGTAACGACACAACTGGAGAATTGCCATGACCACCGAAGCATTCGTATTTGACGCCATCCGCACCCCGCGCGGCAAAGGCAAGAAGGACGGCAGTCTGTATGAGGTCAAGCCGGTGACTTTGTTGTCTGGTCTGCTATCAAACCTGCAGCAGCGCAACGGCTTTGACACGGCGGCGGTAGACGATGTGGTGATGGGCATCGTGTCGCCGATTGGCGAGCAAGGGTCGGTCTTGCCGAAAATTGCGGCGCTGAAGGCGGGCTGGGACTTCCGCGCTTCGGGGGTGCAGATCAACCGCTTTTGCGCCTCGGGCCTGGAAGCCGTCAACATGGCGGCGCAAAAAGTGGCGTCTGGCTGGGAAGACCTGGTCGTTGCCGGCGGTGTAGAAAGCATGAGCCGCGTGCCGATTGGCTCGGACGGCGGCGCGTGGGCGCAAGACCCGGATACCAACTCGACCACCGCCTTTGTGCCGCAGGGGATTGGTGCGGACTTGATTGCGACGATTGAAGGCTTCAGCCGCGCCGATGTGGACGCTTTTGCCATGGCATCGCAACAACGCGCCGCTTTTGCGCAAAACGCGGGTTATTTCAACAATTCCGTCATCCCGGTGACCGACTTTTTGGGCCAAACCATCCTGACGCAAGACGAATTCATCAAGCCCCGCACCACCATGGAAGGCTTGGCCGCGCTAAAGCCCGCCTTCGAGCAGATGGGGGCCATGGGTTTTGACCAGGTGGCGCTGACCCGCTACCCGCAGGTCGCGCGTATCAACCACGTGCACCACGCCGGCAACTCGTCCGGCATCGTGGACGGCGCGGCTGCCGTGCTGATTGGCTCTGAAGCAGCTGGGAAAACGCACAACTTGACGCCGCGCGCCCGCATTGTCTCGGTGGCGCTGAGCGGCGCCGACCCGACCATCATGCTGACCGGCCCCATGCCTGCCGCCCGCAAAGCGCTGGCCAAGGCGGGACTGACCATGGACCAAATCGATTTAGTCGAAATCAACGAGGCCTTTGCCGCGGTGGCCATGCGCTTCATGAAAGAAATGAAAGTGCCGCACGAAAAGACGAATGTCAACGGCGGTGCCATCGCCATGGGGCACCCGCTGGGCGCGACGGGCGCGATGATTTTGGGGATTTTGATTGACGAGCTGCACCGCAGAAAGCTGCGCTACGGCATGGCGACGCTGTGCGTGGGTGGGGGCATGGGGATTGCGACCATCGTGGAGCGGATTTAGGCGGTTTTGGGGGGGATTCCACAAATTTACCCCTCAAATAGTGCTCTAGCCGGCGTATTTATTGCCTAGTTAGCTATCAAATTTATAGTAATTTAACGATATTCAGTGCAAAATCACCATGAAAACCATCCAATACGAACTCAACAACGGCATCGCCACCCTCACTTTTGACGAGCCGGATTCTGCCGTCAACACCATGTGCTTGCAGTGGCAGAGCGATTTGACCGAGGCGACCGCGCAGGTGCTGAAGGACAAAGACGCCATCAGCGGCATCATTCTGGCGTCCAACAAAACCACATTCTTCGCTGGCGCAGACCTGAAGGGGCTGATGCGCAACACCGCGACGGATGCGGGCACCATCTTTACCGAGATCGAGCGGATGAAAAAGAACTTCCGCACCCTGGAAACCTTGGGCAAACCTGTGGTGAGCTGCCTGAACGGCGCGGCGCTGGGCGGCGGCTGGGAGGTGGCACTGGTCGGCCATTACCGCGTGGCGGTGGATGACAAAAAAATCCAGTTTGGCATGCCCGAGGTGAGCTTGGGGCTGATTCCGGGCGCTTCCGGCATCACCAAAACGACACGTTTACTGGGCTTGATGGGTGCGCAGCCGTATTTATTAGAAGGCAAGCTCTTCAACCCGCGCGAGGGGCTAGATTTGGGGCTGATCCACGAGTTGGTTGCCGATGCGGCCGCCCTGCGCCCCGCAGCGCTGGCTTGGATTGCCGCCAATCCCGTCTCTGCCCAACCATGGGACAACAAAGACTACAAAATCCCGGGCGGCACACCGGCCAACCCGAAAATCGCCATGGCGCTGACCGTCGCGCCAGCGATGATGAAAAAAGCCTCCCGCGGCCTTTACCCCGCGCCCGAAGCCGCACTGGCCGCGATGGTGGAAGGTGCGCAGGTCGATTTCGACACCGCGTTGCGGATTGAAAGCCGCTATCTGGCGCGTTTGGCGGTGGACCCTGTGGCCAAAAACATGATCAACACTTTCTTCTTCAACATGAACGCGGTGAAAGCTGGCCAGTCCCGCCCCAAAGGCGTTGCGAAGTACAAACCGCAAAAAGTCGGCATTTTGGGTGCCGGCATGATGGGCGCGGGCATAGCCTACAGCCAGGCGGCGCGCGGCATTGCCACCGTTTTGAAGGATGTGACGCAGGAACAGGCCGACAACGGCAAAGCCTACAGCGCCAAAATCACGCAGCCCCGCGTGGACAAAGGGAGAATGTCACCGCACGACCAAGCTACGTTGCTGGGTCGTATCACCGCGACGGCAAGCTATGACGACCTCAAAGACTGCGACCTGATCATCGAAGCCGTGTTTGAGCAGCGCCAGCTCAAGGCCAAAGTCACGCAGGAAGCGGAATCGATGCTGGCGGCAGGTGGTTTCTTTGCATCCAACACCTCGACGCTGCCGATTTCCGGCTTGGCCGCGGCAAGCGCTCGTCCCGAAAAATACATCGGCATCCACTTTTTCAGCCCCGTGGACAAGATGAAATTGGTTGAGATCATTCGCGGCAAGCAGACGGATGACGAAACCGTCGCCCGCGCCTTTGACTATGTACAGGCGCTGGGCAAAATCCCGATTGTGGTGAACGACTCGCGTGGCTTCTACACCAGCCGCACCTTTGGCACCTTTGTGCGCGAAGGCGCGGCCATGCTGGGCGAGGGCATTCCGGCTGCGGTGATCGAAAACGCCGGTATCCAGTGCGGTATGCCCGTAGGGCCTCTCGCGGTGATTGACGAAACCTCGCTGCGCCTGAGCACCCACGTGATGGACCAAACCCGCGCCGACTTTGCCGCAGAGGGCAAAACCTTTGTGGCCACCCCGGGCGATCTGCTGATAGAACGCATGGTTAAAGAGCTGAACCGCCCTGGCCGCGCTTTGGGGGGTGGTTTTTACGACTACCCACCAGGCGAGAAAAAAGTACTCTGGCCGCAGCTGCAAACTCTGTTTGAAAAGCCAGACGTGGCGTGGAACATCCAAGACTTAAATGACGTAAAAGACCGCCTGCTCTACCGCCAAGCCGTTGAAACCGCGCGCTGCCTGCACGAGGGCGTGCTCACCACCGTACACGATGCCAACATCGGCTCCATCTTCGGCATCGGCTTCCCCGCCTACACGGGCGGTGCGATGCAGTTTATCTACGGCATGGGGGTGGACGCGTTTGTGAAGCGCTCTGCAGAATTAGCCGCGCAGTTTGGCGAAGGGTTTGTGGTGACGGACGCGGTGGTGAAGACGATTCGGGCGTTTCAGCCGGTTTATTAAACCGATAACCACTTTTAAAACAGTGGATTACTCAGTCAAACCCGCAACAAATGGTTTGCTCACTTACTATCTGCGGGTGTACACATCCCTGTGCATCACCACCTATTTTTAGGAGACCAACCCATGTTTCAACGATCCAAACGACTTTCCCCCTTAGCCGCCGCTGTTTTCACTGCTGTTTTATCAGGCAGCGCCGCTTTCAGCCTGCCAGCCCTAGCCGAAGCACCCATGGCCAAAACCCAAGCGCCCGCCTTCATGCGTGTGATGCTGGGCGATTTCGAAGTCACCACCATTTCAGACGGCACCGTCAAACTGCCGATGATGAAGCTGCTGGTCGGCCAACCTGAGCAACTGGCCGCCGCCTTCAAGAAAGGCTTTTTGAAGGAAACCGTAGAAACGTCTGTCAACACCTTTTTGATCAACACCGGCAGCAAGCTGGTGCTGATCGACACAGGTGCAGCCGGTTTGTTTGGCCCGACGCTGGGCAACATCGTCGCCAATATGAAGGCTGCCGGCTACCAGCCTGAGCAGGTCGATGAAATCTACATCACCCACATGCACGGCGACCACGTCGGTGGCCTGATGGCTGCGGGCGCGCGCGCCTTCCCCAACGCGACGTTGCGCATCGACAAAAACGACACCGACTTTTGGCTCAGCCAAGCGAATTTGAACGCTGCAGCCGATAGCGCCAAAGGCGGCTTTCAAGGCGCGATGGCCTCCGTCAACCCGTATGTAGCGGCTGGCAAATTGAAAACTTTTGAAGGCAACACCGAGCTGGTTCCCGGCATTCGCGCCGTCGCCGCTTATGGCCACACCCCTGGCCACACGGTCTACGCCATTGAAAGCAAGGGAGAAAAACTGATGCTCTGGGGCGATTTGATGCACGTCGCTGCCGTCCAGTTTGAAGACCCCAGCGTCACCATCCAGTTCGACTCCAACAGCAAAGCCGCCGCCGAGCAACGCCAACTCGCCTTCGCCGATGCCGCTAAAAACGGCTACTTGGTAGGCGCAACCCACATCGCCTTCCCAGGCTTGGGCAACATGCGCGTGGCCAACGATGGCAAAGGTTATGCGTTTGTACCTTTGAATTATTCATCTTTGAAGTAATTAACCGCTAAACGCCCGAATCCGCGACAGCGAATCCCCCTCGCTGTTCAGTAGTTGGAGTGTGGGTGGTTTGTTGGATAACTAGGTTGTCAGATAACTTATCTAATGACCAATGTCGTTCTCGTTGATTTTCAACCTTGCTTTGACTGAAAGGCTACATCAATCGTTTCAGATTGTGTTCCAACTTGCATACAAACGGCAATATCCATCGTTCATCTCTGGCTGAATACACAAAACGTTTTGCATTGCTCACGACCCTTCGATTCAACTCTCTTATCGCTTCAGGCGCAGCTTGTAAATATGCTGAGCTATTAGATGGATTGCGATTCACCCAAAGAGCAACCCTGCTTGAAAAGGGCAGAGTTAGCTCAGAACTTGGTGCTCCAATACCTTCATGCTGAAAAAAGAAAACAGGGTTATCCGACGTAAGTAACTGTTTATTTTCAGTGTACAGAAACCGCCAGTTCATTGATAAAAGAATTTCTTGCAAATGCTCAGCTTCTTCCTTTACGAGGCTTTGATTCCAAATTTTGGATGGCTTATCGAGTTTGTATTTTTCTATTACTTGATCGACTTCGAATTTGCGAGATTCTGCACGATCTGAAAGATGAGGATAGGATAATGCCGCCTGAGTTAGTTTTGCGTGAATGTCGTCACGTACGGATACTGCCACTTCTGGTATCAATGCTGCGACCCTATCCCGACCTGCTGGGACACGCTTCCAAAGATTGACGATATACCTTGCTATCGTTTTTCGATCTAATTCAGTAACTTCTTTGAACTGACGTATTTTTTCGATTGCATTTTTTGCAGGATCCTCAACTGAGCTCCCTAGGTATTCTTCCACACCATTTGGGTACATGTCAGTCTCGTTTGCAACACTCTTTGGTTGTGACGCAAAGCTTCTTCGCTCTAGGCGATCATGAGTCCAGATCGTGGAGCCAGTCGTAAAGCCACCAAGGTAATATTTCGGAATGTAGTGATGCCCCATCTTGCAGTGACTTTATCACCTACCGATTCAAAAAATCACTTTTAAAGGATCTGCTTAATTTTTAAGCTTCTTTTTTGCAATGAACAAATTCGAGACTAGCCTACCCAAAAATACGGCACAATTGAGCCTCTGGTCGGATTGAGTTACCAAATGGTTACCAAAAGTCTCTGAAGAGAGCTTTTACAGGGTAATAACGGTTGATTCTTTCGGCCAATCTTGCAAGTATTAAAGCTTTACTCACTATGTCTACCACTTCTGCCAGTTCAACCAGCCCCGTCATTCGCCTGTCCGACCTCATCGCCAAAGGGCAGCTCAAGGGCAAACGCGTTTTTATCCGCGCTGACCTGAATGTGCCGCAGGATGACAACGGCAATATCACCGAAGACACCCGCATCCGCGCCTCGATTCCCTGCATCCAGATGGCGTTGGACGCTGGCGCAGCGGTGATGGTGACGTCGCATTTGGGGCGACCGAAGGAAGGCGACTTCCAGCCGGCGGACTCTTTGGACCCCGTGGCCGCGCGTATGGGCGAGCTGATGGGGATGGACATTCCTGTGGTTTCTGATTGGATTGACGGTGTAGAAGTGGCTCCAGGACACCTCGTCATGCTGGAAAACTGCCGCTTGAATGTTGGTGAAAAGAAAAACAACAGCGATTTAGCCAAGAAGATGGCCGCTTTGTGCGATATTTTTGTGCATGACGCGTTTGGAACCGCCCACCGCGCCGAAGCTTCGACCTACGGCATCGCCCAATTTGCACCGATCGCTTGCGCTGGCCCGCTGTTGGCAGCGGAAATGGATGCGATTTCCAAAGCGCTGACTGCCCCGAAACGCCCCCTAGTGGCGATTGTGGCGGGTTCTAAGGTGTCAACCAAGCTCACGATTTTGGAGAGCTTGGCGAAAAACGTCGACCAGCTCATCGTCGGTGGCGGGATTGCCAACACCTTTATGCTGGCGGCGGGACTCAAAATCGGTAAAAGCTTGGCTGAGCCTGATTTACTGGAACAGGCCAGATCTGTCATCGCGGCCATGAAAGAGCGCGGGGCTGAGGTGCCGATTCCGACGGATGTTGTGACTGCCAAAACCTTCTCAGCCGATGCCGTGGCGACCGTCAAAGCCGCAACGGACGTTGCGGATGACGATTTGATTCTGGATATCGGCCCTGAAACTGCCAAAAAACTGGCTGCCCAACTGCTCAAAGCCGGCACGATTGTGTGGAACGGCCCTGTGGGGGTGTTTGAATTTGCCAAGTTTGAGAACGGCACCAAGGTGATTGCGCAGGCGATTGCGGACAGCAGCGCCTTCAGCATCGCCGGCGGTGGCGACACCTTGGCAGCTATTGCCAAGTATGGGATTGAGGACAAAGTGGGCTACATCTCGACCGGTGGCGGTGCGTTTTTGGAGGTGCTGGAGGGTAAAACCTTGCCGGCGTTTGAGATTTTGGCCAAACGGGCGGCTGATTCAGCATCTAAATAGGGTTCAATTTTGCTATTTATTTTATAGCTACTCAGGCAATAAATACGCCGGCTAGAGTCATATTTAGGCCATATTTGACCATTTTTTAGTGTTTTTAACCCTTCAAACTTAAATTACAACTTAAATTTCAACCTCAATCAGGAGCATTTCATGGCCTTAATCACTTTACGACAACTGCTGGACCACGCTGCCGAAAACAGCTACGGCCTGCCCGCCTTCAACGTCAACAACATGGAGCAGGTGCAGGCCATCATGCAGGCAGCGGATGCGACCAATTCGCCGGTGATTTTGCAGGGCTCCGCCGGGGCGCGCCAGTACGCCGGTGAGCCGTTTTTGCGCCACCTGATTTTGGCCGCGCTGGAAGCCTATCCGCACATCCCTGTTTGTATGCACCAAGACCACGGCGCATCGCCAGGCATTTGCTTCCGCTCGATTCAGTCAGGATTCAGCTCGGTGATGATGGACGGCTCGCTCAAAGAAGACGGCAAAACGCCTGCTAGCTACGACTACAACGTCAGCACTACCGCCAGCGTGGTGGCGATGGCGCATGCCACGGGCGTGTCTGTCGAAGGTGAACTGGGCTGCTTGGGTTCTTTGGAGTCCGGCATGGCTGGTGAAGAAGACGGCCACGGCGCGGAAGGCAAATTGACGCACGACATGATGCTGACCGACCCTGACGAAGCGGCAGATTTTGTCGCCAAAACCAAGGTGGACGCGCTGGCCATCGCCATCGGCACCAGCCACGGTGCTTATAAATTCAGCAAAAAACCCACGGGCGCTGTGCTGCGGATTGACCGCATCCGCGAGATCCACGCCCGCATTCCGAACGTGCATCTGGTCATGCACGGCTCCAGCAGCGTGCCGGAAGACTGGCTCGCCATCATCAACGAGTTTGGCGGCGATATGGGCCAAACCTACGGCGTGCCGGTGTCAGAAATCGTTGAAGGCATCAAAAACGGCGTCCGTAAAATCAACATCGACACCGATTTGCGCATGGCGTCCACCGGTTCCATCCGTCGCCACTTGGCACAAAACAAGTCAAACTTTGACCCACGCAAGTACCTCAAAGTCGCGACAGAAAGCATGGCCGGCATCTGCCGCGACCGCTACGAAGCCTTTGGTGCGGCCGGCATGGCCAGCAAAATCACCAAAGTTCATAGTTTGGAAGACATGCAGAAGCGCTATGCGACGGGGAGTTTGGATCCGCAAGTTAAATAATTGATCTGCAAAAATCAACGAAAAGCCAGCATCAAGCTGGCTTTTTTACGTCTGACAGAGATTAAATTACCACTGCACCATCACCCGCCCGCCCTCCAATTTGGCAGGATATTGCTGCAGCGGTGAGCCACCGGGTTTGTGGCAAGCACCGGTTTTGACGTCGAAGGTCCATTGGTGTTTGGGGCAGGTCAGGGTGCAGTCGTCCAAAGCGGACAGCGGGATGTCGGTGCGCTGGTGGCTGCAGTGGCTGTCGAACACGGCGAAGGTGTCGCCGTCGCGGGAAATGAAGAGGCCACGGCCGTGGCTGTCGACGCGGGTGGTTTGGCCGTCGGCCAGAGCGGCGGTGGTCATGACGTCGTGCCAAGTGGCTTCTGACTCGTCGGACGCAACCGTTCCAGGCTCTCCAGCGAGCTGTGCCTTCATGGCTTCGGGGTCAAAACCGGGCAAATTCATGCTCAAAATGATGTTGGTCGCCCAGATGATTTTGGTCAAGCCCAACGTCGGGAAGGCCATCAGCAGCGCATCAATCACCTCAACCGGGCTGCAACCGTCGCGCAGGGCGCGTTTCAAATACTGTTTGAAACCTGGCTCGGTTTGGGCATCTACCTTGGTGATGACGGAGATGAGGTTGCGGGTTTTGGGGTCTAGGTGTTTGCCGGCATCTTTGAGGAAGGCAAAATAGTGCGTCATCGCCTCGGGACGGGCGGCTAGGAGGTAGTTGAGGGCATCACTCATATTTTTTTCATCGTGCGTTCAAACCTTCAAAGCAGGTTTTGAGTACCAAATCGATGATGTCGTCGTCTTTGAGCTGGTCGTTGAGCCGCAGGAATTCCAAAACGGGGTCGCAAGCGCGGGCGTACAAGGTGTAAAGCACGGCGATGGGAGGCAGCGTGGTGTTGAGGCTGCCGTTTTTTTGCGCGGCTTCAATCCAGCCACCCAGGTGATCGCTGGCATCCATCAGGCCGTCCATGTAGGCTTTGTTGCCCATCAACGTGGCGCGCAGGGTGGAGTTTTGGCTGGGCAACGAGGGCATTTCGCCAGCGAGTTTAAGCGCCATCATCCAGCGTGCGGCGGCGCGCAGGTTGACGATAGGCGCATCCGTGCTGGACAAGCTGCTCAAAAACGCTTGTGCGCGCTGCATGACATGCACCATGGCGGCGGCGGCCAGCTCTTCTTTGCTGGAGAAATGCTTGTACAAGCTGGCTTTGGCGATACCGACGTTGGCAGCTACTTCGTCCACCGTCATGGCATCAAAGCCTTTTTCGGCCAAAAGACGGTTCACGGCTTGGACAATGGCATCTTCCCGCGCCAGCAGCATTTGCGCTTTGAACGACACTTTGGCGGGCTTGGCTGGCGTTGTAGACGCAACGGATGCAGATGGGGCAGATGGTGTTTTATTAGGCTTCATGCCTATATTATAGTCACCTCGGTCACGAAATGGTGACTTAGGGCAAATTATGACGCAGATGGTGACACGGGGGTGTACCACGCCAATTCGCGGTGCAAATTGACGACTTCACCCACGATGATGAGGCAGGGTGAGGTGAAGCCGCTGGTTTTGACGCGCTCGGGCAAGTCGGTCAAGGTGCCGGTCAGCACTTTTTGAGTAGCGGTGGTGCCGTCTTGCACAATGGCGATGGGGAAATCAGGCTTGGCACCGTGGGCGATGAGCTGTCGGCAAATGTCGCTCAAACCGGACAAGCCCATGTAGATCACCACGGTTTGGCGAGGGCGTGTGAGGGCGACCCAATCCAAATCGGCACTGACAAAGTCGTTGGTTTCTTTGAGGTGGCCCGTCACAAACAGGCAAGTTTGGGCGTAATCGCGGTGCGTGAGCGGAATGCCAGCATAGTTGGACACGCCGCTGGCAGCGGTGATACCGGGTACGACTTCAAACGCGACGCCGGCTTTGACCAGTTCTTGCAACTCTTCGCCACCGCGCCCGAAAATGAAGGGGTCGCCGCCTTTGAGGCGCACGACTTGCTTGCCTTCTTGCGCGAGTTTGACCAGCAAAGCGTTGATTTGCTCTTGCCGCAAGGTGTGCTCGTTACGGCGCTTGCCAGCGTAGATTCGCTCTGCATTGGGCGGTAAGAAGTCGAGCACCCCGTCTGAAACCAAGTGGTCGTAGACGACAACATCGGCCTTGGCCATGATGCGCACAGCGCGTAGGGTCAGCAGCTCTGGGTCGCCGGGGCCTGCGCCGACTAGGTAAACACAACCCATACCAAGTTTGTGATCGCGGCCTTGGCCTACAGCGGTGGAGTTATCAATAGAGGAAGAAATGGTCATATAGCGCAGAATTAGGTACACAATAGCTTACCTGAACTCTCAAGTGTTCTTAACGCTTACCATTTATGTTATTCAAATTCAAATCCAAAGCCACCGGCGACTTGATCATGCTGGAACCCAATGGTCGCCGTGTGTTGCAAATCATCGGCAAAGACCCCAGCAGTACCGGCATTATTTTGCCCGCGCAAATGCCAGCGGCTTTAGAGGCGCTGGAAAGTGCGATTGCGGCAGAAGAAGTTGCCATACAAGCAGCAAAAGCTGCAAAAAATGCCAAGTTGAACGACGAAGGCATTAGCCCAGCCATGTCTGATGCAGTACCTCTGCGCCAGCGTGCTCTACCATTTATGGAGCTGCTAAAAACCTGCCACAAAGCCAATGTAGAAATCGTTTGGGGCGTTTAAATTAATCAACCGAATCGACTTTATCGATTTAATCCACTTTCGCGCCAGACACCTTCACCACTTGCGCCCATTTTTTGATCTCAGCGGCAATCATTTTGCTGAAATCTTGCGGGCTGTTGCCGCCTGGAATTGCACCTTGTGCCAGCAGCTTTTCTTTCACAGCGGGTGAATTGAGCGCTTTGGCAGATTCTTGCTGGATGCGGTTGACGATATCTGGCGGCGTGCCGGCTGGCGCTAACAGGCCAAACCAGCTGCTGGCGTCAAAACCTTTTAACTTCCCTGCTTCTTCAACCGTTGGCACATCGGGTAAAACAACAGAGCGCTGGGCACTGGTGACGGCCAGCGCTTTGAGTTTGCCAGATTTGATGTGCGGCAAGGCGCTGGGCAGATTGTCAAACATCACATCCATCGTGCCGCCCACCATGTCTAAGATGGCCGGGCCAGAGCCACGGTAGGGAAAATGCACCAAATACGTGCCGCTCATGCTTTTGAACAACTCGCCCGCTAGGTGAATGGATGTGCCATTACCGCTGGAGGCCATGTTGAGCTTGCCAGGGTTGGATTTGGCGACTTTGATGAAATCTGCCACGGTGTTGATGTTGAGCGCTTTGGCTTTGTCGGCATTCATCACCATGACATTGGGCACACCGGCGACCAAGGTGATGGGTGCGAAGTCTTTCACCGGGTCAAACGGCATTTTGTCGTACAGCGCGACATTGATGCCGTGTGTGCCCACCGTGCCCATGAGCAGGGTGTAACCGTCAGCCGGCGACTTGGCAACGGCGTCTGCCCCCACATTACCGCCTGCGCCAGCTTTGTTTTCAACAATGAAGGTTTGACCAAATGCTTTTGACAGCTCGGGCGCCATGGCGCGAGCCAGCAAATCTGTCGTACCGCCAGGTGCAAATGGAACGATAATTTTGACAGGTTTTGCAGGCCAAGCCGCCTGGCTTATTGCCTGAGTAGCTATTAAATTAGTAGCAAATAGGCAGCTTACCGCCATCAATTTCAAAGCGCCGCGTTTGTTGATGCATGTTTTCAAAACCATTGATTTGTCTCCCCGTATCGTTGAATGTGCCAGCTAAAAATCACAGAATCATCTTGCCATAAAAAAAGCCGCAAACTTGCGGCTTTTTTGGAATCTAGCTGTTTGCGAGCTTAATCTGCATACACGCCAGAAGCTTTGATGATGGGGCTCCATTTAGCAATTTCAGCAGTCACAAACTTTTTGTGCTCAGCTGGCTCCATGCGTGAGTCTGTCACCACAACAGCGCCTAAGCCCTCTTGCTTCTTGATGAAATCTGCATCTTTCAAAGCTGCTTTGAGTGCAGTGTTGATTTTGGTCAAAACCGCAGCAGGTGTACCTTTTGGCGCATAGAGACCGTGCCAAATAGTGACCTGGAAGTTCTTTTGACCAGCCTCGTCCAATGTTGGTACATCTTTAAGTACGGGTGTGTTCAAACGCTTGAGCGTTGTCACGCCAAACACCTTGACCGTTTTGCCTTGGATTTGTGATGATGTATTGGTGGTCTGATCGCACATCAAATCAACCGTGCCACCCAGCAAGTCGTTCATGGCTGGTGCAGTGCCTTTGTAGGGCACAGTCGTCATGTCCACGCCCACAGCGCTCTGCCACAACATGCCGCACAGGTGTGATGCACTGCCCACGCCCGCATTGGCCAAGTTGATTTTGCCTTTGTTGGCATTGGCCCAGGCAACTAGCTCTTTGTAGTTGTTAGCTGGCAAGTTCGCACGGCTGATCAATGTCATAGGAACATCATTGATCATGCCCAAGTATTCAAAGTCGGACTCTACTTTGTATGGCAGGTTACGCACCAATGTAGGCGCAACGCCCATGCTGATGTGGTGCAACAGCAATGTGTGGCCATCGGCAGGCGCACGGGCAACTTTGCTTGCGCCGATAGAAGCGCCTGGACCGCCAGCTGTGTTGTCCACCACAACGTTAGCACCCAAAGTTTTACGCATGGCTTCTGCAAAATCACGAGCAACCTTGTCAGTTGGGCCACCGGCTGCAAAGGGAACCACGATGGTAATAACTTTGTCTTTGATTGGGTATTCTTGCGCGTTGGCATTCAAACCAAGCATTGCGGCGCATGCGAGCGTTACAGCTAATAGTTTTTTCATCAAAATTTCCTAAATATAAGTAGCAATCACATGGGAATTGCGTGGTCATTAAAAAAACAGTGCCATACGTAAAAGCACCGAGCCAGTACCATAACGGGCTTGAGTCGCTTTTGTGACTAGCACTAACCCTATGTATGTGCCACTATTTTAACGCTACTGGCGAATACTTTACTTATAACTACGGGCATCCTCGATCACCCGACCATCGTTTGGCAAGCTGCCAAGCGCAAAAAGCGCTACAGTGCCACGCAGTTTGGTAACGTCGCGAATCGCTTCGCTGATTTTCTCAAGCAAATCTTCAGATTCGGCGTGTTTTGCGGTTTCAACTTGCAGTGTCATGCGGTCATCGGCCATTTCGCCACTCACGACCAATCGGGCTTTGACAACATCAGGAAACCGCTTGGCAATCGTAGCCACTTGGCTGGGGTGCACAAACATGCCGCGAATTTTGGTGGTTTGGTCGGCGCGTCCCATCCAGCCTTTGATACGGGTGTTGGTGCGACCCGTTGGGCAATTACCCGGCAATACGGCAGACAAATCGCCTGTGCCGAAACGAATCAAGGGGTAATCAGTATTGAAGGTGGTGACAACCAATTCTCCAACCTCACCTTCCGCGACAGGGTCACCCGTCCCGGGGGTGACGATTTCGACGATCACACCTTCATCAATCACCAAGCCTTCACGGGCACTGGTTTCATATGCAATTAACCCCAAATCAGCCGTGGCGTAGCATTGGTAAGCGGTAACGCCACGCTCGGCAAACCAATCGCGCAAGCTTGGAGGACAAGCTTCGCCAGAGACCAAGGCTTTGGTAACACTGGGAAGTGCCACACCCATCTCAGCTGCTTTTTCTAAAATAATCTTCAGAAAACTCGGTGTGCCAACGTAACCTGCTGGCTTGAGTTCAGCCATGGCTTGCACTTGTTGCTCGGTCTGCCCCGTCCCCGCCGGAAAAACCGTGCAGCCCAACGCATGTGCGCCAGACTCCATCATCGCGCCTGCTGGCGTGAAATGGTAGCTAAAGCAGTTGTGAATCAATTCGCCAGCTTTAAAGCCAGCGGCGGCCAATGCTCTTGCCGAGCGCCAGTAATCCAATTGCTTGCCTTCGGGCTCATAGATCGTGCCAGGGCTGGCAAACACCCGCAGCATGTTGGCACCAAAACCATTACTGCTAAAGCCGCCAAAAACAGCCGTGTCGATACCGCTGCGATTGCTGTCAGATGCTTTACGTGCAGCTTTTTGACGGTCGAGCAATTCAGTTTTACGCGTCACGGGCAAACTGGTCAAAGCTGCACGGCTGGTCACAGTTGTGGCGTCTACACCGACTAATATTTCAGCAAACGCCGCACTTTTTTGCTGCGCGTGCTTGATTTGTGACGACAGGGCTTGGAATTGAACGCGTTCACGGTCTGTGTGCGGCCGCGTTTCCGCCACAACAAGCATGCTGTAAAAATCGCTCATGCTAACCAGCGCTTTCTACGCTTATAGCTTTTACCGTCTTTGAACGACTTGCGCTCGCCACCACCCACACCCAGGTAGAACTCTTTCACGTCTTCGTTGTTCGCAAGGTCACTGGCTTTTCCGTCCATCACCACGCGACCACTTTCCATGATGTAGCCATAGTCAGCATACTTCAACGCCATATTGGTATTTTGCTCCGCCAACAAAAAAGTTACTTTTTCACGTTGGTTCAGGTCTTTCACGATCTCAAAGACTTCTTCCACAATTTGTGGCGCTAAACCCATAGACGGCTCATCTAGTAAAACCATGGTTGGGCTCGCCATCAAGGCGCGACCAATAGCGCACATTTGCTGTTCGCCGCCAGAAGTGTAAGCCGCTTGGCTGGTTCGGCGCGTTTTGAGGCGCGGAAAGTAGTTGTAGACTTTTTCCAAATTAGCTTCAACCTCACCTTTATCTTTACGGGTATAGCCACCTGTGAGCAAATTTTCTTCAATCGTTAAGTGTGCGAAGCAATGGCGA
>JAYSZH010000009.1:0-5858 GCA_043738155.1 Polaromonas sp. | reverse complement strand
TTTTGTAGATATGGGGATAAACCACCATCATTGAGGCGGGTGTTAATACCATGGTGCTGCCATCAGCTTCGGCATTTTTGACCGATTCAATGGCGATGCGACCACCAGCACCCGGTTTATTTTCAACGACAACTGATGGTGCTACTTCAGTCAATTGTTGTGCGAATACGCGTGCCAATGTATCGGCAGATCCACCAGGTGGAAATCCCACGACGATTTTCAAAGGTTTATTGAATACTGTTGCAGTGTTTTGCGCAAATGCGGGCGCTATTACTGACAAAGTCATTGCAAATGCAAGCTGTTTCAGACTAGCTTGACAAAATGTACGAAAAATCATGAGTGTCTCCATATAGTCATATAAGAAATTTGATTCTATGAATCACTCAAAATTAAATCTATTCATTATTATGAATGTGTTTTAAAATCATATATATGATATGAAAGTAGATACCGTCAAATCCGCACAACGTGTTTTGGATATTCTGGAATTTTTTGCCGAATGGCGAAAGCCTGCCAGCGTGAATGAGATATCGCAAAGCCTTGGTTACCCACAATCCAGCACGTCAGTATTGCTAAAAAGTTTGAAAGAAAGCGGGTACTTTGATCATGATCTGCGAACGGGTATGTATATTCCAAACGTACGTCTTACTTTGGCAACAGCTTGGATTGAGGAGCAACTGTATTCAGAGCAAAGCCTATTAAGGTTAATGGAGCAAGTATTGGCACAGACTGGACATACGGTGATGATTGGCAAACGTCAAGGTATGTATGTGCGCTACTTGCACGTATTGCAAGCAACTAGAGCGGGAAGTTTTACAAGCAAGAGCGGTTTATTAAGGCCTTTGTTTCGAAGTGCAACTGGGAAAATGTTGATTAGCACAATGACAGAGAATGAAGTCGCTAAAAACTTGAGACTGGCCAATTCGGCAGAGCAAACCGATTCATCCCAATTAGGGCTTGAAAGCGTTTTGATGGAGCGTAAACGTACCTTGATAGACGGTTATGCTGTCTCGCTAGGCACATCAGTGCCGGGTGCAGCAGCAATCGCAGTACTCTTGCCAGTGCCACGCGGTATAGAGCCGATGACTTTGAGTTTGGGTGGACCGATGAAAGAAATTGAGGATGAGAAAATGAAGCTGCTTCAAATATTGCAATCCAGTATCTCGCTTTATGCGCAAGCGGCTTCAAAAAATTAAGCTAATTTAGTAACTTCGAAGACTGATATAAACAAAGCATAACAAAACAACAAAATGGCTATAAAAATGACATCTCTTGATACAACAACTCGTCGCAAAATGCTGTCTGCCCTTACAGCACTTTCAGCATCCTCAATCTTGCCAACGGCTTTAGCGCAAAGCAAAAAAGCCACAGCTGCAGCCGCAGTGCCAGTCCCTGCCTGGCCCACCAAACCCGTCCGCATCATCGTCGGTTTCCCCGCTGGCAGTTCGCCCGACATGTTGGCGCGGCTGCTGACTGAGCCACTGGCCAAAGCCTTCGGCCAGCCCTTCGTCATTGAAAACAAACCCGGTGCAGGTGGCAATATTGGCGTCGATTTGGTCGCCAAAGCGACGGACGAGCACACGCTGGGCGTCAATATCAATGGCCCGCTCACGTCTGCCAAGCAGCTGTACAGCAAGCTCCCGTTTGACCCTGTGCGCGACTTGCGCCCCATTTCACTCATCGCCAGCAGTCCGTTGCTGCTGGTCGGTTCGGCTGATTTGCCCGCTAAAAACATGCAGGAATTGATGGTTTACGCCAAAGCGCAGGGCGACAAGCTGAATTACGGCTCGGTAGGCGCAGGCTCGGGTGCGCATTTGGCGATGGAGTTGTTCAAAGCGCAAAGCGGCATCACCCCCACGCACATTCCCTACCCAGGCTTTGCCCAAGTCATCACCGCGATGATTGGCAAACAGGTCGATCTGGGCTTCATGGTGCCCTCAGCCGCTGTCGCTCAGGCCAAAGCAGGACGGGTCAAACTCTTCGCCGTCAGCACAAGCTCACGCTCAACCCTGCTGCCCGAGCTGCCCACGGTGGCTGAAGGTGCTAATTTGCCCAAGTTCGACGCCGCCGTCTGGAACGGCATCTTCGCCCCCGCCTCCATGCCCGAAGCCACCGCCAGACGCATCGCCGACGAAATCGCCAAAATTGTGAGAACCCCAGACATCCGCCAGCGCCTGTTCGACCAAGGTTGGCAAGCCCTAGGCACCGCCCCCGAAGGCTTGGCACTACGCATGCAGGCGGACACGGCGCTGTGGGGTGGGGTGATTGCGAAGACGGGGACGAAGTTGGATTAAAAGCTGAGAAAATGCTATTTTTAGATAAAAGTGTCTCTAGCCGGCGTATTTATTTCCTAAACAGCTATTAAAAATATAGCAAAATTCAAGCCGCAGCACCATTTTTTACGGTCTGCTTAATCCGGCTAAGCACATCTTGCATAGCTTCTCTGGCATTTTCAGTATCAAAGTGCGTTTGCAGGTTGATCCAGCTTTGCGCGTCTGTGCCGAAGTACGCGCCTAGGCGCAAGGCGGTGTCCACGGTGATGCCGCGCAGGCCTTTGACGATTTCGTTGATGCGGCGGGCAGGAACGTCTATGGCTTTGGCCAAGGCGTATTGGCTGATGCCCATGGGCTTGAGCCAATCTTCCAGCAAGATGATGCCGGGATGGGAGAGGGGAATTTCACGGGGCATGGTTGTTCTCCTTGGGTGAAAATTTAGTGGTAATCAACAATTTCAACGTTTTCTGCATGGCCATCTACCCAAATAAAGCAAACGCGCCATTGATCGTTGACGCGAATGCTGTGCTGTCCAGCGCGGTTGCCGCTCAAAGCTTCAAGTTGGTTGCCAGGTGGCACACGTAAAAAGTCAAGATTCGTCGCTGCATGCACTTGTTGCAATTTACGAACTGCAACAGCCGCAATATTGGCAAACCGCGCTACCCGTCGCCCATCAAACAGTGATTTGGTATCAGGGTCACGGAAGCTTTGAATCATGTCGTTATAATAACGAGATTCGATATTAACGTCAAGTGTTATGTTTTTAAAAACAGTTAAATTGAGTTTGAATAAGCATAAACCTCAATTTGGTAATAAAAAGCGCCTCTAGCCGGCGTATTTATTGCCTAAACAGCTATTAAAAATATAGCAATTTGACGTCTTTCCAAGTCAAATCACTTCAAATTCCCAATCATCCGATCCGCATAGTCCTGCCAAACGGGGCTTTTGGGCAAACCGTCAAACACACCATCCCGCGCCAAACTGGCCACCCAATCGTGCTTTTGGGCGATGGCGGCGGCCATGAAGGGGTCAAAACCGGCTTCTTTGACAGTGTTGGCGGATTCGCGCATTTCTTCGGCACGGCGTTTGCCGTGTTGGACGACGCGGCTGAAGAAGTAGGCGCCGGTTTGCTGCCAGTCTATGCTGGGGAAGGTCTCGGCCAGGGTGGGGATGACGTGGTCTTCGACGCCGTATTTGCGGGCAGTGGCGTAGCTTTCTATGACCAAGGCTTCTAAGCCTTTGATCATCACGCTGCGGCACATTTTGATGGCACTGGCGATACCAATGTCTGCGCTGACGGCTTTGGCTTCCATGCCAAAAGCGATCAATCTTGGTGCAATTTCTGCAGCCAGTGGACCGCCCAAGAGCATGGGCACGCGGATACCGTAGGGCGGGATGCTGGTCATCACGCCCGCTTCGACGTAATGTGCGCCAGCGGCTTCAATCAACTTGGCAGCTTGTTGCTTGGTGCCGGGGGACGCGGAATTGAGATCTAAAAACACGCTGCCGGCTTGGATATGCTGCGCTGCCGCTTGCGCCACCGCCAAGGTTTGCGACGCGGTGACGGCGGAAACGATGAAGTTGGACGCTTGACACAGCGCCTGCATGCCGGCGCAGGCTGTGACGCCAGCGGCGGCGGCATGGGCAAGTTCGGTTGATTTGGCTTGGTCATCGGCGAATTTCAAATCCCACGCGTTAACGCTTTGCATCTGGCTTGTCAGCCCAGCCGTGATGATTTTGCCGACTTCGCCGTAGCCGACCATGCCCAATTGGGTGAGTTGCATCCCTGAATGACTTGCGTTTATTGTTTCGGAATGTTTGCACGGGCGATGACATCACCCCAGCGCTTGATTTCAGCTTTCAAGAGTTCACCCAAGACTTCAGGGCTGCTAGCGCCAGCTTCTACACCCAAATCAGCCAAACGCTTTTTCACATCTGGCGAAGCGAGGGCTTTTTCAGCGGCATCATGCAGCTTGGCGACGATGTCTTTGGGGGTTTTAGCAGCCACGGCTAGGGCGTTCCACGACGCTGCGTTCATGCTGGGTAGGCCGGATTCGCGGGCTGTGGGCACATTGGGCATGCTGGGTGCGCGTTTCAGCCCCATCACGGCCAGAGCGTTGATGGCTTTGGCGTCGATTTGGGTTTTGACAGGGCCCAAAATCTCCACAGCCGCGTCGATTTGGCCACCACGCAGGGCGGTAATCACCGCCGGTGTGCCGTTGAAGGGGACGATTTGCACATTGATGTCAGCGGTGGATTTGAAGAGTTCAGCCGCCAAGTTTTGCGTGCTGCCAATGTTGATGGTGCCCACATTGAGCTTGCCTGGGTTGGCTTTGGCGAAAGCCAGCAGTTCCGCCATGGTTTTGTAGGGCGAATCGGCTTTTGTGATCAAAGCAATATCGAAAAACCCTAAAGTCGTGACCGGTGCAAAGTCTTTCGATGTATCAAAAGGCATGGTCTTAAAAAGGTTTTCTGAAACTGCCGTTGCATTTGACATCAGCAACATGGTGCTGCCATCAGGGCCAGACTTAGCTACCAGATCGCCAGCCGCTATGCCACCCGCGCCAGGTTTGTTCTCAATGACGACGGGTTGCCCCAATATTTCAGCCATTTTTGCTCCCACGGTGCGTGCCGTCAGGTCAGCTATGCCGCCCGCGCCGAAGGGGACGATGATTTTCAGGGGTTTGCTAGGAAAGGTGGCTGCCGTTTGGGAGTGTGCCAAGGTTGTGAAAGACAAAGCCACCGTGGTTAGCAGTGCAGATAAGATGGGGAGTAGGGTTTTTTTCATGTAAAAATTTTAGTTGGGTACCTGCCTATACGTCAATCGGGTTTAGCAGGATGAAATAACCCATATTCCACTAGCTGATATGCAAACACTGGTAATATATTTATATGAGTACAAAGAATATCGAGAAGAAAACCGACACCATGGCTATTGAACCATTGAACCCTAGCGACGAGGGACGCCCGATGTCCGTCGTCATCCGCGAACGTGTGGCGGCTTCCAGAAAGCGCTATTACGCCAACGACAACATCAGCGACTTTATTCAGCCTGGCGACATGGACAAGCTGCTGGACGAAGTTGAAAGCAAAATGAAGGGCGTGTTGGACAGCATGGTGATAGACACCGAGCATGACCACAACACCCACAACACCGCCCGCCGCGTGGCCAAGATGTATTTGAACGAGGTGTTCAAAGGCCGCTACCAGCCTGTGCCCCCCATCACCGAGTTCCCCAACGTGGGGCACTTGAACGAACTGATGATTGTGGGTCCGATCGTGGTGCGCAGCGCTTGCTCACACCACTTTTGTCCAGTGATAGGCAAGGTATGGATCGGCGTGCTGCCCAACGAGCACACCAATGTGATCGGCTTGTCCAAATACGCGCGTCTGGCAGAGTGGGTGATGGGCAGACCGCAAATCCAAGAAGAGGCGGTGGTGCAACTGGCTGATTTGATCATGGAAAAAACCTCGCCAGACGGCTTGGCCATTGTCATGGAGGCGACGCACTTTTGTATGGGCTGGCGCGGCGTAAAAGACCTGGACAGCAAGATGATCAATTCGGTCATGCGCGGTGTGTTTTTG
>JAYSZH010000008.1:0-5859 GCA_043738155.1 Polaromonas sp. | reverse complement strand
TTGAACAATAGACCACGTGAATGTTTGGGCTTTAAAACACCTGCTGAGGTATTATTCGAACTCAATCCGCGCTGTCGCGCTTCGATTTAGAAGTCACGGTTTCATGCCTATTTTTTTGGAACTTCTTTGTACCGATAACAATCCACCAAATGGTCGTTCACCATGCCACTGGCTTGCATAAAGGCATAGCAAATAGTGGAACCGACGAATTTAAAACCGTGGGCGAGTAGCATTTTGCTCATCGCGTCGGATTCTGCAGTTTTTGCAGGTACTTGGGCAACCGCTTTCCATTTGTTGACGATGGGTTTGCCGCCTACGACTTGCCATAAAAAGGCATCAAAACTGCCATACTTTGCTTGTACCGATAGAAAAGCTTTGGCGTTGCCAATGGTGCTGAGTATTTTCAATTTGTTACGCACAATGCCAGGGTCGGCCATGGCGGCGGCTATGTCTGCCTCGGTAAACGCTGCTATTTTTTTGGCATCAAAGTTTTTGAAAACCCGCTTGTAACCTTCCCTCTTAGCCAATACCGTGCTCCAACTCAAGCCGGCTTGCGCGCCCTCTAAGGTCAGAAGCTCCAGCAAGTCCCTGTCGTTATGCATGGGTACGCCCCATTCGGTGTCGTGGTAGTGCCGGTCTAGACTTTTGCTTTCGCACCACGGGCAGCGTGTCAGGCCATCATTCGGCACATCTAGCGATTTGTCTTTTTTTGAAGGGGCGGTTGTCATGGTTTTAGGTCATTTGCTATTTAATTTACGCATCACAAAACAACGATAATCCTAGCATTACATATTAGTAAGAGCTATTTGTATTCTTATTAGTAGCGCGTTCAACATCTTCTGAGGGATTTGGCATGATTTTGGTCACCGGCGGGGCGGGGTTTATTGGGGCTAACTTTGTGTTGGACTGGTTGACAGCGCATGACGAGCCTGTGCTCAATTTGGACAAGTTGACTTACGCTGGGAATTTAGAAAATTTAGCCTCACTCTCCAACGACAAACGTCACGTTTTTGTGCAGGGCGATATTGGCGACAGAGCCTTGCTCGATTCGCTTTTGGCAAAACACCAGCCCCGTGCGGTGGTGAATTTTGCGGCAGAGTCGCATGTGGATCGCTCGATTCATGGGCCGGAGGACTTTATCCAGACCAATATTGTGGGCACATTTCACCTGCTGGAAGCGGTGCGCGGGTATTTTGGCAAGCTAGAGGGCGCTGCCAAGACGGATTTCAGGTTTTTGCATGTATCAACCGACGAGGTGTATGGCTCGCTCGCGCCCCAAGAGCCATGTTTCACCGAGAAACATCAATACGAGCCTAACAGCCCCTATTCAGCCAGCAAAGCGGCAAGTGACCATTTGGTACGCGCCTACCACCACACCTACGGCTTGCCGGTGCTGACGACCAATTGCAGCAACAACTACGGCCCCTACCATTTCCCTGAAAAACTGATTCCACTGATGATTGTGAACGCCATGGCTGGCAAAAACCTGCCGATTTACGGTGATGGGCAGCAAATTCGCGATTGGCTGTACGTGAAAGACCACACCAGTGCGATTCGCCGCGTGCTGGAAGCGGGCAAGCTGGGGGAAACTTACAACGTGGGTGGCTGGAACGAGAAGCCGAACGTCGAGATTGTCAACACGATTTGCAAGTTGCTCAATGAGTTGCAGCCACGCGCTGATGGCAAAAGCTACGCCGAACAAATTACCTATGTGACTGACCGCGCCGGCCACGACCGCCGCTACGCCATCGATGCCAGCAAGATTGAGAAAGAACTGGGCTGGAAACCGGCAGAAACCTTTGAATCAGGCATTCAAAAAACCGTGGCATGGTATTTGAACCATGCGGATTGGGTCAGCCATGTGCAAAACGGCAGTTACCGTGAGTGGGTGAACAAGCAATATGCGACCGAACCCGCAAAAGTGGAAGTTTAAAAGCGACCGTATAAAACATGACAAGTCCTGTGAAAATCCTTTTATTCGGCAAAGGCGGCCAAGTTGGCTGGGAGCTGCAGCGTAGCCTAGCACCACTGGGCGAGGTGGTTGCTGTAGATTTTGACAGCACTGATTTTTGTGGCGATTTCACAAATTTAGCTGGTTTGGCTGAGACTGTGCGCCAAGTTAAACCTACCATCATCGTCAACGCCGCTGCACACACGGCTGTGGACAAGGCGGAGTCTGAACCCGATTTAGCCCGCACCATCAACGCGCGTGCGCCCGGTGTGATTGCGGCTGAAGCGCAAAAGCTGGGCGCTTGGCTGGTGCATTACTCGACCGACTATGTGTTTGACGGCTCGGGTAGCCAAGCGCGGAAAGAATCCGACATGCCAGCACCACTGAGTGTGTATGGTCAAACCAAATTAGAAGGCGAGCAAGCCGTGGCTGCGAATTGCGCCAAACACCTGATTTTCAGAACCAGCTGGGTCTATGCAGCACGGGGTGGTAACTTTGCCAAAACCATGTTGCGATTAGCCAAAGAATGCGACAGTTTGAGTGTGATTGACGATCAAATCGGGGCACCCACGGGGGCGGACTTGCTGGCGGATATCACTGCGCTTGCTTTACAACGCGTTCAAACGCAGCCCGACTTGGGCGGTTTGTACCACCTGGTTGCCAGTGGATCTACATCGTGGCATGGCTATGCGACGTTGGTGATTGAGCATGCGAGAAATGCAGGTATTGACATCAAGACTGCTCAAAACGCTATAAATAAAATAGCGACTCAAGCATATCCTACGCCGACTAAACGACCTTTAAACTCCAAATTAGATACTTCCAAAATACAAACAACGTTTAACCTGTATTTGCCTGCATGGCAGCAAGGTGTGACACGAATGTTGACGGAAATTTTATAAAAGTATAAGAAGCTATGACCTCACAACCCATCATGCCAACTGCTAAACATCAAATATCCCGCAAAGGCATCATCCTAGCTGGCGGCTCAGGCACTCGATTGCACCCGGCCACACTGGCGCTGAGCAAGCAATTGTTGCCCGTGTATGACAAGCCGATGATTTACTACCCGCTCAGCACGCTGATGTTGGCTGGAATCCGTGACGTTCTCATCATCAGCACGCCACAAGACACCCCGCGCTTTCAGCAGCTCTTGGGCGATGGCAGCCAATGGGGCATGAATTTGCAATACGCGGTGCAACCTAGTCCCGATGGATTGGCGCAAGCATTCATCATCGGTGATAAGTTTGTGGGGAATTCGCCCAGTGCACTGGTTTTGGGTGATAACATTTTTTATGGTCACGATTTTGCGCACCTGTTGTCTAGCGCTGACAACAACACAGCTGGTGCAACGGTGTTTGCCTACCATGTGCAAGACCCAGAACGCTATGGCGTGGTCGCTTTCGACAAATCGGGTAAAGCCAGCAGTATTGAAGAAAAGCCATTGCAACCAAAAAGCAATTACGCGGTAACCGGCTTGTACTTTTACGACAACCAGGTCGTCGATATTGCCAAATCCGTCAAACCAAGTGCGCGCGGCGAGCTGGAAATCACCACCGTCAACCAAACCTATTTGGAACGCGGTCAGCTCAACGTACAAATCATGCAGCGTGGCTACGCTTGGTTGGATACGGGCACGCATGACAGCCTGCTGGAAGCGAGCCAATTCATATCTACTTTGGAACATCGTCAAGGCTTGAAAATAGCTTGCCCCGAAGAAATTGCATGGCGCAATGGCTTTATCAGCAGTGAACAGGTTGAAAAGTTGGCTCAACCTTTGGCTAAAAACGGCTATGGGCAGTATTTGTTGCGGATGTTGAAAGACAGGTCAGTCGCATGAATGGGATGAAGGCAACTCCAACCGCAATTCCTGATGTTTTACTTATCGAACCCAAGGTGTTTGGTGACGAGCGCGGGTTTTTCTTTGAGAGTTTTAATCAAGCAGCCTTCAATCAAGCAACCGGTTTGAACGACAACTTTGTACAAGACAACCATTCGCGCTCTGCAAAGGGTGTGTTGCGTGGCTTGCATTACCAAATTCAACAGCCGCAAGGTAAACTGGTACGCGTGATCAGCGGTGAAGTGCTGGATGTTGCTGTGGACATACGCCGCAAGTCACCAACTTTTGGTAAATGGGTAAGCGCTGTGTTGACCGCTCAATCTCATCAACAACTCTGGATACCGCCGGGATTCGCACATGGTTTCATCGTGTTGTCAGAGACAGCTGATTTTCTTTACAAAACGACTGACTACTACGCACCAGCGTTTGAACGTTGCATTGCTTGGGACGATCCGACATTGGGCATAGATTGGCAGATATCTGATACACCCAATCTTTCTAGAAAAGATGCTGCTGGATCGTTATTTGCACAGGCAGAAGTATTTGAATAATTTGAATTCATCAGGCAAACGCTTGCGAGTCCTTCAGTTTGGGCGGTTTAACAATGCCGATCAAAATGGCGGTATAGAGCGGCACATGCAGTTGCTGTGTGCAGGTTTGGCAACATTGGATGTTGACGTGACCTACTTGGTGGCCAGTGACTCACCGCGTACTAAAGATTCGCTAGTCCACACAGCGGCAAGTAGCTATCGCATGATAGAGACTGCAACTTTAGGCACCTATTTCAGTACTGCCGTGTCGCCGATGCAAGTCATCAAAGCATTTATGATGCATCGTCAAAATCCATTCGATGTGGTGCATCTACATCTCCCCAACCCGTTAGCTCATTTAGCTTCTTTGATACTACCGGGAAGCATCAAACGCGTTATCACTTGGCACAGCGATATCGTTCGCCAAAAACGTTTGCTGGCGATGTACTTGCCATTTTTGAGACGATTTACCTTGCGTGCTGATGCATTGATTGCGGCTACTCCAGCACATTTCAGCTCATCAACACAAATCCCCAACACCCTGCCTTACTCCAAACGTCACGTGATTCCGTATGGACGGGATTTCAGTGATTTGGCTGTAACGCCGCTTGCTACTGAACTTTGCACGTCACTCAAAGACAGGGCAAAATCTGTGTCGAGCTCGGGACATATCATTTTTGCGCTGGGTCGGCATGTGTATTACAAAGGCTTTGATGTGCTGATAGAGGCGATGCGGCACATCGATGCGCAGTTGATTTTGGGTGGCGAGGGACCATTAAGAGCAGAGTTACAGCAACAAGCAGAACGTCTTGGTGTCACTAATAAAGTATCTTTTACTGGCCCCATTCCCGAGGCAGAATTAGCTGCCTATTTCAATGCTTGCGATGTTTTTTGCCTACCCTCTGTCGAACGAAGTGAAGCTTTTGGACTTGTTCAGCTAGAAGCCATGGCTTGTGGCAAACCGGTCGTATGTACACAATTGAACAATGGCGTCAATGTCGTCAACCAAGCAGGCGTGACAGGTTTAGCGGTTCCCGTGCGTGACGCCACGGCTTTGGCTGAAGCGCTGAACATGCTGCTCAATGACGATGCTTTGCGCTCAAAACTGGGACAACAAGCAAAAGCACATGCTGTCAGCGGGTACTCACTGACAGCGATGTCAAACAGCCACTTAGCGCTCTACACCTCGCTTTAACTTTTGCATGTTTACATGGTGCTTTCAACCTGACGGTAGATACCCATTGTTTGGTCAACGCAGCTGTCCCACGAAAACTCTGAGCTTCTAGCCAAAGCTTTTTGCGCGGATGCTGCGCGGATATCAGGTGCTGTGATCATGGTTTCCATGGCTTTGGCAATGTCGTCAATATCATGTGGATTGACTAATAAACCGGAATCACCCACCACCTCGGGGAGCGACGACACATTCGACGCAATCACCGGCACGCCGCAGGTCATGGCTTCCAAAGGCGGCAAACCAAAACCTTCGTAAATCGACGGGTACACCAAAGTCAACGCTCCAGCGATGACGACTGCGAGAT
>JAYSZH010000007.1:0-5863 GCA_043738155.1 Polaromonas sp. | reverse complement strand
AAAACCGCGACGACTGGAAAGGCCATTGGGACAAGCATGTTCGCTCGCCATTGTTGCCGGTTCCTGCACTTGAGAGTCTTCAATTCGTGCCGCTGCCGTGGCCGGCAAGCTTGCTGCCAAGCCCTGCCAAACTCGGCTTGGCGTTAGATGCGCCTGAGCAACGCCAAATCGGCGGCAGGAGGCTGGGTTTAGAGGTTCTGCAAGATTTTTTGAACGACCGAAGCGCGCAATACCGAGGTGGCATTTCATCGCCACTGTCTGCAACGACAGCCTGTTCGCGTTTGTCGCCGTATCTGACGTTTGGCTGCGTCAGTTTGCGCGAAGTGGTGCAATCCTCTTACCACGCCATCAACGCCTTACCCACTGGCAATTGGCAAAAAAAGGGCTTGGTTGCCTTTGTCAGCCGTTTGTATTGGCATTGCCACTTCATCCAAAAATTGGAGTCAGAGCCCGAGCTGGAATATCAAAATGTGCATCGCAGCTACGACGGCCTGCGTGAGAACGACTGGAATCCTGCGCATTTTGAGGCATTGACCACCGCACGCACCGGCTGGCCACTGGTTGACGCCTGCGTGGTGATGCTGCGCGAGACCGGCTGGCTCAACTTTCGTATGCGCGCGATGCTGGTATCGGTCGCCGCTTACCCGCTGTGGTTGCATTGGCGACCCGTTGGGCAGTGGCTGGCACGGCAGTTTTTGGACTACGAACCGGGCATCCACTGGAGCCAGATGCAAATGCAATCTGGCACGACCGGTATCAACTCACCGCGCGTGTACAACCCCATCAAACAAGCGCAAGACCACGACCCGCATGGCCATTTTGTACGCCGCTGGCTGCCCTACATGCGCCGCGTGCCCGATGCGTGGTTGTTTGAACCTTGGCTGATGCCGCAAGTGATGCGAGAGCATTTGAAGTTGACCATTGGCGTGGGCGCAGAATTTGACATCCCTGAACCGGTGCTAGACCTGCAAACCGCCACCCGCGAGGCGAAAGCCAAACTTTTTTGCTTGCGAGCGCAGCCAGAAGTGAAAGCAGCTAAGGCTGTGATTGTTGAAAAGCATGCTTCAAGAGCCAATTTAAGTTCGAATTTAAGAGCCCAAAAGCCTGCCTCGAAGTCAGTTTCGCGTAGAAAAGCAGCAACCAAGTCCGAAAATCCACAAATTGCCCTAGATTTTTAGAATCTGCCACACCATGAAAATGATCAAAAAAGCCAACCTGCCCAGCAAAGTCTGCATTCACTGCCAGCGCCCGTTTACGTGGCGCAAAAAGTGGGAGAAGGTGTGGGACGAGGTGAAATACTGCTCTGACCGCTGCCGCATGAGCTTTTCAGGAAACAAAGGCGACAAAAAAGCATGACAGACGCTGCCAACGTGATTTACTGGTATCGCAACGATTTGCGCGTCACTGACAACCCCGCGTTTGCGCAAGCACAGCTGCGAGCAAGCCAAACGTCTGCGAAACTGCTAGCCGTTTACGTGCACGACCCCATGCAATATACACAAACGCCTTGGGGATTTGAGCGCATGGGCAGGCACCGCAAAGCGTTTTTGGCGGAGAGACTGCGCGAGTTAGCGTTGCAATTGGCGGTACTGGGCATTGAGTTGACTGAGTTGCAAGGCTCGCCCAAAGATGCTTTGTGCGCGTTTGCCAAAGCACAAAATACGACGCTAATCTACTGCGAAGACATAGCTGCACCAGAAGAGCAAGTTGAGATTGATTCGTTGCAAGCTGCTAGCTTGAAGGTCAAAACCCTGTGGCAATCCAGCTTGCTAGAACCCGCAGATTTGCCGTTTGACGTGAAACAGTTGCCAGCCGTTTTCACCGCTTTTAGAAACAAAATCGAAAAGCAAGCGGTAAAACCACGCGAACCGCTTGAACCGCTTTTGCAGAACAAGAATTTACCCGAATCCTCTGCTGAAAAGCACCTCAACCACTATTTCGCTGGCGATTTTGCGCTGACTTACAAGCTGACGCGCAACCAGCCCATGAATTGGTCGCCAGACGAGCATTTCTCGACCAAATTCTCGCCTTGGCTGGCCTGTGGTGCGATCTCTGCACCCATGATTTACGCGGAATTAAAGCATTTTGAAGCCCAGCGCGGCGCGAACGACAGCACGTATTGGATTTGGTTTGAGCTGCTTTGGCGTGATTATTTTAGATTTTTGCATCTGCAGAACGGCATAAAACTCTATAGAAAACAAGGGCTTGGAGATTCTGATCTCTCAAAAGTGCCGAATAACAAGCAAGGTTTGAGTCGCTGGTGCGAAGCCCGAACAGGTGAGCCATTCGTTGACGCAGGCATGCGCGAACTGGCCGCCACGGGTTGGCTATCCAACCGCATGCGCCAAATCGTGGCCAGCTATTTGATCTACGACTTGGGTGGCGACTGGCGAGCGGGCGCGGCGTGGTTTGAGAGTCAATTGATCGACTATGACGTTTACAGCAACCAAGGCAACTGGCTCTACATCGCAGGCCGAGGCACAGACCCGCGTGGCGGACGGCGCTTTAGCCCGCAGATGCAAGCGCAACAGCACGATGCAGATGGCGCGTATCGACGCTTTTGGAGCGCAGGTTGAGTCTTGAAACATCGTTGAAAACATTAAAAATAGCTATATTTACTATAGCTGTTGAGGCAATAAATACGCCGGCTAGAGGCATAAAATGGCACTTAAAAACACATCAAAAATGATAGCAAATAACAAAAGCACGGCAAACACACTCAGATTGGTTCTGGGTGACCAGCTCAACCCGCTGCACAGTTGGTTTAAAGCGGTGGACGACAACGTCGTCTACGTGCTGATGGAGTTGCACCAAGAGACGGATTACGTGCTGCACCATGCGCAAAAAATACTCGCCATTTTTGCAGGTATGCGTGACTTTGCGGCGCAACTCAAAGCGGCGGGGCATCGTGTGCATTACGTGGCGATTGATGATAAGGCGAACTTGCCGACGATCACAGATAACCTCAGCGTGTTGATTTCACACTATCAAGCTACCACGTTTGAATACCAAGCGCCAGACGAGTGGCGGCTGGATAAGCAGTTGGCTGATTTTGCAAAGTCGTTGCCAAAGTTATTGTCAGTAACAACGCCAGTAAAAGCGCAAATGGTTGATTCAGAACATTTTTTTACAGAACGGAATGAAGTTGCCGCGCTCTTTGGCGAACGCAAAAAGTGGCTGATGGAGACGTTTTACCGGCAGATGCGGGTGAAACACAGCGTTTTGATTGAGGCAGGCTCAAAACCGCCCAAACCGTTGGGTGAGCAGTGGAATTTTGACGCTGAAAACCGCAAAGCTTGGCCGGGTTTGCCGGTAGCGCCGGCGGATATTCGCGTGTCATACGGTAAAGTGAATCGTAAAACCTACGACCATTCCGCGCTGTGGGATTCGATTGTGAAAGCTGGCGTGAAAAGTTTTGGCGAGCCCAACGCCGCCAAATTCGGCTGGCCTTTGAACCGGGCCGAGGCGTTGGCCCAATTGGATACTTTTATCAACCAAGTTTTACCTAATTTCGGTGATTTTGAAGATGCAATGAGCAGCAAGTCGTGGCGTTTGTTCCATTCTTTGCTATCTTTTTCGATGAACGTGAAAATGCTGAACCCGCGTGAAGTGGTGGCAAAAGCCGAGGTAGCGGGGCGATCAGGTGCTGCGCCGTTGGCGGCAGTAGAAGGTTTTATCCGGCAAATACTAGGTTGGCGCGAGTTTGTGCGCGGGTTTTATTGGGCCAAGATGGCGGAATCAGCAGGTGTGAATGCAGACGCCAGCTATGCCGATAACAACTTTTTCAACCACCAGCTACCACTACCACAGTGGTTTTGGACCGGCCAAACTCAAATGCGCTGCATGGCTGCGGCTGTCGGGCAATCATTGGAGCAAGCCTACGCCCACCACATTCAGCGGCTGATGGTGATTGGCAACTTTGCGCTGCTGGCGGGTTTGAACCCCAAAGAGCTTCACCACTGGTATTTAGGCGTTTACATTGATGCTTTTGAGTGGGTGGAATTACCAAATACTGTTGGCATGAGCCAGTTTGCCGACGGCGGGCTGCTGGCTACCAAGCCCTACACCAGCAGCGCCGCCTATATTGACCGCATGAGTGACTATTGCAAAGGCTGCCATTACGACAAAAAGCTGCGGGAAGACACGCCCACCAAAAAAGCCTGCCCCTTCAACGCGTTGTATTGGGATTTTCACCTGAAACATGCCGACAAACTAGCTGCGAATCCGCGCATTGGCATGGTCTACCAGCAGTTGAAGAAGATGGATGCGGGAAAGATTGAGGCCTTGCAGGCGCAGGCTGCGAGTTTGAGAGGGCGTTTGGATCAGCTGTGAAGTTATGATTGGGGCATGTCAAAAAAGATGCCCCTAGAAGATATTTTGTACACCCAAGGCTTTGGTACGCGGCGCGTTTGCGCGGGTTTGCTTGAAAAGGGCTTGGTGCAGGTGTATGCGGATGAAAACACCTCTGAAAATGAACAAAAAACGGTCTTAGCCGGCGTATTTACTGCCTCAAAAGCTACTGAATGTATAGCAAAAGGGCTGCGCTTTCGGGTGCAGGGTGAAGATTGGGAATACCATGAACATGCTTATGTGCTGTTCAACAAACCCACGGGTAGCGAGTGCTCGCAAAAGCCTTCCATGCACCCCAGTATTTACACTTTTTTGCCGTCACCGCTGCGTTTGCGGCCACAAAAAAGTGCCATCCAAGGCATTCAAGCTGTCGGGCGGCTGGACCAAGACACCACCGGCATGCTGCTGATGAGTGACGATGGTCAATTCATCCACCGCATGAGTTCACCTAAAAAGCACGTGTCCAAAGTCTACGAAGTGACTACCAAACACCCGCTGGACGACAAACAGGTGCAAAAATTGCTTTCGGGTGTGGTGCTGGACGACGACCCCAAGCCCGTCAAAGCGGCTGCGGCTGAAATGGTGTCTGAATTTCACCTCAAATTGACGCTGACCGAGGGCAAATACCACCAAGTCAAACGCATGCTAGCTGCGGTGAGCAACCGTGTGGAAGGGCTGCACCGTTCGCAAATTGGCGGGCTGAAGTTGCCGGACGACTTGCTGCCAGGGCAGTGGCGCTGGTTGAGTGAGGCGGATATGGCGCTGATGATGGGTGCTGCAGCGCCTGTAACGGTTGGCGCAGCAAAATGACAAATACCTTAAAAAAAATTCTGGTTTGGACGTTGCTGCTGTGCTCGCCTGTGGTGGCGTTTGCACAAAAAAGTGTTTATTTAGAAGAGCTTACAACTGCTGAGGTTGCTGCGATGGTGAAAAATACGCCATCCGTGGTCATTATCCCCGTGGGTGGTACCGAGCAAAACGGCCCGCATATGGCGATTGGCAAGCACAACACCCGCGTGAAGGTGTTGGCAGGGCGCATAGCCACGCAATTAACGACACAATTGGCTGCTCAGAAAATCAATGTCATCGTCGCACCTGTTGTCAGCTATGTACCCGAAGGCAACATCAACCCGCCCACTGAACACATGAAGTGGGCCGGTACGGTGTCGATTTCAGACGATGCCTTCAAAAGCATGCTTATATCTGCTGCACGCAGTTTTAAACAACATGGGTTTACCGATATTGTGATTCTGGGTGACAGTGGCAACTACCAATCACTGCTGGCGCAGGTGGCGGCGACCTTTAACAAGGAGGCTAGCAAGGATGCTAAAAATGCACCTTCGCGCATGCATTTCATTGGGGATTACTACCAAGCTTCGCAATCTGCCTACATCACCGCTTTGAAGGCAAAAGGGCTGACTGATGCCGAAATTGGCACACATGCTGGCTCGGCAGACACGTCGTTGTTGATGGCAATTGAGCCCGCCATGGTCAAGCCCGACAAATTCGCCGA
>JAYSZH010000006.1:0-2381 GCA_043738155.1 Polaromonas sp. | reverse complement strand
ATCAATGTCCTACGTGAATAAGCTAGTAGATTACTCTAACTTTTACACTTGTAAACTGATTTGTGAAAATTTATTTAACTGTGAAAAATAAGCAACACCAAAATGCAACATGCAGCGCAAAAAAGCGGAAATAAGTCACAAAAAATCGACTGCTGTTTAAACACCAGCGATTTGATCTTTCAGCTTGTGGCTGGCATGAAAGGTGATGGCACGACGCGCTTCGATGGGAATCAACTCACCCGTGCGCGGGTTACGCCCAGGGCGTGGCGCTTTGGTGCGGATTTGAAAATTGCCAAAACCCGGGATTTTGACATCTTGACCTTCCACCAATTGGGCGGAAATCAGGTCAAAAAACGCGTCCACCATGTCTTTGGACTCACGCATGTTCAACCCAATTTGCTCAAACAGCACCTCGGCCAATTGCGCTTTGGTCAAAGAATTGGTTTCTAAACTCTCTAAAGATATTTCCATCGCTTTACTCTTTGTCTCTCTTTATTCAATTTCTTATATTTTTAGCCGCGCAATCTGGCACCAATTTGCGCTTTCAACTGATCAAGCACCGCGTTCACCGCCGCCTCAATCGCTTCATCATTCAGTGTGGCATCTTGGCTGTTGAAGGTCAAGCGTACAGCCAGGCTTTTCTCATCGGCAGCGATATCACCGCCGGTAACCTTTGGGCGGTAGATGTCAAACAGCGTGGCTGAGCGTGTCAATCCGTTCAAAGGAACAGCAGCAATTACCGCTGCAACTGCGGCATACGTTACCTTTTCTGCTACCAAAATTGCAATGTCACGTTCGACATCTTGCGTTTTCAACACAGGCTGCGCGACGGGCACAAGACGTTGTAAAAGTACATCAAGTTCTAGCTCAAACAGGATAGGTGCTTTGCCGCCCTTGCCTGATTTAGCGAGTTCGTAGGATTGAACCCACTTAGGATGCATCTCGCCAATGAAGCCAATTTCTTGACCATTAACCAACACACGGGCGCAACGGCCTGGATGCATGGCAGGATGGTTCGCTGGCTCAAATGTGGCCTGCATTGGTGCGAGCAAGGCTTCAACCTCGCCTTTGACATCAAAGTAGTCCGCCGCCTGCTCTGCCCTGCCCCATTGCAGTTCATCCACATTGCCATAAACCAAACCAGCGACGCGCATCGGCTGATTGAAGCCCTGCACCGTGCTATCGGTGTTCTTCACACTGGCGTCGCGCAAAAACACGCGACCTACTTCAAAAATACGCACACGCGAAGCTTTGCGGTCGATGTTGTATTTCAAAACCTGCACCAAGGAACCGAGCAGCGAAGATCGCATCACGCTCATGTTGCTGGCGATAGGATTTAGTAACTTGATCGCGTTGGCATTACCCGCCAGCTCATGCTCCCAGCGTTCTTCCACAAAGCTGAAGTTGATGGTTTCTTGGTAGCCCATAGCAGCCATGGCGCGGCGCACAACAAACGGCCCACGTTGCGATTCAGTGCGAATTTTGGCGGTGATAGGTGCCAAGGGCGGCGTGGTGGGCAGGTTGTTGAAACCCACCATGCGCACGACTTCTTCGATCAAATCCTCTTCGATTTGGATGTCGAAACGGTAACTTGGCGGTGTCACAGTAACAGTTTCACCAGCTACGGTGAATGGCAAACCCAGCTTGGTGAATGCATCGGTGCATTGCGCCAAACTGATCGGCATGCCAATGACCTTGGCCGCACGTGCAACACGCAAGCTGACGGGTGCGATTGTTGGCATGTTAGGCTGCAAATCGTCAATCGGGCCAGCCGCACCGCCGCAGATATCCAGTACCAACTGGGTGATGCGCTCAATGTGCTCAATCGTCAACTCAGGGTCAACACCGCGTTCAAACCTGTGCCCAGCATCGGTCGAAAAATTGAAACGGCGTGAACGGCCCGCAATAGATTTTGGCCACCAGAAAGCGGCTTCGATGTAGATGTTTTGAGTCGTTTCAGAGACAGCCGTGGCGTCGCCACCCATGATGCCTGCTAGCGATTCAATAGCTTTATCGTCGCTAATCACGCCGACTTGGGCATCAACGGTGACAGTGTTGCCATTGAGCAGTTTGAGCGTCTCGTCAGGCTTGCCCCAACGAACGTCCAAACTACCGTGGATTTTGTCTAGGTCAAAAATATGCGAGGGACGACCCAGCTCAAACATCACGTAGTTGGAAATATCAACTAAGGCGCTCACGCTACGCTGGCCGCAACGTGCGAGTTTGTCCACCATCCATTGCGGCGTAGGCGCTGAAAAATTGACGCCTTTGACAATACGACCTGAGAAGCGGCCACACAAGTCAGCCGCGCTGACTTTGACGGCGAGTTTGTCTTGATGACTCACGACCACGGTGGGAAAACTTGGTGGCTTGAGCGGTGC
>JAYSZH010000005.1:0-5901 GCA_043738155.1 Polaromonas sp. | reverse complement strand
GTTCAAATAGATTTCTGGCTAAAAGAATAAATTATTCAATAAAATCAATAGATTACGTGAAATTGAAAATACCATCTCCGGACAGTAGTGGGTCAGATCCCAATTCAGGACAATTTCTCCTTCGGCGGACAGTAACTTCACATCGAAATTGGGCTCTGACCCCGATTTCTGGTGTTTGTTAGCAAGAAATCTGCAAGTTCGCTCGGCTATAATTAAGTTATGAACGCCCATGTGAACTCCACAACAACCATCCAAGCCGCTTGCGCGCTGGGTGTTTGCGCGTTTGTGAACTCCACCAAAACGACGACCATTAAAGGCTAATCCAGCCCGGTTCGTCGCGCCCACCCCGGAGCTAGACGAGCCGGGGGATTAGTCAAGACTGATTAATTTGAAAGGCGCTTAAAAATGAAAAAAGTAGGTAATCTCGTAGGACTAGTTGGCTGGCGCGGCATGGTCGGCTCGGTGCTGATTGACCGTATGCAGGCTGAGGGCGATTTTGCGCTCATCGAGCCGGTGTTCTTCTCCACCTCCAATGCGGGCGGCAAAGCCCCAAGCTATGCCAAGAACGAAACCGCGCTGAAAGACGCTTTTGACATTGAAGCGCTGAAAAAATGCGACATCATTTTGACCGCCCAAGGCGGCGACTACACCTCTGAAGTCTTCCCGAAACTTCGCGCTGCAGGCTGGACCGGGCACTGGATTGACGCGGCTTCAACCCTGCGGATGAAAGACGATGCGATCATCATCTTGGACCCAGTGAACTTACCGGTCATCAAAAACTCACTCGCCAAGGGCGGTAACAACTGGGTAGGCGGCAATTGCACTGTGAGCTGTATGTTGATGGGTGTGGGCGCGTTGTACAAAGCGGGTTTGGTCGAGTGGATGACCACCATGACCTACCAAGCAGCCTCGGGCGGCGGCGCGCAGCACATGCGCGAGCTGTTGACCCAGTTTGGCACGCTGAATGGCGAAGTCCGCTCGCTCTTGGACGACCCGAAATCCGCGATTCTGGAAATCGATCGCAAGGTGCTGGCTAAGCAGCAAAACCTGTCTGCGGCTGAGACTGCCAACTTTGGCGCACCGTTGGGCGGCAGCCTGATTCCGTGGATCGATAGCGACTTGGGCGTTGGCAAACTGCAGACCGATGCCAGCTGGGGCATGTCCAAGGAAGAGTGGAAAGGCGGCGTTGAAACCAACAAGATTTTGGGCCAGGGCGCGATGTTTGGTACCGCAGCCGTCCCCGTCGATGGCTTCTGCGTGCGTATCGGCGCGATGCGCTGCCACAGCCAGGCGCTGACCTTCAAGCTAAAAAAGGACGTGCCACTGGCCGACCTGGAAGCCATGATGGCGGCGGACAACGAGTGGGTCAAAGTCGTGCCCAACACCAAAGAAGCCACCTTGCGTGAACTGACACCGGTGCAAGTGACCGGTACGATGAGTATCCCAGTTGGACGCGTACGTAAGCTGGCGATGGGGCCTGAGTATGTGGGAGCGTTCACCATTGGCGACCAGTTGCTGTGGGGCGCGGCTGAGCCACTGCGCCGCATGCTGCGGATTTTGCTAGAGGACTAAAGTCACACAATCCTTGTGGGAAGCAACTAAGTCACGTTAATTAGTTGCTTGCTCACAACAGTCAATTGGTTAAAACTGTGAATGTCTTTATGTTTGCAAGTTAAAGTAGTACCGTACCAGTCACAATATAGAAATTGACTTAGCTTTTTGACGTAAGCCATTGATGTGTTATGAAATTTAAATTTTTTTAATTTTAGATTCATGCATGTTTTTGCTACGCTGCTTGGCTGTCGGTCCTTCAAAGAATACGAAAATAAGACGCAAATGCATACCAAATTGAACTCAATCTCACAAGCTAACATGCCTACGACGAGCAAACAGTGGCGTTTAACTGCGCTGGCAGCGGCTATGGGCGCGCTGTTGAGTATGGCGCATATTGATGCAAATGCATTGGCACTTGGTCGCATCACTTCTTTATCGTCATTGGGTGAGCCTTTGGTAGCTAGTATTGATGTACCAGATATCAACGACGAAGAACGCGCGAGCCTGAAAGCCACATTGGCTTCGCCAGATGCTTTCAGAATCGCTGGCATGGAGTACAACCCTGCTCTGGCATCGACACAAATCAGCCTCGTACGCCGCGACAATGGCAGCAGCTACTTGCTTTTGCGCAGCGACAAAGTTGTCACGGATCCGTTTGTTAACATAGTCATCAACGCTAGTTGGTCAACAGGCCGCATCGTGCGTAATTACACGCTTTTGCTTGACCCACCAGCCGCCAAACAAGCTGAAGCTGCTGCCGTGACCGCGCCCATTGCGGTATTGCCATCGCCATCGCCAGCGCCACAAGCACCGACACCTGCGCCTGCAGCGATTGCACCTGCGACTGTAGTTGCAGCTCCCGTCACCGCCGCACCAGCTCGCGCGGCAACACCTGCAGCAAGCCAAGCGCCAGCTGCTGTTGCGATGCCCAAAGCGCCGGCAGCTACAAAGCCGAATATCGCAGTATCGAAAGTGCCATCAAAAAATTCTGGCGATCAAATCAAAGTCGGCAATGGCGACACGGCTGGAAAAATTGCGGCTAATAACCTACCAAATAACGTATCGCTAGAGCAAATGCTGGTCGCCATGCTACGCGGTAATCCACAAGCATTTATTGGCAACAACATCAACCGTTTGAAAGCCGGCGCAATTTTAGACTTGCCAACGGAAGCTGAAGCTGCTGCCGTGTCAGCCAGCGAGGCGAAACAGAGTGTCATTGCCCAAAGCAAAGACTTCAACAGCTTTAGGCGCAAACTGGCGGAAAGCGCACCCGCTTTAGCTTCTAAATCGACCGACCGCGTTGCCAGCGGCAAAATTGAAGCAAAAGTTGAAGACCAAAAAGCAGTGGCTGTGGCACCAGACAAGCTCACACTGTCAAAGGGTGGGTTGACGGCTGGTGATAAATCTGCCGCTGCAGCGAAAGAGAATTTAGAAAAAATCGCCAAAGAGCGCCAGGCCAAAGACGATGCGGCACGCAAAGCTGAATTAGACAAAAATATCAAAGATTTGAACAAACTGGCCGGTGCGGCGCCTGTTGCACCAGCAGCGCCTGTGGCTTCAGCAGCTACCGCCACCCCAAAAGCTGCAGCGCCGTCTGCAACAACTGCTGTGCCTGCAGTGGCCACTGTCGTCGCTGCTACGCCTGAAAAACCAGCTACGCCCGCTGCGCCTGCCGCTACAGTTGCTGCTGCACCAGCCGTGGCACCCGCAGTGCCCTCTGCGCCGACGACACCCGCAGCGCCTAAACCGCCTGTCGTTGCCAAAGCACCCGTTGTCGTAGCACCCGTGGCCGAGCCCAGTGCGTTAGACTTTTTGATGGATGACCCTGTTGTGTTGCCTATCGCTGGTGGCTTGCTGGTAGCTCTTTTAGCGGGTGGCCTGTATGCCAACAACAAACGCAAGAAACGTGCTGCGGAGGCGGAGGCGGAAGATGATGCTTTGTTGGATCATCATTTTGAAGAAAAATCTTTCTTCAGCGAAACCAGTAACGAACCCATCATGGAAAAGGAAGCACACGTCTTTGAGGTTGCAAAGTCCGATGTAGCTGCTGTTGAAACTGTTGTAATTACGGAAACAAATGAAAGTATTGAACCAGCTGTAAATGCACACGCTGCCGTAGATTCATTGACTGAGGCTAATGTGTATTTGGATTATGGCCGTGATGTGCAAGCCGAAGAAATACTCAAAGATGGACTAAAGACGCAGCCTGAAAATGCCGCAATTTATGCCAAATTAATGGGTATTTACGCGAAACGACGCGACGCTAAAAACTTTGAACAAATGGCACTGAAAGCCAAATCGTTGCTAACTGAAAACGATCCGCAATGGCTGGTCCTGAGCAAGCAAGGCTTTGAGCTGGAGCCAAGTAATCCCCTGTACCACGCTGGCGCGCCTGAGGTTGATCCTTTCGAGACAATGAGTAGCGACGAATTTTCTACCCGCACGGTTGCCCAATTGGATCCTTTGTCGGCCAAATCACCTGCATCGGTAGATTTGGATTTGGATTTTAACTTCGCGTCTAGTTTTCCCGAATCTATGCCCGCTAAAAAAGTTGAACCGCCAAAAACTCCATTGGTCGACTTTCCCGATTTCTCATTAGAGCCCGCTCAAGCTATTACTGCTGCCGCCGCTTCAACTGTTGCGGTGGTGGCCGCCTCTGCAGCTGTAAATCAACCGTCAGCACCCGCCAGTGCGCCCAAAGCTATGGAGTTTGATCTTGGACATTTGTCTTTAGACTTGAACAATACAGAATCTAATTTAAGTGCCGTAGCAAGTGCCAATAACAGTGGGAACAATGGACCTTTAGAAACGAAATTAGCGTTAGCGCAAGAGTTTCGAGCCATTGGAGACACCACTGGCGCCAAAATGCTTGCCAACGAAGTTTTGACATCAGCCACTGGCACGTTGAAAACCAAAGCTGAAGCTTTGCTTGCTGAGATTGGCTAAGGTTATCGCTTTTTTGCTTGCACTGTGCGAATAGCGTTAGGTGTCAGCTACAACGGTAGCGCCTACGAGGGCTGGCAGAGCCAGCTTTCAGGTCTCACAGTTCAAGACAAATTAGAAGCTGCTTTGGGTAAATTCACCCAAGGCAAGGTATCTACTTTGTGTGCAGGCCGCACTGATTCTGGCGTTCACGGTTTGATGCAAGTGGTGCACTTTGACACCGAGGTTGAACGCGAAACCAGCTCGTGGGTGCGCGGTACCAACGCCTACCTTCCTAAAGACATCGCTGTTCAATGGGCTCAGATCGTTCCCCGTGAATTTCACTGCCGTGCCAGCGCGGTCGCGCGGCGCTATGCGTATGTGGTACTGGAATCCGCCGTACGACCCAGTGTCGAAGCCGGTCGTGTCGGCTGGGTGTACCGTGGTTTGGATGCTGATGCCATGCGGCAAGCGGCGAGTTATCTGTTCGGCGAGCATGATTTCAGCTCTTTTCGGGCGGCCGCTTGCCAAGCTTTGTCACCGGTCAAAACCATGCAGCGCATAGCCATTTCACACCGTGGTGAGCCCATGCAACGCTATTGGCGCTTTGAATTCGAGGCGAACGCCTTTTTGCACCACATGATCCGCAACATCATGGGCTGCCTGCTGATCGTGGGCGATGGCCGCCAGCCACCTGAGTGGATACTGGACGTGCTGGCCCAACGTGACCGAGACGCTGCAGCCCCGACTTTTTCACCAGATGGGCTGTACTTTTTAGGCCCCGTTTACCCAGACAGCTGGGGACTACCCAAGCAAACAGCGGCTTTTGACTGGTTGCCCTAGCTATCTAAAGTTACCTGCAATGCACTAAGATTGCAGTCTATGACGACTTTTTCGACTAATTCCGCTCCCCCTGCCCAGCGCACCCGCATCAAAATCTGCGGTTTGACGCGTGAAGAAGACGTCGATACCGCCGTCGCTGCGGGGGCAGATGCCATCGGTTTTGTGCTCTACAAAGCCAGTCCGCGCTATGTTTCACCCGAGCGTGCCGCTGAACTAGCGCGCCGTTTACCGCCTTTTGTGACGCCTGTGCTTTTGTTCGTCAATGAAACACCTACAAATATCATAGCAGCTCAGTCAATAAATACGCCGGCTATCATCCAATTTCATGGTGACGAAACGCCTGAAATATGCAACGCCATTCAACGTCGTTTCATTCGCGCGGCCCGAATTCCCCTAGGACTGGACGCAGCCCAATTTGACCTAGTAAAATACGTTCAAGATTATTCACATGCCCAAGCCATTTTGCTCGACGCCCATGTTGAGGGTTATGGCGGCGGCGGAAAAACATTCAATTGGTCACTGCTTCCAACAAACGTCAACGCTCACCTCGTCTTGAGTGGTGGGCTGAACGCTGCCAACGTG
>JAYSZH010000004.1:0-16881 GCA_043738155.1 Polaromonas sp. | reverse complement strand
ATTAGAGGGGCCCGAAATTGCTGCAGAGTATGAACAGAGAATAGCCGCAATCAAAGAATCTTTGTCTTGGTTGCGTGTGAATGTGAGTCTCGCTGTAGAAAAATCTCCCCCAGTGCAGCGCGGTCGATCACTTGAATTGACACCAAAATTAATGCTGATTGTTAGCCTGATCGCTCATTTAAAAGAGGTTGGTATTCCAATGGGCACGGGTGAGCGGTCGAAGATGGTCAGGGCAGTTCGTATATGTTGGGATGCAGCCGACTTCGAAGGCGACCCGCGTGATTTGCTTCGTTCGTTGGAAAAAAAGGGGGCGCAAATAGCTGATTTATCCTGATTTGCGCCCTCCCTTTGATAGGTTGAACGCTTGCATTATTGGTGTTTTCAACCACCAAGGAATCAACATGACGCAAGCAAACCCTAATGCATCCAGCCCTGAGAAACTTCTCAGACTTCCCGCCGTTATGGCAATCGTAGGGCTGCAAAAATCCTCAATTTATGAAGGTGTTAAAAATGGCACTTTCCCAGCCCCAATAAAGCTATCACGCCGTGCAGTTTGCTGGCCTGAATCGCATATTGCAGCATGGGTAGATGAACGCATTCACCATGCCTATAAATTCGAGGTTTAAACCGTGGTGGCGTATGTGCACGCAAACTCGTTTATCACACGGGCGATGCGCGAATCCATTGCTTACCGCGTTGGCAAACCCCGAGGCATTCCCGTTGCGGATTCGCCTAATCGCCCTGCACTTGAATTTTTATACAACTATGCTGTTTGGGTGCGTAGCACGCGTCCAAGGGCTAAGCGGTTCACTTATGACGGTGTGCTTTATGGCTATGTCTGGGCGGGTGATCGCATGTGCGTACTTCACATTCGGTCTGGGCGTGTCTTAGTTGGTGCACCGGGGGTGCGGAATGGCTGATATTTCCGTACTACCTATGGATGATAGACCCGGCCAAATATTGCGGGTTGCTGACTTTATGGAGCAACACCCCGAGGGCGTGACAATTCCACAAATTGATGCTGCATGTGACACAGGAAGTACTACCAAATTGGTATCAGACATGCGGAAAAAAATGGGTTATCTCATTCGAGCCGAACGAATCAAAGTCCCTTGTGTTAACGATACAAAGCTTCGACCACGCAATAAATATATTTTGCTTTCTAGGCCAACCAATGCACAGCCAGATTTATTCGAAAAACAATGAAAACAAACATTACCCCAGAGCTGATACGTGAAGCCTTGCACCACATACCGGCCAACATGCCACGCGATGATTGGGCACGTGTGGCGATGGCGATCAAAAGCGAATACCCAGACAATACCGGCCTTGACCTTTTCACCGACTGGAGCGCTTCAGCTGATGGCTACGATGTGAAGGCCACACGTAGCACATGGCAAAGCATCAAAGCGGGCGGCGGTGTTGGCATTGGTACGCTGTTGCACCTGGCAAAAGAAAACGGCTTCGATCTGTCCAAAACAAACCCAGCCCCAAACGTCCAAAATCCTGAAGCGACTGCACAGAGGGAACGCGAACGCCTAGAAGCACAGCAAACCGAAAAAGCACGGATTGAAGCCGGCCATGCCAGTGCGGCCAGTGAAGCGCTGGCAATGTGGAATCAAGCCACCGAAACAGGCAATAGCCCGTATTTGACCCGTAAGGGCGTACAGCCCCACGGTGTGCGCTTCACGGCAAATAACGGGCTGCTAGTACCCATGTATGACGGTGCGGGCGTGCTGTGGAACGTGCAACGCATTGCACCAGATAAACCTAATGACGGCGGCACTGATAAGCTGTTTCGAAAAGGCGGCCGAAAATCGGGGCTGTGGCACTTGCTGGGTGCTGTAGGCAGCGATATACCCGCGCCCGCTGTGCTGCTGGTGGCTGAAGGTTACGCTACTGCAGCAAGCCTTTATGAAGCTACTGGCTACCCCGTGGCCGTGGCGTTTGATGCTGGCAATCTAGGACATGTTTCCAAAGCCTTGCGAAGTTTGTACCCGTTTGCTTTATTGGTGCTGTGTGGTGACGATGATGTACAGACGTTTGCACGTACAGGCGCTAACCCCGGGCGTGAAAAGGCAACGGCGGCGGCACGAGCTGTGCAGGGGCTGGCTGTGTTTCCAGCCCCTTTGCTTGATGATGGCAGCGACTTTAACGACTTGCACCAAGCTGCAGGGTTAGAGGCGGTGCGGGGCATTGTGCTGACAGCTATTGAAGCGCACCAAGCCAGCCAGCCAGCCCCACAATCAACGCAAACAGATAGCCTAGCCAAGGGCAGCAAGCGTGCCAAAAGCAAGCCCAGCGGCGATGCTGGTGACGATGGCCGCACCTTTGATGTGTTCTCGGTGAATGAACACGGCGTATGGCATCAAGGCATAGACCAAGACGGAAAGCAAAAATCACCCGAATGGGTTTGCAGTCGTTTGGATATAGAGGCGCGAACACGTGACCAAGACGGCGGGGGCTGGGGTTACTTGCTGGCTTTTGATGATCCGATAGGAAGTCCTAAACAATGGGCAATGCCTGCCCGCATGTTGTCTGGTGACGGTGGCGAATATCGTGGTACGTTGCTACACATGGGGCTTCGTATTGCGTCAACACCCCGTGCCCGCAATCTGTTGACCCAATACATTCAAACCCGCACCACCGAGGCTTACGCCATATGCACCGACCGTATAGGCTGGCATGGCACGGCGGCGTTTGTGTTGCCTAAGGAAACCATAGGCGATGATGCTGAAAGGATTGTTTTCCAGACGGATAACGCGGTAGAAAACACATTCCGTAGCAAGGGAAGTGCTGACCAATGGCGTGACCGTGTGGGCGCATTGTGTGCGGGTAATTCGCGGCTGGTGTTTGCTGTGGCGTGTGCCTTTGCCGGGCCAATTTTGCGACCGGCTCTCATGGAAAGCGGAGGGTCTCACTTTCGTGGTGATAGCTCTAGCGGGAAAACCACGGCTTTGAAGCTGGCCGCAAGTGTGTACGGCGGTGCAAGCTATCTGCAGCGCTGGCGAACGACTGACAACGCTTTAGAGGCCATAGCCGCACAGCACAGTGACTGCCTGCTAATCCTTGACGAACTCGCACAGGTTGACCCTAAGACGGCGGGCGAATGCGCCTACATGCTGGCGAACGAACAAAGTAAAGCCCGTGCAACCCGCACAGGTTCACCACGCACACGGCAGGTATGGCGGTTGCTGTTTCTAAGCGCTGGCGAGCTGGGGTTGGCCGATCATATGGCTGAAGGCATGAAGCGCACCCGCACCGGCCAAGAGGTGCGCATGGCAGATATTCAGGCTGACGCTGGGGCGGGGCTGGGTGCATTTGAAAACCTGCACGGCTTTCAAGGCGGTGCGGCCTTTGCCAAGCATTTGACACAGCAAGCACTCAATACCTACGGTGCTACAGGCCGTGCGTGGCTTGAATGGCTGTGTAGCAATGCTGACACGCTTAAAAAGCGAAGCCGCGAAGGCATGGCTACGTTATCTAGCCAGTTGATACCCAAAGGTGCAAGCGGTCAAGTTGAACGCGTGGGGGCACGTTTCGCACTGGTAGGGGCAGCGGGTGAACTTGCAACCGAGGCGGGGCTGACCGGCTGGGAAAAGGGCGAAAGCGAACGAGCTGCAAAGGCTTGCTTTGATGCATGGCTGGCCGCACGTGGGGGCATTGGCAACGGTGAAGTAACCAACATGCTGCGAGCTGTGAAGCGGTTCTTAGAGGTGAACGGTGAAGGCCGCTTCACTTGGTGGCATCGTGGGGCTGACGATCACAATGCCAAGACGTTACAACGTGCGGGCTTTAGGCGCATGTTAAATGACAGCGGCGAACCTATCAAGACCAACAACCAACACGGGGCAGAGTATGGCGACAGGATGCCTACTGGGGCTGGTGAAGCTGTGAGTGTGGAGTATTTCATTTTGTCCGATACCTTCCGTTCCGAGGTATGCCAAGGCTTTGATTCACAGGCGGTGTGTCACGTGCTGTTAGATCATGGTTGCCTGATACCAGATAAAGGCCGTTCGTTTGACACTAAGCAGCGATTACCCGGCCTTGGTTTGTCGTGGTGCTATCGGATATCACCGGCTATCTTTGAGCTTGAACTGTAGGCTTTAGGCCGTGAGTGTGCCGCCGTTAGGCGGGGGTGGTGTGAGCTTTTCCCGCGCTGCGAATATGTGCAAACGTATGCACCAGACACCAAGCCATGCACCGCCGTACCTTAGCGCACCTATGCGGCGCGAGTTGTTCCCAGTCTAGACAGTGACTGGGAACAGGCTGGGTACGCTGCAGCCCACTGTTTATGCGGTGTTCCCGTTGTTCCCAGTGTTCCCATGCAAAAACACGACAGCCGAAAGCTAATCGTCTAGGACACCCCCCATTCAAGGTACTTCCACGCCCTTTGCGATCAAGGGCAATTCGAACCGTGGGGCTGTGCTAGTGTGTATGGTGGCACTAAGTTAAAGGTTTGGTTAAAGCCGCGGGGGCGTGCTTAAAGTCTGACCGTCGTAAGGTGGAAACCGTATCTTCAATCATCTGCACGGCGGCGGGAAATCGCTGGGGGGGAGGTACTCGGTAGGGGGCGGGTCAAAAGTCTAGCGGCCACACGCGGGAAACCGACCGTTTAGACAAATTTTTACGTGCGAGAGTTTCAGGGAGGGGGGGGGTCTATTTTTCATGATTTTGAAATATGCCCCCAAAGTTTCAAAACGTGCCCCCATTTATGCCCCCACGTGCCCCCGGATGCTGCTAAACTCTTTTGGACGTTAGCGCACTTCAATTCTGATGTTTTCAGAGGGGAAATAAAAAAGCCCGGTAGGTAATGAACCTACACGGGCTTGAATATGGTGCCGGAGGCCGGAATCGAACCGGCACGGGTCTTACCCCGCGGGATTTTGAGTCCCGTGCGTCTACCAATTTCACCACTCCGGCAATTGGAATCTGTGAAGTCTCGAATTATGGCACATTTTATGGCACATTATTGGGATGAACTATTTAACCATTGAAGATGTTATCGGAAAAACGCCTTTGGTCGCCCTGCAGCGCATAGGTGCGGCAGAAAACAAGCTGAAAAACAATGTTGTTTTGGGTAAATTAGAGGGCAACAATCCTGCTGGCTCGGTGAAAGACAGGGCGGCCATGTCGATGATTAAGCGTGCTGAAGAGCGCGGACAGATTAAACCAGGTGACAGATTGATTGAGGCAACCTCTGGTAACACTGGGATTGCCTTGGCGATGGCGGCCGCCATCAGAGGCTATAACATGGTGCTGATCATGCCGGAAGACTTGTCTATTGAACGTGTGCAAACCATGAAGGCCTTTGGGGCAGAGCTTATTTTGACACCCAAGAGCGGCGGTATGGAATACGCGCGCGACTTGGCTGAGCAAATGCAAGCAGAAGGCAAAGGGCTGGTGTTAGACCAGTTTGCCAACCAAGACAACCCGCGCAGCCATTACGAGACAACAGGCCCAGAGTTGTGGACCGACACAAATGGGCAAATCACCCACTTCGTCAGCGCTATGGGGACAACGGGAACTATTACAGGTGTTTCCAAATATTTGAAAGAACAAAATCCAAACATCAAAATCATAGGTGCGCAGCCTTCAGAAGGTTCCCGCATTCCAGGAATCCGAAAATGGCCGACTGAGTATTTGCCTAAAATTTACGACCCAAGTCATGTCGATGAGTTGGTTCTTGTTAGCCAAGCGGATGCTGAAGATATGTGCCGACAATTAGCCAAAGACGAAGGTATTTTTTGCGGCATTTCTGCGGCAGGTGCTTGCTGGGTAGCGCAACAAATTTCCAAAACTGTAGAAAATGCGACGATTGCGTTTATTGTTTGTGATCGAGGTGACAGGTATTTGTCCACGGGTGTGTTTCCCGCGTAAATCAAGTTTTAGATCGACTTAAGGGCGGAAAGAAGATGCTACTTCCAGATTTTGTAGCGAGTATCACGCCTCGCATCACTAAAGATTTAGCCAAAGAAATCGCTGCAAGTTTAGATTTGCGAAACCCACCAGCAGCTTTTTATAGCAACCCGTATCCTGTTTATGCGGCATTAAGAGAGCACGAACCCGTTAGGCACATGCCTGATGGCTCGGTGTTGATCACGCGCTACAAAGATTTGATTCAAGTCTATAAGGATGCGCATACGTTTAGCTCAGATAAGAAAATTGAATTCACGCCAAAATTTGGTGATGCGCCGCATTTGCTAGAGCACCACACCACGAGCTTGATTTTTAACGATCCACCGCTGCATACGCAAGTCCGACAAATCATGATGGGCGCTTTGACGCGGCGTGCGATTGACCAAATGGAAACCAGTTTGACAGAGCTGGTGGCTAAACTGGCTGATCATATTGAAGCGCAGGGCGGTGGCGATTTGATTGAGGATTTTGCAGCCGCAATTCCGATCGAGGTCATTGGTAATCTGCTGAATATTCCCCATGACGAACGCGACCCTCTCAGGGATTGGTCATTGGCAATTTTAGGAGCTTTAGAGCCCAAGATTTCAGATACGCAAGCTCAACGAGGCGACAAAGCCGTCGCAGAATTTTTAGCGTATTTGAAGTTGCTCGTAGCGGACAGAAGAGCCAACCCTGGGGATCCTCAAAGTGACGTGCTGACGCGGTTGATTCAGGGTGAACGTAGTGACAACGGACAGCGCTTGAGTGAAAAAGAGTTGCTGCATAACTGCATTTTTATTTTGAACGCAGGCCATGAAACGACCACCAATTTAATTGGCAATGCCTTGGTCGCCTTGCAAGAATGGCCAGAGCAAAAAGAGGTGTTGATCGAACGTATTGCAAATGCTCAGCACGATAAATCTGCTCTAGATGATGTACTGAATACAGCTGTTGATGAGTTTTTGCGGTTTGAATCGTCTAACCAACTTGGTAACCGCCGCGCAACGGTAGATTGTGTGGTGGGCGATATGCCATTGCCAAAGGGCACTCTATTTACGCTGTGTATCGGCTCTGCAAACCGTGATCCAGCTCAGTTTGAAAATGCTGAGCTGATGGATGTTACAAGGCCGAACTGCAAGCATTTATCATTTGCTTTCGGAATCCATCAATGCGCAGGACTTCATTTAGCGCGTTTAGAAGGCCGAGTGGCATTGCAAATTTTCTTGCAACGATTCCCAAATTACAAATTGACTGCGGCACCAACACGTGGTGGTCGAGCACGATTTAGGGGCTTTTTGAATGCGCCTTTTTCAATAAATTAATTTATTTGTAGAGAAATTTTTGTGACAACAGCTTATAAATACTGTCCTTCGTGTGCCGCATCTTTAGCATTTGTTGCGTTGATGGAAGACGGCGGGATGAAAGAGCGCTTGCGCTGTCAATCTTGCGATTTTGTTCATTGGAATAACCCTACCCCCGTTCTGGCTGCAGTCATAGAGTACGAAGAACGAATTTTTCTTGCCCAAAATGCGGCTTGGCCAGGCAAGATGTTTGCACTGATTACTGGCTTTATGGAAGCTGGGGAAACGCCTACAGAAGGTATTGCGCGCGAAATCAAAGAAGAGACGAATCTTGATGTAAGCGAACTTAATTTGATTGGTGTTTACGATTTTCAGCGCATGAACCAAATCATCATCGCTTACCATGCGGTCGCTTCGGGCGATGTGGTTTTGTCGCCTGAATTGGTGGATTTTCGATTGTTTTCACCGCAAACGGTGAAATGCTGGCCTTCAAGCACGGGTTATGCCTTGGCGGATTGGCTCAAGTCGCGCGGTCATGATCCCCAGTTTGTTGAATGGCCAAAATCTTAACAGTGCAAGGCCAGTTTAAGCAAAAAGCCCTTCAAACGACATGTTTGAAGGGCTTTTTAATAAGTAAAAACTGAATTACTTCAATTTAACTTCTTTGTAATCCACATGCTTACGCGCTTTAGGATCAAATTTCTTGATCAGCATTTTGTCAGGTGTTGTTTTTTTGTTTTTGTCAGTCGTGTAGAAATGACCTGTACCAGCTGTTGATTCCAGCTTGATTTTTTCGCGTCCGCCTTTTGCCATGATGGTTCTCTCAATTCTTGGTTAATGGGGTGGATGGATTAAGCTTGACCACGAGCGCGCATGTCTGCGAGCACGGATTCGATGCCGTTTTTGTCGATCAAGCGGATAGCTGCAGCAGAAACGCGCAGGCGAACCCAGCGGTTTTCGGCTTCAATCCAGAAGCGACGATATTGCAAATTCGGTAAAAACCGACGTTTGGTGTGGTTGTTGGCGTGAGAAACATTGTTTCCCGACATTGGGCCTTTGCCCGTTACTTCGCATACGCGTGCCATGAGGACACTCCTAATAAAAACGCAATGTCATAAAATTTAGATAAATATCATTGCGCGTTAACGGCTTTCGCCGCACCTCGCCATCTCAAAATGCTATAAAAAACAATAGAAATGGCGGTAAATAATCACCGCAATAAGCAGTAAAGCCTTAGATTATAGCGTTTTTTAGGATTAAGCTGGATTTTGCTCCAAAAACCGCTGCGCATCAAGTGCTGCCATGCAACCCGTGCCAGCGCTGGTAATGGCTTGCCGGTAGACATGGTCTTGCACGTCACCGGCTGCAAATATACCTGGAACGCTGGTCATGGTGGCTAGCCCGTTCAACCCTGACTGGGTGACAACATAGCCATTTTTCATCTCAAGTTGGCCTTGGAAGATGTCTGTATTGGGTTTATGACCAATAGCAATAAAGCAACCTTTGACGATTACATCTTCAGTTTTACCATCATTCACGTTTTTTAGGCGAATGCCAGTCACACCGGTGTTATCACCTAAAACCTCGTCAAGCGTGGCGTGAAGCTTGAGTTCAATTTTTCCGCTGGCAACTTTTTCCATCAATTTGTCGATCAAAATAGCTTCTGCTTTGAATTTGTCACGGCGGTGTACCAAATACACTTTACTGGCGATGTTTGAGAGATATAGCGCTTCTTCAACAGCAGTGTTGCCGCCGCCGACAACGGCGCACACTTGCTCGCGGTAGAAGAAGCCATCGCAGGTGGCGCAACCCGAAACGCCCTTGCCCATAAAAGCTGTTTCAGAAGGTAAACCTAAATACATGGCTGATGCGCCGGTCGCTAAAATCAAAGCATCGCAGGTATAAGTGCCTGAATCACCTGTCAAGGTGAAGGGGCGTTTGGAGAAATCGACGGTGTGAATATGGTCAAAAATGATGTTTGTTTTAAAGCGCTCCGCATGCGCTTGGAAGCGTTGCATCAGCTCAGGGCCTTGCACGCCATCGACGTCAGCCGGCCAGTTGTCAACATCTGTTGTGGTCATCAGTTGACCGCCTTGAGCGATGCCTGTTATCAACATTGGGTTTAAGTTGGCGCGTGCTGCGTAGATCGCCGCTGTATAGCCGGCTGGACCTGAACCTAAAATAAGTACTTTGGCGTGTTGGGAATTGGACATGAGCTGAATTTCAAGTAGATAACAAAAGAAAACAATGCGGTGATTAGGGCCTATGTTCAAGTCTTTGTGGTTTTAGACCCTGATTTCGGGTTATAACTAACACTGTCGATTGATTTTAGACCATCACAAATGGGTGCGCTTAGGTAAGCCTTAAATGTAAATGGTGGATGTAACTACATGTGATACCAGTGTGTGTAAGTTAGCTATTGGCATAACGACTAATTGATTAGGGTTTTAACATGACTATATTGTCAAATTTAGATTTAATTCGCCGAGTGCCTCTGTTTTCGATGCTGTCTGATGCGCAAGCGCAAACAATTGCCGAGTCTGTGACGAAACAACGGTTTAGGCGCGGTGAAGCCATCGTTCAAAGTGGCAAGAAAGCCAACGCGCTCTATATTATTTTGAACGGGCGTGCACATGTTGTTGCTACCGACACACGAGGACGCGAAGCCATACTGGCAAATCTGAAACAAGGTGATTACGTTGGCGAGATGAGTCTCATCGACAATCAACCGCACTCTGCAACGGTACGGGCTGAAGTGCAAACAGATGTGCTCGTACTTGGACGCACACAGTTTGCGCGTATCTTGCCTGAAAATGCGGCCATGACGTACGCCATCATGAAAGTACTGGTGCAACGTTTGCGCCAAGCAGATCGAAAAATTGAGTCATTAGCATTGATGGATGTTTATGGTCGTGTTGCGAATGCTCTATTAGACTTGTCAGAACTTACCAGTGATGGTCATTCTTTTATCAAAGAAAAAGTGTCGCGTCAAAATATAGCTAAAACTGTCGGCGCTTCACGCGAGATGGTTAGCCGGGTGATGAAAGACTTAGAAGACAAGGGGTATATCGAAAGTCAAGAAGACGGCTCGATATTGATTCGCAATAGCAACCATACATTGTTGTAAATTTCATACGATTAGATGACCTATTCTTTAAATACCTTAAACAACGAACAATCAAACTCCGAGCCCTCTGCAACTGAGCGATTTAGCCAAGAAGTTGCCTTGGTTGTAGGATTGTTGATCCTCGTTTTTTGGGTGCTATCTCTGGTTAGTTACACAAGCAACGATGCGGCATGGTCAACCACTGGCTTGGGCGCAGCAACTCAAAATTGGGGCGGCCGCATTGGTGCGAATGTTGCAGATTTGAGCTACTACTTTTTTGGATTTTCTATTTGGTGGTGTATCGTTGCACTCGTGAGTACATGGCTGGTGTGGTTGGCGTCTTGGATGCGTCATGAAAAAATGTCACTGGCCAATTTACAAGATCAGCAACAGTTTTATTTGCCGGTGCGTGTGCGGTTTTGGTTGGGTTTGGTGCTTTTGTTATGTGTGAGCACTGCCTTAGAGTGGGCGCGTTTGTACAGGTTTGAGTCACATCTGCCGGGACACGCGGGCGGAGTTCTTGGATATATCTTGGGCCGATTCACTGTTTCCACGTTGGGTTTCACTGGTGCGGCTTTGGCATGCATTGGCGTGGGCGTGATGGCTGCATCAATGGTTTTTAATTTTTCTTGGAGCAAGACCGCTTCACGGCTAGGCGAGTGGCTGGAGGCTTTTATCGCCGCACGCCGACAAAAAAGCGAAGTAGCGCAAGATATGGCACTTGGCAAGGCCGCTGCCCTTGAGCGGGAAGTTGACCTGCAAGATGAGCGAGTAGTGATTGCCGATCACCACCCCACACCAGTACGCATCGAACCTGTGCTGGCTGAAGTGCCACCTAGCCTAAGAGTTGCAAAAGAGCGCCAGAAGCCTCTGTTTGTAGACATGCTGGACAGCAAATTACCGCAGGTCGATTTGCTGGATGGTCAAGTCGCGCGGCAAGAAACGGTTTCGCCTGAAACTTTGGAGATGACTTCTCGATTGATCGAGAAAAAACTCAAAGACTTTGGCGTTGAAGTACGCGTGGTTTTGGCTTCACCTGGCCCCGTCATTACCCGTTATGAAATCGAACCAGCTATTGGGGTGAAAGGTTCGCAAATTGTCGGTCTAGCCAAAGACCTAGCGCGTTCACTTAGCTTGGTGTCGATTCGCGTGGTCGAGACGATTCCGGGCAAAAACTACATGGCTTTGGAGTTGCCCAATGCGCGTAGGCAATCCATCAAACTCAGCGAAATTCTAGGCTCTGACGTTTATAACGAAGCCAAATCGTTGCTTACTATGGGCTTGGGTAAAGACATCATTGGCAACGCGGTTGTGGCTGATTTGGCCAAAATGCCGCATGTGCTGGTGGCTGGTACGACTGGTTCTGGTAAATCTGTCGGTATCAACGCCATGATTTTGTCACTGCTTTACAAAGCCGAAGCGCGAGATGTGCGTTTGTTGATGATTGACCCAAAAATGCTCGAAATGAGTGTTTATGAAGGGATTCCGCATCTTTTGGCTCCTGTCGTGACTGATATGCGCCAAGCCGCGCACGGACTGAACTGGTGTGTGGCTGAAATGGAGCGCCGCTACAAGCTGCTCAGCAAAATGGGCGTACGTAATTTGGCCGGTTACAACGCGAAAATTGACGAAGCCAAAGCGCGTGAAGAGTTTATCTACAACCCGTTCAGCTTAACGCCAGAGTCGCCTGAGCCCTTGGGACGCGAGCCGCACATCGTTGTGGTTATCGACGAGTTAGCCGATTTGATGATGGTGGTGGGCAAGAAAATTGAAGAATTGATAGCACGCTTGGCACAAAAGGCCCGTGCTGCAGGCATTCACTTGATTTTGGCAACCCAGCGGCCCAGTGTGGATGTGATCACGGGTTTGATCAAGGCCAACATTCCCACGCGCATATCTTTCCAAGTCAGCAGCAAAATAGACAGCCGCACCATTTTGGATCAAATGGGGGCAGAGGCTCTGTTGGGCATGGGCGACATGCTTTACATGGCCAGTGGCACGGGCTTGCCGATACGGGTACACGGCGCCTATGTCAGCGACGAAGAGGTCCACCGCGTTGTATCTTATCTAAAGAGCCAAGGCGAGCCGGACTACATTGAAGGCGTGCTGGAAGGCGGAACGGCTGATGGCGATGTTGATTTGATGGGTGATGGCAGTGGTGGTGGTAGCGGGAATGAAAAAGACCCGATGTACGACCAAGCTGTCGAAGTGGTTTTGAAGAACCGCAAAGCCAGTATTTCACTCGTTCAGCGGCATTTAAAAATTGGTTACAACCGAGCAGCAAGATTGGTGGAAGACATGGAAAAAGCAGGCATGGTCAGCGCGATGAGCAGCAACGGGCAACGTGAAATTTTGGTGCCGCAGCGTGCGGAGTAAGTTAAGTATGCTTAAATATTTTGCTATATTATTTGTAGCTGCTCAGGCAATAAATGCGCCGGCTACAGGCTTAAATGCATTGGAAAATTTCTTAAAATCAACGCAATCGGGTAAGGCTGAGTTCAGCCAAGTCGTAACCAGCCCAGCAAAGACAGAAGCTAAGTCGGATTCAGTTGAAAAATCAGTTGCCAAGGTTAAAACTTCAAGCGGCACATTTGAATTTTCGCGACCGAACAAATTCAAATTCCTCTACAAAAAGCCGTTCGAACAAACCATCGTGGCTGACGGTACAACGCTGTGGCTGTTTGACGTCGATTTGAACCAAGTCACCGCTAGAAAACAATCCCAAGCTTTAGGCTCAACACCCGCAGCCTTGATAGCCACAGCGGCTAATTTGAAAGCTTTAGAAGCTGAATTCAAACTGCAAGACGCACCAGATGCGAATGGTCTGCAATGGGTGATCGCAACTCCAAAAGCCAAAGACGGGCAGATTCAAAGCATCAAAGTCGGCTTGAAAGGCACGGCTGAAGCTGGAGTTTCGCTCTCGGTTTTAGAGATTTTGGACAGCTTCGGACAGCGCTCAGTCATCAACTTTGCCAATGTTGAGCGGAATTTGACCTTTGCTGCAGACAACTTCAGCTTCAAGCCGCCGGTGGGGGCGGATGTGATTCGGCAGTGAGCCGGAATCTGATCGTCCTCAAGAGTTCAATAATGGTAAATAATCCGCCGCTTGCAGAGCGGATGCGTCCCACCAAGCTATCCGAAGTCATCGGGCAGCAGCATGTTTTGGGCGAGGGCATGGCGCTGCGGATTGCTTTTGAGTCTGGGCAGCCGCACAGTTGCATTTTGTGGGGGCCTCCTGGGGTGGGAAAGACAACGATTGCGCGGCTGATGGCGAATGCTTTTGATGCGCAGTTCATCACCATCAGCGCGACTTTGGGGGGCGTCAAAGACATTCGCGAAGCGGTGGAGCAAGCACTCATTTGGCAAGGTCAAGGCAAACGCACCATTGTGTTTGTGGACGAGGTGCACCGGTTCAACAAAGCGCAGCAAGATGCGTTTTTGCCGCATGTTGAGAGTGGTTTGTTGACCTTTATTGGGGCGACGACGGAGAACCCGTCGTTTGAAGTCAACTCCGCTTTGTTATCCCGCGCTGCGGTTTATGTGCTACAACCATTATCACCTGCTAATTTAGAAGAAATTATCGCTATAGCCGGCGTATTTATTGACTCAATAGCTATAGATAAAATAGCAGTTGACAAGTTGGTGGCGTACGCGGACGGTGATGCACGGCGTTTGCTGAATACGCTTGAAAACCTCTATATTGCCGCTGAGAAAGAGAAGATTTCAACGATTACCGACGCTTGGCTAACCCAAGTGTTAGGCGAGCGCATGCGCCGCTACGACAAAGGTGGCGAGCAGTTTTACGACACCATCAGTGCTTTGCACAAAAGCGTTCGCGGTTCAGACCCGGATGCGTCGTTGTACTGGTTTGTTCGGATGTTGGACGGTGGCGCTGACCCTCGCTACATGGCGCGCCGGCTGGTGCGTATGGCCAGTGAAGACATTGGCTTGGCGGATCCGCGCGCGTTGTCCATGGCTTTGGATGCTGCAAATACTTATGAACGGCTGGGTTCGCCCGAAGGGGAGCTGGCACTGGCGCAATGTGTGATTTATTTAGCGGTAGCGCCCAAGTCAAACGCGGTTTACAAAGCCTTCAACGCCGTCAAAGCGCACATCAAAAAAGACGGCACACGCCCTGTGCCCATGCATTTGCGCAATGCGCCGACCAAGCTGATGAAAGAGCTGGACTACGGCAAAGGCTACCGCTATGCGCATGACGAGGCAGACGGTTTTGCCGCAGGCGAGCAATATTTGCCAGATGGCATGAAAGATGCTTTGTTCTATGAACCTGTAGAACGTGGGTTGGAAATCAAGATTGCAGATAAGCTGCGCACATTGAGAAAACTAAACGAAAACAAATAGTGCAAACAATGAGTGCAAAGATTAGATAAGAAAAACTAATCATGCATTAAATGCATAGGGCTATTTGTTAATAGCAACGAATACATCAGAAATGCAAGGGTAAACCCACCCATTTCTATGATGCAAATTTCCAATCGGTAGATACAATTGCCCACAGTTTGCGGAACGCCCTTTTTTGGGTCATATTAGACATATTGGAGTATTTAAATGGAAGTCTTGCTACAACAGATCATCAACGGTCTGGTGCTGGGCAGCATGTATGCTTTAGTTGCCTTGGGATACACCATGGTTTACGGCATTATTGGCCTGATCAACTTTGCGCACGGTGAAGTGCTGATGGTTGGCGCTATGACCAGCTGGTCCATCATTGGTTTGATGAAGGATGCAAGTCCTAACCTGCCAGGCTGGCTGGTTTTGTTGCTGGCAACGCTGATTGCCTGCATTGTGGCTGCAACACTCAACTATGTGATTGAGAAAGCGGCCTATCGACCTTTGCGAAACAGCCCAAAGCTCGCTCCGTTGATCACGGCGATGGGCATGTCTTTGTTGTTGCAGACGCTGGCTCGTATCGTTTGGACGCCAAATCCTAAGCCTTTTCCGTCGCTGCTGCCTTCAGAGCCGATTGAATTTGCCGGTGCCGTGATCACGGTGACCCAGATTCTTATTTTGGGAGTAACAGCTGTTTCACTGGCTGTGCTGATGTACACCGTCAACCATACCCGTCTAGGTCGAGCTATGCGTGCTACTGCGGAAAATCCACGCGTTGCTGGTTTGATGGGCGTTAGGCCTGATACGGTGATTTCAGCCACCTTTATCATTGGCGCGATTTTGGCTGCGATTGCGGGTGTCATGTGGGCGGCCAACTACGGCACTGTTCAGTACACCATGGGTTTCATGCCAGGTTTGAAGGCTTTTGTGGCCGCTGTGTTTGGTGGTATCGGTAACTTGGGTGGTGCTGTTGTGGGTGGCCTTCTGTTGGGTTTGATTGAATCCATAGGCGCGGGCTACTTGGGTGATTTAACAGGTGGCGTCTTAGGCAGCCACTACACTGATATTTTTGCTTTTGTTGTGCTTATCTTGGTGTTGACATTGCGTCCTTCAGGATTGCTGGGAGAGAGGGTGGCTGACCGAGCGTAGGTGGCTTGGTCGCAACTTTGTCGATAGCTCAAAAACCAACTCAGAAGGTAATCAAAAGGTAATCAAAATGACAACCATAACAAAAGATAAACCAAAAAATAAACTACCCATGTATATCGCAGGCGGCATACTATTAATAGTGCTGCCGTTCATCTTGCAAATCTTCGGCAATGCGTGGGTTCGTATTGCAGACGTTGCCTTGCTTTATGTTTTGCTAGCCGTGGGCTTAAATATTGTAGTGGGCTACGCCGGTTTGCTGGACTTGGGTTATGTGGCGTTCTTTGCGCTAGGGGCTTACATTTTTGCCCTGCTGGCATCGCCGCATTTGACTGAAAACATTCCAGCGTTGGCAGAAATGTTTCCCAATGGCATCCATTTGTCGTTTTGGGTGATAGCGCCCATAGCGGCGGTCTGCGCAGGGCTATTGGGTATGCTGCTGGGCGCACCGACGTTGAAGTTGCGTGGCGACTATTTGGCGATTGTCACTTTGGGGTTTGGTGAGATTATCCGCGTATTTTTGAACAACTTAGAAAGCCCGGTCAACATCACCAACGGCCCCCGAGGCATTTCTGGCATCGATTCTGTGAGTTTGTTTGGCCATGATTTTGCCAAGACACTCAATATTGCAGGCTTAGAGATCAATTCTGTCACCTTGTACTATTTTTTGATTTTGGTTTTGGTCATTTTCACCATCATCATCAGCCACCGCATCGAGTTATCGCGTATCGGGCGCGCTTGGATGGCCATCCGTGAAGACGAAATTGCAGCAAAAGCGATGGGTTTGAACACCCGCAACTTGAAACTTTTAGCCTTCGGCATGGGTGCTACATTCGGTGGGCTATCTGGCGCCATCTTTGCTGCTTTCCAAGGTTTTGTGTCACCAGAGTCATTCGGTTTGATGGAGTCTGTGATGATTGTTGCCATGGTCGTTTTGGGTGGCATGGGTCATTTGCCAGGCGTTGTATTGGGCGCTGTCTTGTTGGCTGCTTTGCCTGAAGTTTTGCGCTATGTCGCAGGGCCACTGCAAGACATGAGCGGTGGACGGTTAGATGCTTCTATCTTGCGCCAACTCTTGAT
>JAYSZH010000003.1:0-16902 GCA_043738155.1 Polaromonas sp. | reverse complement strand
ACCCGCTCTAAAACAAGCATCAACGATTTGCTACGTGATTAAACCGAGATTACCAATTAGCACCAGTACCGTCATTCCCGCGAAGGCGGGAATCCATGGCGGCGCATGTGGATTCCCGCCTTCGCGGGAATGACAGTTCTAATGGCTATCTCGGAAAAATATTTATTTTTATAAAGGCCACCCATGAGCGCAATGAAACGAATTTTGGAACTGATGGTTGAAAAACACGCCTCAGACGTTTACTTGTCCGCGAATGCGGTGGCGCTGATCAAAATCAACGGTACCAGCGTGTCGTTCAACAACCAAGTGCTGGGCGCCACAACGCCATTGAACTTGCTGTCCGAAATCGTCACCAGCGCCCAAATCGAAGAGCTCAAAGAAACCGGCGAGCTGAACATGTCGATTCAATTGCCTGATTTGGGCAATTTCCGCATCAGCGCCATGCGCCAGCGCGGCAGTTATGCGGTGGTCATTCGTTATATTCCACTGTCTATTCCGTCGTTTGACACCTTGCATTTACCTGTGCAACTCACCCATTTGGTGATGGCCAAACTGGGTCTGGTGCTGATGGTCGGCTCGACCGGCTCGGGTAAAAGCACCACCTTGGCATCTATGCTGGATTACCGCAACGAACGCATCACCGGCCACATATTGACCGTAGAAGACCCGGTTGAATACCTCTTCAGCTCCAAGCGCAGCGTGGTCAACCAACGCGAAGTCGGTACAGACACCTTGACCCTGCAAACTGCACTTAAAAACGGTTTGCGCCAAGCACCAGATGTGTTTTTCATTGGTGAGATTCGCGACCGCGAAACCATGACGGCCGCCATCGCCTACGCCCAAACCGGCCACTTGTGCATCGCCACACTGCATGCCAACAACAGCTACCACGCGCTGAACCGTATTTTGAGTTTTTATCCCGTGGAAGTGCGTCCCACATTGCTCAGCGACTTGTCCACCACGCTCAAAGCGGTGATTTCACAGCGCTTGGTCAAAACCACAAAAAATGAACGCCGCCCTGCTGTTGAGATCATGCTCAACACGCAATATGTGGCAGAAATGGTTGAAAAAGGGGATTTTTCAGGCGTAAAAGATGCCATGCAAAACTCCATGGCACCCGGCTCACAAACCTTTGAAGACGATTTGGCGCGCATGATTCGCGAAGACATCATCACCCGCGAGGAGGGTTTGTCCTACGCCGACTCGCCAACCAACCTGATCTGGCGCTTGGACAACACCGCCAAGGGCAAAGACATCATGCCAGCAGCGCCGGTCGCGCCTGTTTACGAGCCGGCATCGTTCGACGACATCGCTATTCACTGACCTCTTTTGTAATATCTGAGCACCCATGCACCGCACCCTGATTCTGGCCGAACAACTCATCTCCCGCCCCTCTGTCACCCCGCTGGACGGCGATTGCCAAAAGCTGATAGCCGAGCGCCTCGCACCGCTGGGTTTTGTGTGTGAGACGGTGGAAAGTGGGCCGGCAGACTTCAGAGTTGTCAATTTATGGGCAAAACGGCCTTCAGCCGTCGTATTTATTAACTCAGCAGCTACAAATAGTATAGCAAATAGCACGTCACAATCAAAGTTACTGGTTTTTGCGGGTCACACAGATGTCGTCCCTACCGGCCCGCTAGACCAGTGGACCAGCAACCCCTTCGTCCCCAGCCACCGCGACGGCAAACTGTACGGCCGTGGTGCCAGCGACATGAAAACCTCCATCGCAGCCTTTGTGGTTGCGGTCGAAGAATTCCTCAAAAACAATCCCAACCCCGCGTTGTCATTGGCTTTTTTGCTCACCAGCGACGAAGAAGGTCCCTCGGTGGATGGCACAGTCATCATGTGCGATTGGCTGACCAAGCGCGGTGAAAAGCTGGATTACTGCATCGTGGGTGAACCCACCTCGGTCGAAAAAACCGGCGACATGATCAAAAACGGCCGCCGTGGCACGATGAGCGGCAAACTCACCGTCAAAGGTATCCAAGGCCACATCGCCTACCCGCATTTGGCGGAAAACCCAATTCATAAATTCGCACCCGCCTTGGCGCAACTTGTTACAGTCAAATGGGACAAAGGCAACGAATTCTTCCCCGCCACGACTTGGCAAATCAGCAATATCCACGGTGGCACGGGTGCGAGCAACGTCATCCCTGGCCATGCCGTGATCGATTTCAACTTCCGTTTTTCGACTGAATCGACTCCAGAATCGCTGCAAAAGCGCTTGGTGGACGTGCTGATTTCAAGCGGTTTGCAGCCTGAGAAAGACTTCGATTTGCAGTGGACAATTGGTGGGCTGCCATTTTTGACCCGCCCCGGTGAGTTGGTGCTTGCCGTGCAAGCCGCGATTCGGGCTGAAACTGGCTTAGAAACCCAGCTTTCCACCACAGGTGGCACGTCTGACGGACGCTTCATCGCCAAAATCTGCGAGCAAGTCATAGAATGTGGCCCGCCGAACGCGACGATTCACAAAATCGACGAACACATCGTCGTCGCCGACATTGAGCCATTGAAAAACATCTACCGCAAAACCATGGAAAACCTTGAGCAGATGCTGCAAGCAAAGCCATGACAACTGTTTTAGAAGCCATCCAAGCGGGTGCAAAGCAACTCACTGATGCTGGCGTCGCCTTTGGCCACGGCACGGCCAACGCTTTTGACGAAGCCGCTTGGCTGGTCTTGTGGAAAGCAGGTTTGCCGCTGGATTCATCGTTGGATGATCCTAAAATAGATCAAAATTCAGTGGCAAATATGCCCCTAGCCGGCGATTTAATTGACTCAATAGCTACTTTATTCATAGCAAGAATTTCATCCCGCAAACCTGCCGCCTACCTCACCCAAGAGGCGTGGCTGCAAGGCATCCCCTTCTACATCGACGAACGCGCCATCGTACCGCGCAGCTTTATCGCCGAACTTTTAGCGGACGGAAGCTTCGACGACTGGCTCGGGCCACACACCCATAAGATACTGGATTTATGCACAGGTAACGGCAGCTTAGCGGTTTTGGCTGCGATGACTTACCCTGAAACCACGGTGGTCGGCGCTGATATTTCTACCGATGCGCTAGCCGTCGCCCGCATCAATGTGGACAAACACGGCTTGCAAGATCGCATCAGCTTGGTTGAATCTGACAGCTGGGCGGGCTTAAAAGATGAGGAAAATCAAGCACTTAAAAATCAACCGCTGATTTTCGACCTCATCCTGTGCAACCCACCCTACGTCAACAGCACCAGCATGGCCGCCCTGCCCGCAGAATACTTGGCCGAGCCAGCATTGGCACTGGCCGGCGGCGCAGACGGCATGGACTTCATCCGCGGCCTGCTGCAAGCCGCCCCCGCCCACATGAGCGAACACGCCATCATGATCCTAGAAATCGGCAACGAACGCGCCTTCTTCGAAGCCGCCTTCCCAGATTTGGAGATTGTTTGGATGGAGACCAGCGCAGGGGACGATTCTGTGCTGCTGATCACCAAAACGGCTTTGGAAGACGTTTTTAACACAAAAATATGCCTCTAGCCGGCGTATTTATTGCCTGTTCAGCTATTTTATTTATAGCGTTTTGCAACTGCGCAAGCTGGTTTGTTTCCCCCACCTATCCCCCCAGCCCCCTTTCCATCCCCACCGGGACGGGAAGAGGGAGCTTCATTTGATGGTTGGTTGCTAAGTTTTGATACTAATAAAGTGATGTATGTAAAACTCTTGCTAGTTGATATATTTATGAATTCTATAAGTTAGGAATTTACGTGAATTTAGCAAAAAACCATGAAAAATCATTCTTTTACGTTTCTGTAGCTCTCTACATCTTTGGTTGGATTGCTAGTAGCGATCACATCTTGCTGGCATTGCTATGTTTTGGAGGCTCTGCCTTTTGCGTACTAAAGACAGATTCAACAGGTTTTGAGAACAAGAAGGAACTACAAACTCAAAACTATGTTGTGTTAGCCGCATTTTTTATTCCAGCTTTTATTTTTTTATGGGCTGGTTATCACGATTCAGCCGATACACGAAATTTTAAAAACTATCTATCTGAGCACAACTGCAAAGATATTGGAATTACTGTCACTGGAATGTCCAAAGGCGGATGCGATCGTTTTAATAACTGTGAAGAGCCTCAGGAAATTAAAGAAACACAATTTTTTTGTGCGGCCACAAAAAAACGTTTAACTTTTACTGATTTCAAGTCAGGTAGTTTTGGGCGATAAGCCGCTAAGTTTAATTTTGAAATCTTATGAATCGAACACTCATCAGCTCCGGCTCAACCTTCGAAACCCAAATCGGCTATTCCCGCGCTGTCGTTGTGGGGAGTTGGGTGTTTGTTTCGGGCACAACGGGGTTTGACTACACAACGATGACCATTTCTGACGATGTGGTGGTGCAGGCGGAGCAATGCTTGAAAAACATCGCATCGGCGCTGCAGCAAGCGGGCTCTAGCTTGCAAGATGTCGTCCGCGTGACCTACGTTTTGCCGCAAACGGCTGATTTTGAGCCTTGCTGGCCTGTGTTGCGCAAGTACTTTGGCGAGGTGCGACCAGCGGCAATGATGATTTCAGCAGGGTTGGCTGACCCGCGCATGAAGATTGAGATTGAAGTGACAGCCTTGAAGCGTTAAACTGTTAATAAATACAGGGAAACTGCCATGAACCACCACGGAAAACTCAATTACGTTGAATTTGCGGCCAATAACTTGCCAGCAACCAAGGCGTTTTTCCAATCGGCGTTTAACTGGACATTTGCAGACTATGGTCCTGAGTACAGTGCGTTCTCAAACGAAGGCTTGGATGGCGGGTTTTACAAGGCTGATATGTCCTCTACAACTGACAAAGGCGGTGCGCTGCTGGTTTTTTACAGCAATGCATTGGAAGCGACGCTGGCCAAGGTCGAAACAGCGGGGGGCAAGGTGAATAAGCCAATTTTTGCCTTTCCAGGTGGCAGGCGCTTTCACTTTATTGAGCCGAGTGGCAATGAGTTTGCGGCTTGGACTGATTTATAGGCATTTTTAGGCTCTAGCCGGCGTATTTATTGCCTAAGCAGCTATTGAATTTATAGTAAATATCATTATGGCCATCTCAAAAGACTTTGCGGATTACTGTTGCGAGCTGCTCAGCGGCGTGGGCAGCCCTGTGGCTAAGCGGATGTTTGGCGGCTGGGGTATCAGTGTGGATGGGGTGACGATTGCTGTCATTGCGGACTTGGGCAAGCTGGGTGGCAGCAACCAGAAGCTGTATCTCAAAGTGGACGACGTGACGAAGGCGCAATTTGAAGCGGCGGGCGGTAAGCGCTTTGAAATGGAATCCAAAGACGGTAAAACCATGGGCATGAACTACTTCACCACGCCCGATGAAACCATGGAATCACCCGACGCCATGCTGCCATGGGCGCGGCTGGCGCTTAACGCTGCGCTGGATGCCAAGGCGAAGGCAAAGCCTAGGGTGAAGGCTAAGCCCGCAAAAACTTGAATTACATTTTGAATTGATTTAAAAAGCCACATAGCTTGCAAAATAGACGGATAACATCAAATAATGACTGAAAGGTAATTATTTTATGAAATCACTTCAAATTTTCAAATCGGCTGCTTTAAAGTCAACTATCGCCGCTACCGCAATAGGAGGTATTTTGATGGCTTCCTCTGCTGCCCAAGCGCTTGAACAACCGCAATACACCGTTGTTCAAAAAAGCGAGTTGTACGAAATTCGTAAATACGAGCCTTACATCGTGGCTGAGGTGGTCGTGCCAGGGCCTGAGTCTGAAGCTGGCGGACAAGCTTTTAGCTTGTTGGGAGGCTACATTTTTGGCAAAAACAAGGGTGAGCGCAAGTTAGAAATGACCGCGCCCGTGGTGTAGACGCCGGTTGCTTCGCCGGCAAGTTCGACCAAAATAGAAATGACTGCACCAGTCGTGCAAACACCGACCCAAAACGGCTTTTTGGTGCAATTCATGATGCCCACTGCGTTTACCTTGGCAACTTTACCTGAGCCAACGGACGTCAAAGTCAAGCTGCGACAAGTTGATGGCAAAACCGTGGCGGCGCACCAATATTCAGGCGGCTGGTCGCAAAGCAACTACGACGAGCACCTGACTATCCTCAAAGACGCATTGACAAAAGCTGGTATCAAAACGCAGGGCGAGCCGATGTATTCACGCTACAACGGGCCGATGACGCCGTGGTTTTTACGTAAAAACGAGATTTGGTTCAATATTCAGCCTTAAGGCAATGTGATCTATAGCTTCGGCTCGGTAACGAACCCAATTTTTTTGATCCCCGCCTGCTGCGCCGCAGCCATCGCCATAGCGACGCGTTCGTAACGCACCGCTTTGTCACCGCGAATGTGCAGCTCGGGCTGCGGGGTTTGCGTGGCGGCAGCTTTGAGTTGCAGCAACAAGGCCTCTTCGGTCACTTTGTTTTCGTTCCAAAAGTAGTCGCCCGCCGCGTCCACGCTGAGCCGAATCGTCTCGGGTTTAACGTCTTGCGGCACATTGCTGGCGCGGGGCAGGTCGATGTTGACCGCGTGTTTCATCACGGGCACGGTGATGATGAAGATGATCAAGAGCACCAACATCACGTCCACCATGGGCGTCATGTTGATTTCGTTCATCACTTCATCGGTGTCGTCTTGGGTTCCAAAGGCCATGGTTTTGCTCCTAGATTAAGCTTTATTCATGGCAACGACTTTGCCTGTTTTAGCGGCCGTAACACCATTTTGAATACGAGCGCCCGTCACAAAGTAAGCATGTAAGTCATGCGCAAAGCGGTTCAGTTTGAGCAACACGCCCTTGTTGCCGCGCACCAAGGCGTTGTAGCCCAACACAGCAGGGATGGCGACGGCCAAGCCTAGCGCGGTCATGATGAGGGATTCGCCAATGGGGCCAGCCACTTTGTCGATGGTGGCTTGACCGGCGGCACCAATGCTCAAGAGCGCATGGTAAATGCCCCAGACTGTGCCAAACAAACCCACGAACGGAGCGGTAGAGCCGACTGACGCCAAAATTGCCAAGCCAGATTGCAGTTTGGCGGTGAACTCGTCCAAGGTGTTGCGCAGGCTACGGGTGATCCACTCGCTTTTGTCCAAACTGTCGTGCAATTGTGCTTTGGCGGGTGAGCCGTCCGTATGTAAGATGTGAGCCGTTGCCTCGCGGCCTTCAAGTGCGAGCTGGCGCAATGGGTTGTCCGCCCCGCCAGTGAGTTGCGAAACGCCTTTGGAGAAGTCTTCACTGTGCCAAAAGCCTTCAGCCTCGGCAGCCATGCGCTTGAATTTAAAAATATCAAGCGTTTTGATGATGATGACCATCCATGATGCCAACGACATCGCCAACAGCAACAATGCCACCGTTTTGGTGACCAAGTCACCCTGAGACCACACGTTCATCAAACCAAATTGCGAATTCATTTATCTAACTCCAAAATAACAATACAACAAAAAACTAAATATCTAAAAATTATTCAAGTGCAAAGCGTACAGGGGCGGATTCCCAATGGTCTGTAGCGGCGGCTACATTTCGACAGGAAACAAAGCGCCATAATTTCACGCCATCTAAAGCCGCTTTATCTAAACGCTCAAAACCACTCGATGAGAGAAGCTCAGCCTTTAACGGCAAACCGGAAGGTGAAAATAAGACGCGAATACTCGAAGTACCTTGCTCTCCTAAACTTTTACTCAACCTTGGGTACGGCGGCTTGGGTTGGCTTATGTAGTCTTCCACACAAGTTGGGGCAGGTGCTTTTGGCGGTGCAGCAGGTGCAGAAACAGCAGCCACTGGCACAGACAGTGGAGCGATAGGCGATGGCGGTTGCGGCGTGGGTGCAACAAAGGCGGTGGCTGCTGGTGCTGGTGCTGGTTCATTCACCGTCAAAATCGGTGGCGCAGCTTGCGTTACTGGCGTTGGCTTTGTTACTGCTTGCTTGACGGGCACAGGCGGTGTCGGCGTAGGTACGGGTGGCGCAGTTTTAGGCGTTGGCAAATCAATGATCTGCGCCAAAACTTCAACGGGCACGATGATCTCCACCGCTCGCATCAGCAAACCGGTCTGCAAGGCCCAAATCGCCAAAGCATGAAACAGCAGTACGGAGCCTGCGATGACCACATTGCGGTTAGCTGTGAAGAAAGAAGGTTTAGGTAGAGTTAACGACATTGAAAAAGACATCTGAGAAGGTAATTATTATTTTGTGGGCTGATAAATGACTTTGGCGGTAACTTGCGACAAGGTTGCGCAGCCGCACAAAGCCATTGCCACTTCAAGCTCATCACGTAGCAAGCGCAGCACGTGCGCCACACCCACCGCACCGGCGTTGGCCAAACCATACACATAGGGTCGTCCCACCATCACTGCAGAAGCGCCCAAAGCAATCGCTTTGAGCACATCTGTGCCACGGCGAATGCCGCCATCGACCAAGATAGGCAAATCGCCAGCCAACTTTTGTGCAATGCGCGGCAAGACATCAGCTGTGGCTACTGCAGTGTCTAAGGTACGACCACCGTGGTTGGACACCACAATGCCTGCCAGCCCCATATCTGCTGCTTGGCGCGCATCGTCTTCATGCAAAATGCCTTTGAGAATGATTGGCAAGCGGGTGATGCTTTGCAGCCATTCGATATCTGCCCACGTTGGCGCAGTGCTCAATAAGCCATCAAACAAGGCGCTTTGGCCAAGTTGCAATGCTGCGGCTTGCGCTTCTTGCAGACCAGCCAAATTCACGGCGGACACCCCCACTGGCAATTTAAAATTCGCACGTCGCTCCCTGTCGCGGTAGCCTTGCGTAGGTGCATCTACAGTGACAACCAATGCCTCATAACCCGCAGCCTCTACACGCTGCACTAAATCTTTGGTGAAACCGCGGCCATGCAGCATGTACAGCTGAAACCACAGCGGGCCGCGGGTTGAACTATTGCCAGGACTCAAAACGATTGACGCTACCGACTCTAGAGATGCACTGGCTTGCGTGCTCAACACCAGGCCTGCGCCTAGCGCTGCTGCTGCGTGCGCCGTGGCCACCTCGCCATCTGGGTGCGCCATGCGCTGGTAGGCAACGGGTGCCAACAAAATAGGACACGCTAAATCTCTACCCAGCAATTGAATACGGGTATGGCCGCCAGCCAAGGGCTGCAACACGCGCGGCTGCAGCTTGAGTGTCGACCATGCGTAGCTGTTGGTGTGCATCGTCAACTCATCACCAGCACCACCACAAAAATAGGCTTGTGCGTTGTCGTCCAGTACCTTGCGGGCATGGTTTTCGTGGTCTGCCAACGTCACCACGCCAGCCGGAATAGCCGCGACTTTAGGTACAGTAGAGCCGGCACTAACAGAACGCAATGTTGTATGCATACTTGTCGGCATCATGAGTCCGCCCACTGCCGCAATAAGTTGTGGTACGTGCCAGTCAACGCCACCGCTTCAGCAGTTTCGCCGTGTTTAGCACGCAAGGCTTGGATGGTGTTGTCTAAATCGATGAGTAAGCTGCGCTGCTCGTCGCTGCGAACCATGCTTTCAATCCAAAAGAAGCAAGCCAAGCGCTCGCCGCGCGTCACCGGCGTCACTTGGTGCACGCTGGTGCTCGGATATAAAACCATATCGCCAGCAGCCAATTTGACACGCTGCTCACCTGTGCTGTCATGCACCACCAATTCACCACCCTCGTAGCCTTCAGGGGCAGACAAAAACAAGGTTGCGGAAATATCGGTACGCACGCGTTGCCCTGTATCTGGGGCAAAGCGAATGGCGTTGTCCACGTGCCGCCCATAAAACATGGGCTCGGCATTGTCAGACTGGCCATAGCGGTTAAACCTTGGGGTGAACAATTTTTTTGGCAGCGATGCTGCAAAAAACAGCGGGTGCCTATCCAAAGCTTTGAGCACCATGGTGCGCAAAGCTTTGGCAGCTTCACACTCGTGTGGAAGCTGCGTGTTGTTTTTGACCAGTGCGGCTTGCGCGCCCGCACTGGCTCGGCCATCGCTCCAAGGCGCATCCAACAAAAGGTCTAGCGCTTGACGCACTTCGACGGCAGAGAGAACTTGTTGAATATGTTGGAGCATGGCGCTATTTTAAAACTCAACCGATTGGGTCAATTAAAACTTAACTGAACCTGTCAATTGGAAGACGCGACCAGCACCAGGAATGTAATGACCAGAGTAAAGCGCATCAGCGTACAACTTGTTTGCCACGTTGCTAACGTTGGCTTTCAAGGTGAACTTTTCATTGAACGCGTACTCAGCCATCAAATCAGCAGTGACAAAGCTTGGCGCAGCCCAGCCTGGGTTGCGGTTTGCCGTTTGCTCGCTGCGGAAGTTCAAGCCAGCACCCAAACGCAATTGTGATGTCACTTGGTAGGTAGCCCACACGGTACCACTGTGCTTAGGCGTCAACGACGAACGCGCACCCGTACCTTCACCCACACCATTGATGGAGGTTGCACCCGGTGCACCCACATCGATTTTGGCAATCGGCGTGAAAGCGTATGAGCCGTAGACCTCCAACTCTTTGGTCAAACGACCAGTCACGTCAATCTCAAAACCAGCCGCGTGGCGCTTGCCGGATAGCAAATTTTGTGTGGCTGCTGAATCAGGGTCACGGTTACGCTCGTTGTTTTTGATCGCGTAGAACAAAGCCACACGGGTAGTAAAGCGCTTGTCAGCCGTGTCAATCTTCGCACCGATTTCGTAGTTCACGCTGCCTTCTGGGCCAGTGTTTGCTGTTTGGTTGTCGTACTGATAGGTGTCGCCAGAAGTGTTAAATGACGTGCCATAAGATGCATGGAATGACGTTGTCGCAGATGGCTGATACAACACACCCAAACGCTTGCTAAGCAAGGTGTCTGAGCGCTCGTTGTAAGCAGCTGCCGCTGCTGTAGCTGCAGCTGCAGCTGCGTTGTATTTGCCTTTGAAGTTATCCAAACGCAAACCACCCAATACCTTCACCTCTGGTGTCACTTGCACCATGTCTTGCACATACACGCCCAGCGCAGTTGCGTCAAACTGACGACCAACACTCAAAACACGCAAATCTTCGTTCACACTTCCGCCGTCATTGGGCGCGCCAAGTCTCGTAAGCGGCTTAACCAAGGCTGGTGTTGCTACTGCGTTGTAATTCGCAAATTTTTCATGCGCATAGTCAATACCTGTCAACAACTCATGCTTCACACCCAAGGCTTCAAACTTTTTGCTGTAATCACTTTGCACATACGTGGTTTGCATGTCTTGGATTTTGTTGTTTGTACCACGGCAGAATACTGTGGCATCAGACAATGGACTGAACAAAGCCGTCTGGCGTGTGGTTGTTGAACCAGCAACAAAAGCAGCAGCGCATGAAGTTTTGCTTTCAGCGTTGGTTGGCTGACGGCGAATCGCACTTGCGCGCTGATCACGCTCGTAAGAGCCTTGGCGAATCATAGTCTTCAGCTCACCACCGTCGTCAAAACGGTGCGTATGACCCAAAGTCGCGGTTTTTGCACCACCGGCATTGCGGTCGCTAGCAGCACCATAGTAAGCGCTCGGGTCGATGCCAGTCACCAAACCAGTCGTGCTTAAATCAGCACCATTGGCACGAATCCACGGCAAACCGTAGTTCATGCCGTTGTTATTGTCCAAGTAGTACAAACCAACAGAGAACTCATCAGCTGTACCCACGCCCAAACGGTAAGTTGCGGCCACGCCTTTTTTGTCAATGCTGCTGCCAGAGCCGTTGTTGTCCGCATTGGTCGCCATCGCAGTGATGCGCAAAGCGGCGTTTTCACCGGTTTGAATGTTGAAATCACCCACGGCACGCTTGTAACCATGGCTACCGACGGTAACGTCAACAGTGCTCTCGTCCATCAAACGCGGCTGCTTGGTCACCTGGTTAACCGCACCACCCGTGGAACCACGGCCAAACAGCATGGATGCTGAGCCACGCAACAACTCAATGCGGTCATTGTTGAACGTGTCGCGGTCATAAAAAGCTGGGTCGCGCATGCCGTCTACAAAAATATCGCCCGTTGCAGCCAATGAGAAACCGCGTAAACGAATGTCCTCCTCGCCACCCTCAGCCGCCAAGAAAGAAATACCCGCCGTATTGTGCAGCGCTTCTTTCAAGGTGTCTAAATTGCGGTCGTCAATCAACTTCTCTGTCACCACAGTGATGGACTGCGGAATATCGCGCAAGGCTTGTTTGCCCTTGCCAATACCAGTTTCAGTCGCACGAACTGAATCTTTGCCTTCAGGGGCAATAGCTTTTTCAATCACAAGCACTGGTGCCAAGGTTTTTTCTGCAATTACCGCTGTTTGCGCCCAAATCGAAGTACTTGCAGAAAGCACAACTGCTGCAATCGGCAGCATGACGAATTGTTGCGCCATACGCTGGCCTGAGCGGTGAGCCGAGCGTTGATTTGAATGAGCCAAGAGAACCTCCATTTAAGTTACAAAAAAAGACATGAGTAAAGTTATCGTGTCTCAATTGTAATGCAAATAAGAATGATTCTCAATTAGATTTGCAAATATTTTTGCACTAGCGCTTACTTGGTCAAAATCAACTTACCTAACTTTGTCGCCTGCAAGCGGTAAACCGCCCCGTTGTGTTTGATTTCAATGACTTTTTGGCCATTCAACAGCTCTGAACTGTCCAAGCACGTCGCTTTAAAGATCGTTTTAAAAGTTGAGACCTGATGTGAGTTCGCGTTAACCATCATGTCGCGTGATTCTGTTGCGTTTAACATGCTTTTTAAGATTCCAAACCTATGCGCGACAAATTATGAGCGGCAAACCCAGATGGCAGCAACAATGACTGATATCACGCTAGCCGAGAAAATGATAGCCATATCTGACCACGAAAGAATAGTTAGCATCTTCAGCCTATTGTTTTGGTTAGACTAACTTTGTAAAGCACCATGCAATACTTGTGCAGCACCCTCTTTGCGCAAATGAGCAACTTGCCCCATCACACCGCATTGCGCGATGACATCACGCGCGCAATTCTCACAACTCCCGCACTGGGATGACAAACCAGTTTCAAACTGAATGTCGTCAAAGCTCAGCCCCGCCTTGGCCGACTTGGCTATTTCACGGTCAGATATATTGCGGCAAATACAGACAATCATGATGTGCAACGGATTAAGGGTTAAATTTACAATTTTTTTGGGATGACATTATTGTAAATGCGAATCGTTCTTATTGTCAACACCAAATGCCTTTCCCCGCAAACATATCATCAATCTTAAAAAATTAAATGAGAATCATTCTCATATAATAAACAGAGCAGCCAGTCAAACGTCACCTTTGCCGTCACGTCCAGCCAGCAGATATTTAGCTTAGCAACTGACCAAGGCCTACCATGAACTCTGAAACAGATTTAATAGAACAGGACAACTACAACATGCTCAAAGCTGAGGCGTTATTAGCAGGAACGCTGGCGTTGATGACAGCTCACGCCCAATGCACCTGCCCTAAAGCGATCAGCAACAAAGATTTGATGGCCAAAAAAATCATCTCAAACTTGTCGCAACTGGTCAGTCATGCCAATTTGACTGAGCAATTTCGCATGATGCTGGGTAATTTACACAACATGTGGACAACATTTGAAGCTGCGCAGCAAGTCGCTGAATCTGCTGATCCCCAGACCGGCGCACACACCCTACACCACCACGCAGCGCCAACAGCTTTGCAATAAAAACATGAAATCACTAGCCAAGTTCACCCACCTGGCTTTGCAGGTAGTTTTGAATACCGACTTTGCCGATCAGATCGATTTGGGTTTCTAAAAAGTCGATGTGCTCTTCGGTATCATCCAAAATACCTTGCAGCAAATCACGCGAAACGTAGTCTCTGACGCTTTCGCAGTGTGCGATACCAGCCTTGATGGTCGCTTGTGCGCCAACTTCAGCGCTTAAATCGCAAGCCAAAGCTTCAGGCACGTCTTCGCCTATGGACAATTTTCCCAAATCTTGCAAGTTTGGCAAGCCATCCAGCATGAAAATCCTATCCATCAGCATGTCAGCATGCTTCATTTCACCGATAGATTCTGCGTATTCTTTTTTAGCCAACTTGTCAAAACCCCAGTGCTTATACATGCGGTAATGCAAAAAGTACTGGTTGATTGCGGTCAGTTCGTTTTTAAGCTGCGCTTGCAAATGAGAGATAACTTGTGCGTCGCCTTTCATGGCTTCTCCTGATGATATGAAGTGTTTATTATCACCTTACAAAAGTAGCCCAGCAAACAGAAGTCTTGAATATTGAAAGGCTGCTGGTTGAGCTGCAATTAGCACCCCGATGACCGCCAAATCACTACAAATTCGCTTCTTTTGCGTCAATGTAGTTGAAAATTCTTGGCACTTATCGCTCCATAGTCGCCATTTTCAACCCCGCAAATATCAAAAAACCTCCCGCTGTACGGTTAATCAAGTTGATGACCCATCGCTTTAGCGCACTGCGCGCCAGCCTATCGCCCAGCAAGCCATACAGATTGTAGGAAAGTAAATCTAAGACCAGTGTGGTCACCCCCATGATGACAAGTTGTGGCGCTAGCGCCTGCGACGTATTTAAAAACTGGGGCAGCAGTGCTGTGAAGTAAAGCAGCGCTTTGGGGTTGCTGATTTCCACCACGAAACCCTTGATGAAAAAGCGTCTGGCAGAGAAAACATGGCTTGCATCTTGACGCACGACCAAACCGCCTGATTTGCTGGCAATAGCTGACAAACCCAAGTAAACCAAATACGCCACGCCCAGCCACTTGATCACTGTGAACACAAGGTTTGACGCGAGCAAAAGCGAAGCAATACCAGTGGCTGACAACAAAAAGTAAACCACATTTGCACTGGCAATGCCAAGCGTACCGAAAACTGCACTTTTTGCGCCATGGCTCGCGCCTTGCTCCGCCACCACGATAGCAGCTGGGCCCGGAGAGAAGACCACGACCAATGTGGTGATTAAAAAAAGTAGGTAAATGTCGGTTGTCATGGTTAATTCCAAATAAGTTTAAATTCAAATATGAGTTTTTGCTATATTTTTAATAGCTAAATAGTCAATAAATACGCTGGCTATAAGCAAAAAGTACACCTAAACAGTGAGAAAATCAAATAAAACTGGCATTTCAGCGTTCAGGGACTCAAAAACGAGGTTTTGTCCTTTTGAAACGCTCAATGTTTGACCCGCTTCCAAAAAGTGGTCGCCGTAGTTGTCATCCACATCGTCACCGCCTGCGCCCACGGTTGCCCAGACACGGCCTTGTTTGATGCACAGTTCGCTGTCTTGTTCGGCCAGTAAACTGACGACTTGTGGAACGACTGATGTGCTGCTCATGTGAAAATCCTTAAAACTTGGATGCACCAAGATGCAAGATGCGAATGAATGAGGCTCTATCATCTCGCTCCAATCTGTTGTCGTCCAATGAAATAGCCAGCACGCACTCATGCAAAATTGGAATGAATCAAGCGGACATCTGCCGTAGAATCGTTTGCATGAAAACACCTGCCAACGTTGCGACAAGCCCCTCTCATACCCCCGCTCCTACCCCTAAAGTCAAACTGCGCACCCGTGCCCTCTCGGTCGGGCATTTGCGTGCTTTTGAGGCAGTGGCGCGGCATTTGAACTTTCGGGTTGCTTCTGAAGAACTGGCTTTGACGCAATCGGCTGTCAGCCGGCAAATACAGGCGCTGGAGGAAGAAGTCGGCGTCAGCCTGTTTTTGCGCCACACGCGTTCGGTGGAGATGACGGGCGCAGGCTCACAACTGCTGCGGGCGGTGATGCCGTCTTTGGAAAACATCGATGGTGCAGTTCGTCAAATCCGTCGCACGGCGGGGCGAAAAATCGTGTCGATTTCGACATGGGCGTCGTTCTCCACCCAGTGGTTGATTCCACGCATGGAGGCTTTTCAGCACGACAACCCTGATATTGACCTGCGTATCGAAGCCACAGACAGCGCAATCAATCTGGAAACAAGTGATGTTGATTTGGTGCTGCGCTATGCCAAACCTGGCTCTGTGCCCAAGCACGCGACGCGGCTGTTTGGCGAACAACTGGCCGTCGTGGCCAGCCCGTGGCTGATGAAGAGCAGTCGATCCATCAATAAAGCGGCTGATTTGAGCCACTTTTCGCTGATTGAGGCCGACCACGACAACCGTTTCAAACACAACGAGTGGTTGACATGGGAGCGTTGGCTCGTTGCGCAAAAACTACCCGATTTGGAGCCTAAGCGCTGGCTGTACTTCAACTACTCGCACCAAATCGTGCAAGCCGCCCTCACCGGCCAAGGTATTGCCTTATGTCGCATGCCGCTGATTGCAGATCATTTGGCCAAGGGGGATTTGATTGAATTGCTGCCTTCTGAACGTCTGGAAACACCTTTGGCTTACTGGCTCATCGTTGGCCCGCGTAGTGGACAGCGCCCAGAAGTGCAGGCTTTTTGTGAGTGGCTTATCGCGCAAGCGGCGTTGACCAGGGAGACAGTGGGTGAAGTTTTGACTTAGTATTCGCAGAGTAAGGGATAATACTTAGTTACGCCTTGCCATAGCTGGGTGCTACCTCTAAGTGATAGCTCAAAAAATTTCTCATGATTACTCTTAAAAACGTGGTGCTGCGTCGCAGTGCCAAAGTCCTGCTTGACAGTGCCAATGTGACCATCAACCCCGGTGAAAACGTGGGCATTGTGGGGCGCAATGGTGCGGGCAAATCGACGCTGTTTGCGCTCTTGAACGGCACGCTGCATGAAGACGGCGGCGAATACTTCATCCCTGCGCAGTGGCGCATGGGTCAAGTGGCGCAGGACATGCCGGAAACCGAGCAAAGTGCGACGCAGTTTGTGATTGACGGCGACGTCACCCTGCTGGCCGCGCAAGAAGAATGTACCGCTGCCGTCTTCATGCAGCGTGCCGTTCAAGAGCGCAAACAGCGTCGATTTGCCCGCACCATTGCGCCCCACAATGCCCACGTTTTCACCGGGGTTGAT
>JAYSZH010000002.1:0-5995 GCA_043738155.1 Polaromonas sp. | reverse complement strand
GTGGATATGGCCAGTTTTCAGAATTAACGGTTTGCATATGAAGATTATCTACGGATAAAAAACTGTCATTCCCGCGAAGGCGGGAATCCATGCTCCTCCACCGTGGATTCCCGCCTTCGCGGGAATGACGAGGTAATTTTGCTTAAAGCAAGCGTTTTCCCGTGACGGCATCAAACTGATGCAACTTGTCTGCACGGGGCTTGGCGTAAAGCATGCCGCCGATTTGCGGCACGGCTTGGTTTTCATCAAGGCGGATGATCAGACGCTCGTTGCCCAAGAGCGCGTACACCAAGCGCTCAGCACCCAGCATCTCAATGGCGTCAGCCTGCAGCTGCCAGCCGCCCGCTGTGGAGCCGCATATGTCCAAATGCTCAGGCCGAATGCCCAGCACTTGGCCATGGACGCAGCCCGGTGCGTTTTTCAGCAAATTCATAGGTGGCGAACCCATGAAACTTGCCACAAAGGTGCTGGCAGGGCGGTTGTAGACCTCTTCGGGTGTGCCAAATTGCTCCATCACGCCGGCGTTCATCACCATCATGCGCTGCGCCAGTGTCATGGCTTCGACCTGGTCATGGGTGACAAAAAGCGAGGTGATACCCAGCTCGCGGTGCAGTTTTTGGATTTCTAAGCGGGTTTGGGCGCGTAATTTTGCGTCCAAGTTCGACAACGGTTCGTCGAACAAAAACACCTGCGGCTGCCGCACAATGGCGCGTCCCATGGCCACGCGCTGGCGCTGACCGCCCGACATATCGCGTGGTTTGCGCTCTAGCAGGCCGCCGAGTTCTAGGATCTTGGCGGCTTTGTCGACACGGGTTTTGATCTCATCTTTGGGTACTTTGGCGATTTTGAGGCCATAGGCCATGTTGTCAAACACGCTCATGTGCGGGTAAAGCGCGTAGTTTTGGAAGACCATGGCGATGTCGCGCTCAGCCGGTTCCAGGTCGTTCACCACGCGGTTGCCAATGCAAACCTCACCGCCGGAGACTTCTTCCAAACCAGCCACCATCCGCAGCAGTGTTGATTTGCCGCAGCCGGAGGGTCCGACGATGACGATGAATTCGCCGTCGGCAATCTCGGCATTCACGCCGTGGATGACTTGTGTCGCCGTTTTGCCAGCGCCGTAGCGTTTGATGATGTTTTTGAGGGAGATTGAAGCCATATTATTTTTCAGTATCCACCAAACCTTTAACGAACCATTTTTGCATCAGCATGACGACTGCAGCCGGTGGCAGCATCGCCAAAATCGCGGTCGCCATGACCACATTCCACTCGTTTTGCGAGTCGCCACCCGCGACCATCATTTTGATGCCGACCACCACGGGGTACATGCTCTCGGTCGTTGTCGCCAAAAGTGGCCACAGGTACTGGTTCCAGCCGTAGATAAATTGAATCACAAACAGGGCGGCGATGGAGGTTTTGGACAAAGGCAGCAAAATATCGAAGAAAAACCGCATCGGGCTGGCACCGTCCATGCGGGCGGCTTCGGTCAGCTCATCGGGCACAGACATGAAAAACTGACGAAACAGGAAGGTTGCGGTGGCCGAGGCGATGAGTGGCACCGTCAACCCTGCATACGTATTGAGCATGCCCAGATCAGAGACGACCTGGTATGTCGGGCCAATGCGCACCTCGACAGGCAGCATCAAGGTCACGAAAATCATCCAAAAGAACAGGGTTTTGAACGGAAAGCGGAAGTAAACGATGGCGAAGGCGGACAGCAGAGAAATCGTGATTTTGCCAATGGCGATCACCATCGCGGTCACAAAACTGACCCACATCATGTGCGCTACAGGCGCTTTAGAGCCACCACCACCTGCACCGCCGCCAGTTAACGCTTTGGCGTAGGTTTCCCACATATAACTACCGGGTAGCAGCGGCATAGGCGCTTGCACGATTTCTTGTGCTGTGTGGGTGGAGGCGACGAAGGCCAAATACAGCGGAAAAGCGACGATGAGCACGCCAATCCACATGACGGCGTGGGCGAGGAAGGTGAGGAAGGGGCTACGCTCTACCATAGCAATTTATCCATAAAAATTCACCATCAATAGTTGACTTTCTTTTCGACGAAGCGGAATTGAATCACCGTGAGTGCAATCACAATCGTCATCAAGACCACCGACTGCGCGGCGGAACCGCCCAAATCCATCGCCTTGAAACCGTCGTAATAGACCTTGTAGACCAAAATCGAGGTGTCTTGCCCAGGCCCGCCGTGGGTGGTGGCGTCGACAATCGCAAAGGTGTCAAAAAACGCGTACACCATGTTGATGACCAGCAAAAAGAAGGTGGTGGGTGTAAGCAGTGGGAACTGAATCGTCCAAAACCGCCGCCACGGCTTCGCGCCGTCAATAGCGGCGGCTTCGATGAGGGACTTGGGAATGGACTGCAAACCTGCCAAAAAGAACAGAAAGTTGTAGGAAATCTGCTTCCAAACGGCGGCCATGACAATCAGCGTCATGCCGTGCGTGCCGTTGAGCAAATGGTTCCAATTGATGCCAATTTTGCCCAAAGCGTAGGCAACCACGCCCAACGACGGCGAAAACATGAAAATCCACAACACGCCAGCCACCGCTGGGGCGACGGCGTAGGGGATGATCAGCATGGTTTTGTAAAGCATCGCCCCTTTGATGATGCGGTCGGCAAAAATAGCCAATATCAGGGACAAACCGATGCCTAAAACCGCGACCAAGAGCGAGAAAATAGCCGTGGTTTTGAAGGAAGCGAGGTAGCTTTCATCGTTCCACAGCTGCAAAAAGTTTTGAAATCCCACCCATTCTTTGGACAGTCCAAACGCGTCTTGCACCTGAAATGACTGCAAAACAGCCTGCGCCGCTGGCCAGAAGAAAAACACGAGAATCACGACCAACTGAGGCGCAATCAGCAGCCATGGCAGCCAAGTTGATCGAAATTGAACGCGTTTTTCCATGAATGTGTATTTTTTTGTGCTAAAAATGGCTGTAGCCGGCGTATTTATTGCCTAAGTAGCTATGAAAAGTATAGTAAACTAGCGTCTTTACTTGCCTTTGTTCGCAGCCTCAAATCGCGCCAAATGCTCGTTGCCGCGTTTCACAATGTCGTCCAAGGCCTCTTTGGCGGTCTTTTTGCCATTCCACACTTGTTCCAATTCTTCGTCCTCCACTGCGCGGATCTGGACATAGTTACCAAGGCGGATGCCACGGCTCTTGTCGGTTACTTTGCGGATCATTTGCGTCACGGCGACGTCGGTACCCGGTTTTTCTTTGTAAAAGCCTGACGCCTCGGTCAACTTGTAAGCGGCAGTGGTGACCGGCAGGTAGCCGGTGCGCTTATGGCTGGCAGATTGCACTTCAGGGCTGGAGACGAAATTGAAGAAAGCGGCAACGCCTTTGTATTCAGCGGGCTTTTTACCGGCCATGACCCACAAGCTGGCACCGCCGATGACGGTGTTTTGCGGTGCGCCAGCCACGTCTGGGTAGTAGGGCAAAGTGGACAAACCGTAGCCAAATTTAGCGTTTTTTGCCACGTTGCCGTAAAAGCCTGATGAGGTCGTGACCATCGCGCATTCGCCTGAAACAAAGCTTGCTTCAGGCACATTGCCACGGCCTTTGTACACAAACAAGCCCTGTTTGGCCATGTTCGCCAAGTTTTCAATGTGGCGCACGTGCAGGGGGGAGTTGATCTTCATACGGGCATCCAAACCCGCCAAACCGTTGGATTTGGTTGCAAATTCGACGTTGTGCCAAGCTGAAAAGCTCTCCAGCTGCGTCCAACCCTGCCAAGCGGTGGTGAACGGACATTTGTGACCGCTGGCTTTGAGTTTGGCCGCTGCCAGCGCCACTTCTGGCCAAGTGCCAGGCGGTTTGGTGGTGTCTATGCCGGCGGCTTTGAAAGCGTCTTTGTTGATGTAAAACACCGTGGTTGAGCTGTTGAACGGGAAACTCAGCATTTGGCCATTGGGCGCGGTGTAGTAGCCCGCAACGGCTGCCACGTAGCCGCTGGGGTCGAACTTTTGGCCTGCGTCTTTCATCACCTGAGCCACAGGAACAATCGCACCCTTACTGGCCATCATGGTGGCCGTTCCAACCTCAAACACCTGCAAAATGTGCGGCGCATTGCCAGCGCGAAAGGCTGCGACGGCTGCCGTCATCGATTCGTCGTACGTGCCTTTGAAAGTCGGGATGATTTTGTACTCTTTTTGGCTGGCGTTGAAGTCTTTGGCCAGGTCGTTCACCCATTCGCCGTTCACAGCGGTCATGGAATGCCACCACTGCACCTCGGTTTGCGCCTGCGCTTGCGGGCTAAAAAGACTAAAAACGGCAGCTGCGGCAGCTGCCACAGATGCTGAAAGGCGGATGGTTTTCATGTAAATCTCCAAATAAATCAACAAATTACCTAAGAAATGATAGTTGAGACGCCCTGAAAAACGCTTCGGGTTATCCACTACAAGGCGGTGAGTAGCCGCAATTACAGTACTCCGAGTTGAATTTAGTGCCTAAATGTGTCCGCTGGGTGACAAGGGAATGCTGCACTGCGGTAACATTGGATGAGATGAATCCTTCTAATATGCTTTCTACCCCGCTTTTCCCTACACAAACTCAGCAAGGTCATGCAGTTGAGCACGGTCATGCCGAACGCATACGCGAAATCCCCTACAACTACACTTCGTTTTCAGATCGTGAAATTGTGCAACGGATTTTGGGCGATCGCGCTTGGCAAATTTTGAACCAGTTGCGTGAAGAACGCAGCACGGGTCGATCTGCCCGCATGTTGTATGAGGCGATGGGCGATATTTGGGTGGTGCAGCGCAACCCGTATTTACAAGACGATTTGCTGGACAACCCCAAGCGCCGCCAGCAGCTGGTGGATGCTTTGCGCCACAGATTGTCAGAAGTAGAAAAGCGCCGTACGCCCCAAGCCGATGCGTCCCGTGACACCCTCGTTGGAGAGCTGATTGTGATGGCGGCTGGCGCCATCAATACCTTCGATGCTATCTTTTTAAAAGCAACTGCGCTGCGTAAAAAGACGCTAAAAACGCTGGGCAAACTCACCGCGAGTGACAACATCAAATTTGACGGCCTAAGCCGCGTCAGCCACGTGACGGACGCGACCGATTGGCGTGTGGAATACCCCTTTGTGGTGTTAACGCCTGATTCTGAGGCTGAGATGGCAGGTCTGGTCAAAGGCTGTATCGAGCTGGGGTTGACCATCATTCCGCGCGGCGGTGGTACGGGTTACACTGGCGGCGCGATTCCGCTGACTTGGAAAAGCGCGGTCATCAACACCGAAAAGCTGGAAGCCATGACCGAGGTAGAGATGCGCACTTTGCCGGGCCATTCCCAGCCTGTGGCGACCGTGTGGACCGAAGCTGGTGTGGTGACGCAGCGCGTGGCGGATGCGGCTGAGCGGGGCGGGTTTGTCTTTGCGGTCGACCCCACCTCGGCCGAAGCCAGCTGCATTGGCGGCAACATCGCCATGAACGCCGGCGGCAAAAAAGCAGTATTGTGGGGCACGGCGCTAGACAATCTGGCCAGCTGGCGCATGGTGACGCCAGACGCCAAATGGCTGGAAGTAACCCGTCTGAACCACAACATGGGCAAAATCCATGACGCTGAGATGGCGAGCTTTGAGTTGAAATACTTTGAAGCTGATGGCAAAAAGCTGATCAAAACCGAACAATTGGACATTGCCGGCCCGTCTTTCCGCAAAGAAGGTTTGGGCAAAGATGTGACCGACAAGTTTTTGAGCGGCCTGCCAGGTATACAAAAAGAAGGCTGCGACGGCCTGATCACCAGCGCCCGCTGGGTGGTGCACAAAATGCCGCAGCACACACGTACGGTTTGCCTAGAGTTTTTTGGCAACGCCAAAGACGCGGTGCCCAGCATTGTGGAAATCAAAGACTTCATGTTTGCCGAGCAAAAGCGCACGGGTGTTGTGTTGGCAGGTTTGGAACATTTGGACGACCGCTATCTAAAAGCGGTGGGTTACGCCACCAAATCGAAACGCGCGCATACCGGTACCA
>JAYSZH010000001.1:0-2431 GCA_043738155.1 Polaromonas sp. | reverse complement strand
ATTACTTGCGTATATTGCTCTAATATTAATAGCGTTTTGAGGTCAAAACCGCGCCCGCCGCCTTGGTAGGCAAAGGTGGCGTCGGTGAAACGGTCACTCAAGACCACGTCGCCACGAGCCAAAGCGGGTTCAATCACCAGATTCAGGTGGTCGCGGCGGGCGGCGAAGACGAGAAAGGATTCGGTCAGCGCATCCATGGCATCGTTCAAAATCAGCTGGCGCAGCTTTTCAGCCAAGGGCGTGCCGCCAGGTTCACGGGTGTGGACGACACGGTCTGCACCCCGCTCGGCTTGAAACGCAGCCACCAGCGCGGCAATATGGGTAGATTTACCGGCGCCATCTATGCCTTCAAAGCTGATGAAAAGTCCGTTTTCTAGCGATTTCGCCTTAGATTCCAACGTATTCACGACCTATTTACCCCGAATATATTTATTCACCGCACGATTGTGCTCTTCCAGCGTGTCGCTGAACTGGCTGGCACCCGTGCCGTCGCCTTTGGCCACAAAATACAGCGCACTGCTGGGCTTGGGCTGCACGGCCGCCAACAGCGCCGCTTTACCCGGCATGGCGATGGGCGTGGGCGGCAGGCCGGTGCGCTGGTAGGTGTTCCACGGGTTGTCGTCCGCGCGGGCGCGTAGCCAATTGCCGTCGTATTCTTTGCCTTTGGCGACACTGACGCCGTAAACAACGGTGGGGTCGGTCTGCAGCGGCATGTTCAGCCGCAAACGGTTGTTAAACACGCTGCCAACCATAAGGCGGTCTTCTGGGCTGCCGGTTTCTTTTTCGACGATGCTGGCCAGCGTCAAAGCCTCGTCCATGGATTTCAGCGGTGAATCTTTGGCGCGCATCTCCCACGCGGCGTCCAAGTTTTTGTTCATCGCTTGCATGGCGCTTTTCAAAACGACCCAATCGCTGTTGCCTTTGGTGTAGGTGTAGGTGTCGGGGAAGAAGCGGCCTTCGGGTTTGAGACCCGGCTTACCCAGCTTTTCCATGATGATTTCAGGGCTTAGCCCGCGTGTTTCTTGCCTGAGATGCTCTGCTTTTGAGAGTGCTTGACGCAGCTGATTGAACGTCCAGCCTTCCACCAAGGTCACCGTTTTGAAGGCTTGGTCGCCGCTGACGAGTTTTTTGAGCAGGCTGCGCGGGGTCACGCCAGCTTCTAGCTCGTAGCTACCCGCTTTGATTTTGCGGGCATCGCCAGAGACGCGAAACCACAGTTGTAACAAATTGGGCTGGGTTTGCACGCCGGCATCGACGACTTGCTGGGCGACCGTTTTGCCTTGAGATGCTGAATTGGACTTGTCTAAGGTGAATTCTACTGTGGAGTACGCCAAACTCAAAGGCTGGTTCACCCACCACGCCAGCGCACCCGCGCCGGCAGCGACGAAAATCGCCAACAGCGCCACCATGGTAAAAAGCCTCTTGAACATCAGCACATTGCCCTAAAAATAACAGTACACACATAAACCAGTCAGATGACGATGATAATTCACCTATGCAGCTAGAAAACTCACTGAACTCACAATCAAGTTACAAATTGCCCTCTGGCTTACCCTCAGGCGCACTCAAACTTGACCATTTGGGCATCATTCGCGTCACAGGTGCGGATGCCGCGTCGTTTCTGCAAGGCCAACTGACCAACGATGTCGCGCTTTTGGGCATGAACGAGTCACGCTTGGCGGCGTTTTGCTCGGCCAAGGGGCGGATGCAGGCGTCGTTCACCATCTACAAGCGGACTGCCATGGATACCACGCAGACCACGCCAGATATTTACATGGTCTGCAGCCGCGACATTTTGGCACCGACTTTGAAGCGTTTGAGCATGTTTGTGATGCGGGCAAAGGCCAAGTTGACGGATGTGACGGATGAATTCAGTATTTACGGCCTAACCGGAAATACTATTAATTTAATAGCAACTCAGGCAATAAATACGCCGGCTATTATCAATATCGGCATATTTAATACCTCTACAGTGATTGCACTGCACCCTGCTTTGGGTCAAACCCGTGCGCTGTGCATCACCCCTGTGAGTGATGCTGCTCCAGCAGGTGAAACGCTTTCGACTGAGCTTTGGAACTGGGGCGAAGTCCGTGCGGGCATCGCCACGATTACCGCACCTATCGTTGAAGCTTTTGTGCCGCAAATGCTGAATTACGAGTCGGTTGGCGGGGTGAACTTCAAAAAAGGCTGTTACCCTGGCCAAGAAGTGGTGGCGCGTAGCCAGTTTAGGGGGACGTTGAAGCGGCGTGCTTATATCGTTCAAATTGATGGGGATGATTCGCAACCCTTTGTTTCACAAGAAGTTTTTCACGAATCTGATGCTGAGCAACCATGTGGCATGGTGGTGCAAGTTGCAGTCAATCCAAACGGTGGTTACTCGGCTATTGTGTCTATGCAAGTATCTGCAAGCGCTGGCGGCAAGCTAACTTTG